>NZ_JAJAFY010000001.1:0-408423 GCF_025384885.1 Photorhabdus kleinii
GACCGGGCTGTTTGCCGGCAAAGGCGGCTATCAGGTTAACGTCGGCGACCACACCCAACTGGACGGTGCGGTGATAGCGAGTCAAGCTGACAAAGCCAAAAACACCCTCAACACCGGAACACTGGGTTTTAAAGATATTCAAAATAAAGCGGACTTTACTGTCGAACAGCAGAGTGCGGGCGTCAGCCTCGGTCAACCAACCACCGGTCAGGTGCTGAATAATCTGGCGGTCAATGCGCTGACAGGCTCAAATAATCAGGGCCATGACAGCAGTATCACGCATGCCGCGGTCAGTGACGGCAACCTGATTATTCGGGACAAAGCGCACCAAACGCAGGATATCGCGAACTTAAGCCGTGATACCGATAATGCGGCCAATGTCTTGAGTCCGATATTTGATAAGGAAAAAGAACAGCAGCGGCTGAAACAGGCGCAACTGATTGGCGAACTCAGCGCCCAGATGACCGAGATAGCCGGGACGGAAGGGAAAATTATCGCCACCCAGGCGGCGAAAGCGAAACTCAATCATATCAGTGAACAGGACAAAGCCGATGCCAGAGAAAAGTTGGTTAACCGGGGCAATAAACACCCAACGCCGGCGGATATCAACCAACAAATTTATGACACGGCTTACACGCAAGCGCTGAATGACTCCGGCCTGGGGACCGGCGGCAAATATCAGAAAGCGTTACAGGCGGCCACGGCAGCGATTCAGGGCCTGGCGGGGAATAATCTCGGTCAGGCGCTGGCCGGCGGCGCGTCGCCGTATCTGGCCGGGGTGATAAAAGCGCTGACCACCGACCCACAAACCCATCAGGTGGATATCGCCACCAATACGCTGGCCCATGCGATTTTAGGCGCGGTAGCGGCGGAAGTCAGTGGTAACAACGCTTTGGCGGGAGCAGCCGGTGCCGCTTCCGGTGAACTGGCCGCACAGGTACTGATTAAGCAACTTTATGGCGACGGGGCCAAAGTCAGTGAGTTAACGGAGGAGCAGAAGCAAACTATCAGCACCCTTTCTACCCTGGCAGCCGGGCTGGCAGGCGGCATTGCCGGTGACTCTACCGGGAGCGCCGTTACCGGGGCCCAGGCAGGGAAGAATGCGACGGACAATAATGCACTGAGTTTGCCAAAAGGGATGGCGGATTACGGTCGGTCAGCATCAAGTCTGGCTACCGCTATGTCAAATAAAGGTCAATCCTCTCAAGAGATTTCAGCGGCATTGTCAAAACATGCCAAAGGGGATCACCCGGAAGGACAAGATCCAGTAAGAGGGTTGGTAACGGCATGGGGAGTTGGTGCTTCTGCTGTAGGAGGGACTATAGTTGCCCCTATTGCTGGGGCTGCGGCAGTAATTGGTGGCGGCATTTTAGGAGGAGCAACAGATGCCACCAAACAGCTTTTAACGTTGAAGCCAGGAGAAAATTATAGTGCAACAGATACACTGATAGCGGTAGGAACAGGCGCATTAACTCAAGGTAAAGGAACACTATTTAGCACTCTTGTTAATACAGGAGGCGCTTATTTAGGAAGTAAAGTTAAAGGAGAAGATCCTACAACCTCAATGTTAAGTAATGCAGTTGGTACTGTAATTGGTAATAAAGTGGGGGGTAAGTTTACCAATGCAATGCTTTCTAAAGGTTATTCTAATAAAGCTTCCGAGGTTGGTGGGACAATTATCGGAAATTATGCTGGAACTGCAACAGATTACATTGCAGAAGAAGGAGCAAAGAAAACACAAGGAAGAAAAAATGGACAATAAAAGGGGCATTATTTTTAGACTAAAACAATTTATCTATCTAGTATTGGGGTGGGGAATGATTTTTTCAGTATGTTGTATGATTAGTATTCCTTTAACGTACCTTATTATCTTTTTTAAAGAAGGGTATTTTCTTTTAGATATTCAACCAGCTATTAATGGATTAAAATTCAGTATAAAAGTAGGCGGTAGTGGTGGGGCAATATTTGGATTTTTTATTTATTTAGTCTAATACAAGAATTTTGCAAGAAAATTTCTTCATTAAACAAAAACAAGGAGGAGAAATAAAATGTCTATTGTGGAAAATAATGCTCTTGGCGATGGTTCATTTGGAATATCAGCAGGAAAAGATGGAATAGGTGTATCACTTGGTGTAGGGCCTTCAATTGGCTGGGGTGGTATTTCAAGGGAAACTCCATTAGGTGAAACAGACATGAATGGCAAAGTTGGCACTGAAATATATAAACATGAGTTTAAGGATAAATGAGCATGATTGTATATATTCCGTTTATTTTGATGGTTTTGAGTCTGTTGGGGTTTCTTGCCTGCTTCATCTATTTTGGCTTGAGCAGAAAAGTTTCACTAAGAAGTGTAAAATCTCCATTGCTATTTTTTGATTTTTGTTTTTTTAATAAAAACAAACTTGCTAATTTTTCCATGATGATATTATTTATTGTTTATATATCTGGAATTTGGTTTGAATTTATTAAAAATGGAAGCTTAATTTCCTTTACTGGCTATTTTATTGGAGTATTTGCAATTCTTGTTTTTTTTATTCATTGCAGATTTTTCTCAAAAATAAAATTTGCACATAGAAATAATATTGAATTCATAAAAGAGTTTGTTTTTGAAATTGAAATAAGTGGTGGATTCGATTAATAAATGCAATTTTCCGTAAAGATAGTCATTTGACTTCCAATATATTGCAGTGGAAGTCAAATAATCTTTCTGGTTCTTCGTTGTATAATAATACTATGATCTTAACGCCTGATTATTAAATACCGGATTAGATTGAATATGGATTCTCTGTAAATGCCGTTCTGATTTGGAAGTAAATCCTTCACGTCCATGTAGCAGAGAGAAATTATCCACAATCACCAGATCACCTTTTTTCCATGCATGAGCATATAAATGGCGCTTATCATATAATATATTGATAAAATCTTGTTGAAATTCTGCTACTTGATCAGGGCTGATATTATGATATTCAATAGCATGTTTATTTAGGAATTTTTCTCCATCTACTGCCGGTTCGTTATATCTGATAACGAATCCGTTTCTGTCCGGATGTTCTTCCACTAAAGGAGAGTGAACTTCCCCACCATAATGAGTGACTTTATTAATGCGGTAAGTAATCGATATATTCTTCCACTGTTCTAATTGCTGTTGAGTAGCATTAGCAACAACACGACGAGTATTGACAAAGGTTGTCCTGCCCCCTTGGTCGCTTTCAGGTGCGTGGGCGCAATGGAACATAATAAATTCGGGAATTGTTGGTTTATACATGCCATCCCAGTGCAACGGCATATAGCTGTTATCAAAAACGTGATCGGTAGCATCTTGATGTTCACGAACATCTAAAATAGCACCAAACGGCCACATCATTATTTCTCCCCAATTACGGGCATATTCTTCATATTTTTCGTGATCAGATAAATCAGATTTAAAACCACGTAATATAAGCAGATGGTGTTTTCTAGCCAGTTCTTTCAGTTGTTCCACTGATAAAGTATCAATATGTTGATCGGAAAATTGAGGCGTAATTTTTAAACCAAAAGGGGTTATTTCTTCTGTCTGAAAGCTATTTAATTCTGTCATCGCTATTTTCCTTCAAATTACATAGTGACTGGGTTTTCCATGAATATTTACTAATTTTCCGCCCATCATCTGAACTTCTTTATGTTTCATAAGTATAAATTGCCCATTTACATTGGCTGCGACACCATGCCAAGGGGTTAACCAATCATCCCGGGTTGGCATCATATGAATACCAAATTTAATACTGTCTGCTGGCTGAGGATGAATAGATAAACGTATGGCTTTTGGAAAATGAGTATCTAATAAACTTCCCCACGCCCAACTTCGTTGAATAACACCGATGGCTCTTTGTTTGGCATCTTTTTGTAGGGCATTATTTGATCCGGTATAGCCGGGTAATAAGCTGTCTTCATATAAGAAACGGGTGACTGCGCGATATAGTTGTAATCCATCACTATTTTGCAACAGTTCATCTTTGATAGATTCTTCCGAACGGGCATAATGTCTGACTAACATCTGTCTCTGTAAATTGAAATCATCACTATGTTCGCAGAGTTCTTTATCGTCGTTAAGGTTAAATGTGCTTAAATTGATAGCACCCACTTCATGAAGTAATTGTTTAATATCTTCATGATATTGACTGATAACATTATCACTGACACGAATCAGATCACCAAAGACATGACCATCAGAGCAAATAATAATGCGAGCGCCTGGCGGATAATAAAGCTGAATACGCTGGCAAAGAGAATTAAGAAAAATCAAAGACAAGCGTTCTGCCATATCAGGGGAAGTACCAAGTACTTTATTTCTGTTTGGTGACTTGGTTGGGAATGCCGGTAAAATGAATTCGATAGGTTTATTATTCCTGATGAAGTATTCAATTCTAGGTAATTGTACAGATTTAATAATATTTTCTTCTTTAACGGAATCTCTCCCTAGATCAGTAAGACGCCTGCGATATTGCAACAGTTCGTGCAGAATCTGCATAGAAATATTATTAAAGGAAATACTCTCGGAAGTAATATTATTATCGGTAACACTTTGCATCATTATGGTTTCCATACTTGTTGTCATATCTATTCTTTGATTTCTTTAAAAATAGATAAACAGCATTTTCACTAATTGGTATAGGCGAAGTGTAGAATAATGCAATTAAAAAATAATATAATATTTGAGAATATCTAATAATCTATTTAACAATAAACAATATGTTTGAATATGATTTATATAGTTAATCAATATATTTGATTGATTGTTACATTAAGGTACTGTTTGGCAAGACTATTAGGATATAAGGGATCTGGTACGACCACTATAGTAAAATATCCTTAAAACTAAATTAGTGTAGGTAAAATGGATCGGTTGATAATTTCATATTGGCAATTTTTTCTGAAATTTATCTTAAATAAAGTGGGTAAGGCCTTTTCCTTTACTTACTAATATATTTATGAAAATTATAAAACCTAGTATTTTATAAGGAAAAATTATGACTTTAATGAAAGAAGAGATCATTAAAGTAAAAGGTAAATTACTGCATGAGGTTGATAATAAAGGCTATTATTATAATTATGATCATATCCGGTTATTATTTTACGAAAACCAAGTTTACCCTTAATTACCTATGCTCCCGGGGATTCACTCCCATGCCATCGCGATGCATCTTCAAATCTACTCCCCCACAGACTGACAATCAATCATAGGGGAAGTGAAGTGACTTAAGAGCAGATTGGATGATGTTCAAAAGTATCAAGTAATTGCTGAATGAATTCTAGGCGTGTCGTTCTTTCGTTCAGGTCAGTAATGAATTTCAGTTTAGCGGGGCCGTCCAAGCGATAAATTTCAGGTTGTTTTTGTAACAGGCCGATAAGATAAGTTGGATCAACTTTATTTTCCTCACTAAACTCGATAAACCCTCCTTTTTCATGGGCTTCTATTCGTTTAATACCTAATTTCTGAGCTAACAGGCGAATGGCTGCTGATTGTAATAAGTGGCGCCCCGGATCAGGTAATATGCCGAACCGGTCTATCAATTCAACCTTCAATTCTGCTAATTCTGATGCGTTTTTGGCGCTGGCAATACGTTTATAAAAAGACAAACGCATATTGACATCAGGAATATAATCATCAGGTAACAAAATAGGCATCCGCAATTCAACGTCAGTTTGACTATTGCTTAAGTCTTCAAGTGAAGGTTCACGACCTGCTTTTAATGCATTGACTGCACTTTCCAGTAGCTCCATATAGAGTGTGAAGCCAATAGTTGTCATCTGACCACTTTGTTCTTCACCGAGAAGTTCACCGGCTCCGCGGATCTCAAGGTCATGAGTTGCCAGTGCAAAACCCGCACCTAAATCTTCAAGGGAGGCGATAGCTTCCAGACGTTTGTGTGCATCGGCTGTCATTGCTTTCGGATGTGGTGTCAGCAGGTAAGCATAAGCCTGATGGTGAGAACGTCCGACACGCCCCCGCAATTGATGCAGTTGGGCTAGGCCAAAATGGTCAGCACGTTCAATAATGATGGTATTGGCGCTTGGAATATCGATGCCTGTCTCAATAATGGTGGTACAAATCAGAACATTAAATCGTTGATGATGGAAATCGGTCATCACCCGTTCCAAATCCCGTTCACGCATCTGCCCATGCCCAATGGCGATCCGTGCTTCTGGTACTAATTCTTCAAGACGCAGCTTCGCTTTCTCAATATTTTCAACATCATTATAGAGGTAGTAGACTTGACCACCGCGCAAAACTTCACGCAGTATGGCTTCTCGTACCACCAAACTGTCATACTCGCGCACGAAAGTTTTGACGGCCAGACGGCGAGCGGGCGGGGTCGAAATAATTGAGAGATCCCGCATACTACTCATTGCCATATTGAGCGTTCGTGGAATTGGGGTTGCGGTGAGGGTCAGAATATCGACATCGGCACGCATGGCTTTGATCTGCTCTTTGTGGCGAACACCAAACCGGTGCTCTTCATCGACAATTAACAAACCAAGGTCTTTCCAGCGCAAGTCGCTTTGTAGCAGTTTATGTGTACCAATAATAATATCGACTTTACCTTCGGCTGCCATTTCAACGATTTGTTGCTGTTCCTTGGCGCTGCGGAAACGGGATATCATCTCAATACGTACAGGCCAATTAGCAAAACGGTCGCGGAAATTATCAAAATGTTGCTGAGCCAGCAGTGTTGTCGGAACCAGGACTGCCACTTGCTTGTCATTATGGACTGCCAGAAATGCGGAGCGCATTGCAACTTCGGTTTTGCCAAAGCCTACATCACCGCAAATTAAGCGATCCATAGCGACTGGCTGACACATATCATTCAGAACTGCGTTAATTGCCTGTTCCTGATCTGGAGTCGTTTCAAATGGAAAGCTTTGACAGAATAATTGATATTGTTCCCAATCATGTTTAAACGCAAATCCTGGTTTTACGGCGCGGTGAGCATAAATGTCAAGCAACTCCGCAGCCACATCGCGTACTTTTTCGGCAGCTTTCTGGCGGGCTTTGTTCCATGCCTCTCCGCCCAATTTATGTAATGGGGCATTTTCATCAGCACCACCTGCGTAGCGGCTGATCAAATGCAGGGAAGAGACCGGAACATAAAGTTTGTCGTTACCAGCATAACTTAAGATCAGATATTCAGCTTTGATACCACCTGCTTCTAGCGTAGTTAGCCCTTGGTAACGGCCAACGCCATGTTCCAAATGGACCACTGGCTGGCTGGGGCGTAATTCTGCAAGGTTACGGATCAGGGTATCGGTGTTAATCGTGCGGCGGGTATCTTGACGGCGGCGAACAACACGTTCACCAAGCATGTCGCTTTCACAGATTAGAGCCAGCTCATTCTTTGTATCGATAAAACCATGTTCAGCGGCACCAATCATCAAAAAGTGACCTGGCTGTTGTGCTTGATGCAATTTGCTGATTTTAATGGGTTTAATCTTTATTCGTGACAATAATTCCTGTAACGTTTCTTTCCGTCCTTCACTCTCAACAGAGAAAATAACGCGGCCACTGAATTGTTCAAGGAAACGGCGAAGCTTATCCAGAGGTGCTTTATTTTGCGCAACAACGGAGAGATCAGGCAGCAGTTGATAATCAAGATTTACGTGACTCGCTTTTTTGCTCAATTCTTCTGCTTTAAGTTGAATGCGGGGCCAGTTTTTTAGCGCTGAGAATAAATTATCAGCCGGAAGCCAAAGCTCTTCTGGGGGTAAGAGAGGGCGCATTGGGTCAATTTTACGGCTCTCAAAGCGTTGTTGGATGTCCTGCCAAAAACGTTCAGCGGAATGGTTTATTTCTTGACTGATAAGCAAGGTGTTGTCGGGTAGATAATCAAACAATGAAGGCAAGGGTTGGCTAAAAAACAACGGTTGCCAGTATTCTATCCCGGCCGGTAACGTACCTTTACTGACTTGCTGATAAATATGCTCATTGTCACGACGGACTTCAAAACGTTCCCGCCACTGGCTGCGAAACAGTTCAATAGTCTCTTTATCTGTTGGGAATTCATGAGCAGGCAGTAGGTTGATTTGTTTAACCTCAGTCAGCGTACGTTGGCTGTCAACATCGAAAATGCGTAAGCTATCGATTTCATCATCGAAAAAATCAATACGATAGGGATGCTCACTTCCCATTGGGAAAAGATCAAGTAATGAGCCACGAGTAGCAAATTCGCCGTGTTCAAGAACTTGTTCGACACTACGATAGCCAGCTTGTTCTAATTCAGTACGGAGTTTATCTCGTGAGAGCCTCTGATCTTTGTGCATGACTAGTGCATGCCCGTTAAGGTACTCATGAGGGCAAACCCGTTGCATTAAGGTATTTATCGGCAGGATTAAAACACCTTTGGTCATCGTCGGCAGACGGTAAAGTGTAGACAGACGGTTGGAAATGATTTCCTGATGAGGAGAGAAGCTGTCATATGGCAGTGTTTCCCAATCGGAAAGGAGATCAACAGAGCAGTCGGTAAACTGATGGATTTCATCATGCAGACGTAAGGCGTTTTGCATATCCTTGGTTATCAGTACGACAGGGCCTGGATGGCGTTCGACAATTTCAGCACACTCTACAGCGCAAGCAGCACCAGTAAGTTGGCCTAATTGACGGTTATCACCGCGACGTTCGGGAAGTTTATAACGATATTTTGAGGACATAGGCGTAAATGTGTTCTCTATGATTCAGTCCATTCCCAACAGGCTTTCGACACATAATGGTCTTCGAGTAAACACGCTGGCTGGTTGAGAGAAAATAAAAAAACCACAGAATCTGGATGTTGGTGGTTCCATAAAATATAACTACCCTTTATTATCCCCGAACACTTTGCTTTGGCAACAGGGGCGTAACAGATTTCATGTTTCAATCTGTCTCATTATTTATAGGTTTGCGGTATATGCGTGGTCGGGCGGCTGATAAATTTGGTCGGTTTGTTTCCTGGCTGTCAGCAATTGGCATTACTCTCGGTGTTGCCGCATTAATTACAGTATTGTCCGTGATGAATGGTTTTGAGCGTTCGCTGGAAACCAGTATTCTTGGCTTTATGCCACAGGCGGTTGTGACGTCGGTAAATGGCTCGCTAGACCCAAAAACACATCCTGCCAGTGAACTTGCGGATCTAAAGCAGGTTAACAGGATTACGCCATTGGTGATGGGTGATGTGGTATTGCAAAGCGCCCGGAATGTCGGTGTTGGTGTAATGTTGGGTATCGCTTTTGATGAATATGAACCGCTGACTGAATATTTAACCGGCGCTTATCGTCATCAACTTGCACCCGGTAGCTACAATGCTATTTTGGGCGAAAGAGTCGCCGGGGAGCTTGGAGTAAAACGCGGTGATCGCATTCGCCTGATGGTACCTGGCGCAAGTCAGTTGACACCAATGGGGCGTATTCCCAGTCAGCGTCTATTTACTGTTATTGGCACTTTTGCGTCTAATAGCGAAGTCGATGGCACACAGATTCTGGTTAATCAGCAAGATGCTGCCCGTCTGATGCGCTATCCGCCAGGTCACATTACTGGCTGGCGTCTCTATCTCTCAGAACCATTGGCTGTAGATAGTTTGAGCTTACAAACCCTACCAGAAGGGTTGTTGTGGAAGGATTGGCGCGAACGTAAAGGTGAGTTTTTCCAAGCGGTCAGGATGGAAAAAAATATGATGGGCTTATTGTTAAGCCTGATTATTGCCGTGGCTGCATTCAATATCATCACTTCGCTTGGTTTACTGGTAATGGAAAAACAGGGAGAAGTGGCGATTTTGCAGACACAGGGACTGGTACGTCGTCAGGTTATGGCGATTTTTATGATCCAGGGAGCGGGAGCCGGGATCATCGGCACTTTACTGGGAACTGGGCTTGGTGTTCTGCTTTCCAGTCAGCTTAATAACTTAATGCCACTTATTGGCTTATTGACCTCAGGTGTTGAGTTGCCTGTTGCCATTGAGCCGCTACAGGTTGCTACAATCGCAATTTCAGCGATGGCGATTGCCCTATTGTCTACGTTATATCCTTCCTGGCGTGCTGCTGCCATCCAACCTGCTGAGGCTTTGCGTTATGAATAATCAACCACTATTGTTGTGTAATAATCTGTGTAAAAAATACCAGGAAGGTCAAGTACTGACTGAAGTGCTGAAAAATGTCACTTTTGCTATCAATCAGAGTGAAATGATGGCGATTGTGGGAAGTTCCGGCTCAGGTAAGAGTACGCTTCTGCATTTGCTTGGTGGGTTGGATACACCGACTTCTGGTGAAGTCCTTTTTAAAGGGCGCTCGTTGAATAAAATGTCCTCCGGAGCCAGGGCAGAACTGCGAAATCATGAATTGGGCTTTATTTATCAGTTTCACCATCTGTTGCCAGATTTTAATGCGATCGAGAATGTCGCTATGCCACTGTTAATTGGCGGTAAAAATCGCAGTCAGGTACAGAAGAAAGCATTCGAAATGCTGGCGGCTGTTGGTTTGGAGAAGCGCGCTCATCACCGTCCATCAGAATTGTCAGGGGGGGAACGCCAGCGTGTGGCAATTGCCAGAGCGTTGGTTAATGAACCTTCTTTAGTTTTAGCGGATGAACCTACCGGTAACCTCGATTTACGTAATGCAGATAGTATCTTTGCATTACTGGGTGAGCTTAACCGGCAGCAAGGCACGGCATTTCTGGTTGTCACCCATGATTTGAATCTTGCCGGCAGATTAAATCGTCAGGTGGAGATGCGTGATGGTTATTTACAGGATGAATTGACCGTGACGGGAGCGTTGTAATGGCGAATTTGCCTCTCTCTTTGATCACTGCCTTGCGATTTAGTCGCGGGCGTCGCCGGGGCGGTATGGTCTCTCTGATTTCTGTGATTTCTACGCTAGGGATTATGCTTGGTGTCGCTGTTCTCATTATTGGTCTAAGTGCCATGAATGGTTTTGAACGAGAATTGAGAAACCGCATCCTTTCTGTTGTTCCTCATGGTGAAATTTATACGGTTCATCAGCCTTTTGAACAGTGGCAGCCTGCATTGGAACGGGTAAAAAACACTATCGGTGTGGTTGCTGCTTCACCTTATATTACTTTCACTGGATTGATGGAAAAAGGCGTCAGCTTGCATGCGGTTCAGGTGAAAGGGGTTGATTTAACCACTGAGGCTCAGGTCAGCTCATTACCTCAATTTGTACAAGATAATGCTTGGCAAAATTTTCAGGCGGGTCATCAACAGGTCATTCTGGGGCAGGGAGTCGCTAATGCCTTGAAGGTTAAACAGGGTGACTGGCTGACTGTTATGATCCCGAACAATGATCCCGAAATGAAATTGTTGCAACCAAAACGGATTCGTTTACAAGTTAGCGGAATTTTTCGATTGAGTGGTTTGCTTGATCATAGTTTGGCTTTGGTCCCTTTGGCCGATGCTCAACAATATTTGGATTATGGGCAAGGGATCACTGGCATTGCGATCAAGGTTGATGATGTGTTTGCCGCTGATCAACGAGTAAGGCTTGCCGGGGAAGCATCACAGGAATATGTCTATATCAGCAGTTGGATAAGAAATTATGGCTATATGTATCATGATATTCAGATGGTACGTAGCATTATGTATCTGGCGATGATTCTGGTGATTGGCGTGGCGTGTTTTAATATCGTTTCTACCCTGATTATGGCGGTAAAAGATAAAAGCAGTGATATTGCTATCCTGCGAACCCTCGGCGCTAAGGATAGGCAAATTAGAGCAGTTTTTCTCTGGTATGGGTTACTGACGGGGATGACGGGCAGTATTGCCGGTGCTATAGCTGGCGTGTTGGCATCACTGAATCTGACGGCGCTTATTCATGGGCTGGAAAAGCTGATCGGGCATCAATTTCTTTCCGGTGATGTTTACTTCATTGATTTCCTGCCATCTGAGTTACATGGCATGGATGTTCTGTATGTTCTGGCGACGGCTCTGATTCTGAGTTTATTAGCCAGTTGGTATCCGGCGAGACGAGCAAGTAGACTTGATCCGGCACGAATTTTAAGTGGAAAATAATTAATCTATTATTGGCATGAGCTAATCAAAACGTTATGGTATAAAAAATAGAAACCTAAGCAATATTTAAGAAATCTTGAAGGAAATCAGTATGCGAATTTGTCGTCGGCTTAGTCGGCTTGGTCGGCTTCGTAAGGTTAAGCGTTTGAGACAGCAGAGATTTCGTAGCCGGATTTTTTATAGGGATAATCGTTTGGCGATTAATATGAAAAAACCTTACATCGTGGTATTGACAGGAGCCGGTATTTCGGCTGAATCGGGTATTCGGACTTTCCGCTCCTCTGATGGGTTGTGGGAAGAACATCGGGTGGAAGATGTTGCTACACCTGAGGGATTTCAGAAGGATCCAGAATTGGTGCAGGCATTTTATAATGCCCGGCGTCATCAACTTCAGCAATCAGAAATAAAACCGAACGCAGCGCATTATGCTTTAGCCGCGCTGGAGCATGAGCTTGGCGATAATTTTTTGTTGATTACTCAGAATATCGATAATCTTCATGAGCGGGCGGGCAGCTATCGCACGGTGCATATGCATGGTGAGTTGTTCAAAATTCGTTGTTGCCAATCTGGGCAATTGTTTGAGTGGACAGACGATTTGACGATAGATGAACGTTGCCATTGTTGTCAGTTCCCCTCGCCATTGCGTCCACATGTTGTTTGGTTTGGTGAAATGCCTTTGGAGATGGAACGGATTTATTCTGCACTGGCTCAGGCAGATATTTTTATCGCTATCGGCACCTCTGGTCATGTTTATCCTGCGGCTGGATTTGTACATGAAGCTAAACTGGCAGGGGCGCACACGGTAGAGCTGAACCTGGAACCGAGTCAAGTAGAAAGTTTATTTGATGAAAAGCATTATGGACCAGCCAGTAAGATAGTAGATGAGTATGCTCGAAGGTTAATTGAGAGTATTAAAGAATTTAAAGCTGATTTGACGCAATAATTATTGTGTTTCTCTTCCTCATAATGGGTAACAAAATCCCCGGGGGAAGAGAATAATGGACAGATTACTAGAACGTTTTTTTAAATACATATCTTTTGATACTCAGTCAAAGCCGTCAGCAAAGACGATTCCCAGTAGTCATGGGCAGCTCGAACTCGCCAAAGCGCTGAAACAGGAGTTGATCGAATTAGGTTTTTCTAATGTGGTACAGGATGCTCATGGCTGTGTTATGGCAACATTACCTGCCAATACATCTTGGCCTGTACCTGCTATCGGTTTTATTGCTCACCTTGATACTTCACCTGATTTTTCTGGAAAAAATATAAGTCCACAAATGTTGGAAAATTATCGAGGTGGTGAAATTGCTCTGGGTGCGGGTAATGAAGTGTTATCGCCGGTTATGTTTCCTATCTTGCATAATATGTTGGGGAAAACCTTGATTACCACCGATGGTAAAACGCTGCTTGGTGCCGATGATAAAGCGGGTATTGCAGAAATCATTACTGCAATGGTTCGTCTGAAAAATAGCAATATCTTACATGGTGATATTCGAATTGCGTTTACGCCTGATGAGGAGATAGGTAAGGGAGCACGCTATTTTGATATTAATTCATTTGATGCTGAGTGGGCATACACCGTAGATGGTGGTGGTGTAGGTGAACTGGCATTTGAAAATTTCAATGCAGCGGTAGTAACCGTTAAGATTGTTGGTAATAATGTTCACTCTGGTAGTGCTAAAAATGTGATGATCAATGCCTTATCACTGGCGATCCATATCCATCAAGCATTGCCATCGGAAGAGACACCGGAACATACCGATGGATATGAAGGTTTCTATCATTTGCAACGTATTAAAGGCACGGTTGAGTGTGCTGAAATGCACTATATCATTCGTGATTTTGATCGGAATAACTTCGAAAAACGTAAAAAGAAGATGATTAAAATTGCTGAAAAAGTCGGTGAGGGGCTGCATCCGGGTTGTTATATCGAACTGACTATCGATGACAATTATTACAATATGCATGATGAAGTTATCAAATATCCGCATGTTATTGAGATTGCCAAACAAGCAATGCTGGATTGTAATATTGAACCCGTTATTAAACCGATTCGTGGTGGTACTAATGGCGCACAATTGTCGTTTCGTGGTTTACCTTGCCCGAATATATTCATGGGGGGGTATAATTATCATGGCAAACATGAATTTGTTTCGTTGGAAGGAATGGAGCAGGCTGTAAGTGTTGTCATACGTATTGCTGAATTAACCGCACTGTTGTCTAAAAAGTCGGAAATGAGTCAGGCGTTTTGCAGCACTAGTTAATTTGATCGGATATTAACGGCAAATCCGGGCGCTACAAGTTCTTAACAAACTGTGCGGAATTCTCCTTCCTGAATGCTAATTGAGAGCGAAGCGAACTTAAGAAGCCCCACTATAATCACTTGTGATTTAGTGGGGAGAGTTAGTCACCAGGCCGTGAGTTAATAACGAGTTTAGACGTTGAACAAATTAATGGCCTTTGATAACTATATTGAAATCAACATTATTGAAATCAACCTTATTGAAATTAACCTCTTGAGGTGAGGTATCAATCATTAAAGTACCAGTAACCACTATTGACCAATGCAGTGAGCAGTCTGATAAAACGAGCATCATCTATCGCTTCACCAAGCATTTCTGCATTAATTTCATAATGGCAGCAAAGAACATCAGCCGCTTTAATATGAGGTGTATCTATTAATTCACCGTTAACAAAGCACTGATCACCAACCCGGATAACCCGTAATCCGTTAAGGCGGTGGAGATTTTCACCTTGTTTCATTAATTCATAAATTTCATCACTTTCATAAGGTGGCTCTGGTGGAGCAATATCAAGTTCATGCCGTGACTGAGAGATGAATTCACCAAACCATTGCTGGAAAGTGTCAGGCTGTGCTAATAACTCGTTCATCATGGTGTGTAGCGCTGATAGTTCATGCGGTTGGACCAACGCTGGATTTTCTCGGAAAGTCAGATCGGGATCGCTATAACGATAGCTGCCTAAATCACTAGCCAGCACATAATCGGCGAAGCTACTGAACAGTTCACGGGAATTGGGGGCGCGGAAACCAACTGAATAATTTAGTGAATCTTCGATGGAATAACCTTCATGAGGAAATCCTGGTGGGATATAGAGAATATCACCTGGTTCCATCTCTTCGTCAATAACGGCATTAAAGGGATCGACCTGTAATAGATCGGGGTGAGGGCAGCGTTGTTCCATTGGTAGCTTTTTCCCAACGCGCCAGCGACGGCGGCCCATTCCTTGAATGATAAACACATCGTATTGATCTAGATGCGGACCAACACCACCACCGGGAACGGAGAAGGAGACCATCAGATCATCTATCCGCCAGTCAGATAATACGCGGAATGGTTGCATTAATGCGGCGGAAGGATGGTGCCAGTGATTAACCGCTTGTACCAGCAGCGACCACTCTTTTTCACCTAAATGATCGTAACTTTCGAATGGACCATGAGAGACATCCCAACGGCCATTTTTCTGGCTGACCAGACGGCAGTCAACTTCATTTTCCATAGCCAGCCCCGCGAGTTCATCGGGAGTGAGGGGATCAATGAATTGACGGAAGCCTTGTTTAATCAGTAAAGGCCGTTTTTGCCAATGATTATGCAAAAATGCCTGCCAGTCCAGATTCAACTGATAGTCCATAGTGACATCCTGAGTGTGAAGTGAATTTCAAGGTATTATAACGAATAGTTAAACTCAGTATCAGACTACACTGGCATATTTAACTAATCATCGTCATTAATTTGCTGGCATCGGAACATAACGCAAATTCTGGCACCACCAAGTGGACTGTCACTGATACTGATATCGCCTTTATATTGTTCGATAATTTCAGAAGCAATTGACAATCCAAGCCCTTGACCAGGCTTCAAAGTATCAACACGTTGACCTCGCTGGAAAATCATGTCCCATTTTTCAATTGGCACCCCTGGACCATCGTCATCGACAATAATCATTACCGAATCGTGATCAATCGTCACAGAGATCTCAACAAATTTAAGGCAGTACTTACAGGCGTTTTCCAACACATTACCCATGACTTCCATAAAATCATTTTTCTCACCAAGCCAAGTGATCTCCGGTGAGACATCTAACGTGAGACTGACACCTTTACGCTGATAGACTTTTGTTAAAGCGCTGCACAGGCTATCTAGTAAAGCAGGAACAGAAGAGACTTTCCGCATAATAGTGCTGTGTTCACTGCGCATACTGGCACGATGCAGATAATAGCCTATCTGCTGAGAAATACGGCTAATTTGCTCAAGCATGATAGGTTCTGCCTGTTGAATAGTCATTTGTTTGCTGTCACGCAAAGAACGGAGAGTTGATTGTAAAACAGCCAGTGGCGTTTTCAAGCTGTGTGTCAGATCAGCCAGTGTTGTTCGGTATTTTGTATAGCGATTGCGTTCATTATTGAGCAACACATTAAGGTTACGAACTAGCCCCCGCAGCTCTGTCGGTGGATTTTCATCCAGTTTTTCCCGTTCACCTTTTTCTAATGAACTGATCTGATGAATAAGCGATTTAATTGGCCGTAAACTCCAGTGTGCTGCCAGCCAGATTAATGGGATAACCAGAATAAGATTGGCAATCAATACATAACCGAACCATTCCCACACCAGAACCGATTTTTGTAAATCCTGTGGAATGGTATCGATGACTACAATCGTTAACGCTGGCAAATGAGCTGTCGCACTATATCTGTTGACAGAAACGGAGTGAGTTAGCTCATTATCTTCATTTTCGTCAAGTGAATTAAGTTTACCTAATTGTCCTTGTGTGTTAGCCGAGTTTTTTAGCAAATCCCGGCTGCTTTTTAGATCAGTATCCAGTTCATATAAACCGTCTTCTTTTAACCATTCACTAGGAATAGAGTTTTCGACTTTTGGGATATGGTGTTGACGCCAGAGGATGGTACCTTTGTTGTTATAAATCAGAACCAATGATGGGTTATTCAGTGTGAAATTGGGGGGTACTGAAATATCCAGCTGATTGTTATTCCACTGAGCAAGGCTGAAAAATAGATTACTCTGACTGCGTAGCAGTGTATAAGCGGTTTTATCAAAACTGACCAGGTAACCGACAATGGCAACAATACCGTAAGACATGGTAAGAGCAAGAATAACCGCAGCTGTTGCCATTAAAAACCGGGTACGGAGTGAGAAAGGCTGCTTTTTGTGCTTAAGCACTTTTTTACCCATGAAAGTTTTACACATCAAAGCGATAGCCTTGGCCCCGGACAGTCACGATAGCTTCATAAGGCCAAATATCTAATATTTTTTTTCTTAGTCGGCCGATTAAGACATCGATGGAGTGACCTTCGCGTAGTTCAGCATCGGGATATAATTGACGCATTAATGACTCTTTAGTGACAACTTTGTCACTATTACACATCAGTATTTCAATGATTCGGTATTCAAACGCCGTTAGTTTGACGCTCTCCCCGTAAACTGTAAATTCCTTGCGTGACAGATCAATTTTGAAAGGTGGGAATTCAATAATCTGAGAAACCAGCCCATTATTACGGCGTAGGAGTGCCTGCATACGGGCAATAATTTCCTCAAGATGAAAGGGCTTGGTAACATAATCATCTGCTCCTGCATCAAGAACCGTGACTTTTTCTTGCCAGCTTTCGCGGGCGGTCAAAACAAGAATGGGGAGTTTTTCATCTTTTTGGCGCCAGCGACGGATCAAACTCAAACCATCTTCTCCGGGCAAACCAAGATCAACAATGGCAATATCGGGTTCGCTCTCGACCAGATAGTAATCGGCTTCTTTGGCGTTTGCAGCGGCATCAACTAGATGACCGGTGTCGCGAAGCTGTACCGTTAAATGGTGACGCAGTAACATGTTGTCTTCAACGATCAATATCCGCATGGAATAATCCTTCTCAACTCCAGCAGGCAGTTATTGTAATAATCAATTCATTCGGACTGTTATATAGACAAAACTGCCGGTAAAAAATTCAATGTCATGGTTCTGGCTGAATATGTTAGATACATGGATCTGTAACAGCAAGACGTTAAGTGGAAATAGAGAATATAACTTTAAAGTATGTTTGGGATTGGTTTATATAAGAGTAGCAACAGACGGATGTTTTATCCGTCTGTTGAATATCAACTACTTCAATTCATCAACCAGTGTAATTGCACGGCCAATATAATTTGCCGGCGTCATGGCTTTCAGTCGTATTTTCTCTTCTTCCGGTAAATCCAGCCCATCGATAAAGGTTTTCATTCCTTCACTATTGACGCGTTTGCCACGGGTAAGTTCTTTGAGTTTTTCATAAGGCTTTTCGATACCATAGCGACGCATTACTGTCTGGATAGGTTCAGCAAGCACTTCCCAGTTTTGATCTAGCTCATCCAGTAAGTGCTGCTCATTGACTTCCAACTTATTTAAGCCTTTCATCGTAGCTTGATAAGCGATCAGAGCATATCCCAGGCCAACACCAAGGTTACGTAATACGGTTGAATCAGTCAGATCTCGTTGCCAGCGGGAAATCGGTAACTTGCTTGCCAGATGACCAAATACCGCATTTGCCAGCCCCAAATTGCCTTCCGAGTTTTCAAAATCAATTGGATTGACTTTGTGTGGCATAGTGGAAGAACCGATTTCACCGGCAACTGTTTTCTGTTTGAAATGGTTAAGTGCGATGTAACCCCAAATGTCACGGTCAAAATCGATCAGAATCGTGTTGAAACGGGCGATGGTATCGAACAATTCAGCAATATAATCATGGGGTTCGATTTGGGTCGTGTATGGATTCCATGTGATGCCGAGTGAAGTCACAAAAGTTTCACTAAACTGATGCCAATCAACCTGTGGGTAAGCGGCTATATGGGCATTATAGTTACCCACGGCGCCATTAATTTTGCCGAGTATTTCGGATTGTTCCAGTTGACGATACTGGCGTTCCATTCGGTGAGCAACATTGGCAAACTCTTTACCAACCGTGGAAGGTGTGGCTGGTTGGCCGTGAGTGCGAGATAACAGGGGTAAGTCTCGATATTCACTCGCCATTTTTTTGATGGTATCAATCATCTGGCGCCATTGAGGTAAAAGTACTTCTTCACGGGCTGTTTGTAGCATCAGCGCATAAGCTAGATTGTTAATATCTTCAGAAGTACAGGCAAAGTGAATAAACTCAGAAACTTGATGTAGTGCAGGAATATGCGCAACTTTCTCTTTCAGAAAATATTCCACTGCTTTGACATCGTGGTTAGTGGTGCGTTCGATAGTTTTAATACGCATTGCATCCTGTTCATTGAAATTTGCGATGATTTCATTCAGGTAAGCGTTTGCGTCTGTATCAAAAGCGGGAACTTCTTTAATTTCAGCACATTCTGCCAGTTTTTGCAGCCAACGTACTTCAACCTGCACGCGGAATTTCAGTAAGCCAAACTCACTAAAAATGGTACGTAATGCGCTGACTTTATCGCCGTAACGGCCATCGATTGGAGAAACAGCAGTCAGTGAGGATAATTCCATTGGTAGCAACTCCCGGATTTTATTTAACAATGAGAAAGAATATCTTTCGCCTGTTGGATCAGGCGTTGACGAGAAAACATTAATTGCAAGCGACCGCCGCCAACTTGTTGCCATAAGACCGCGCAACGGACGCCAGCCAGTAGAATAGTCCGGACTTTCGCTTGTACAAGTGGATTGCGCAGAATATCAGGGGAACCAGTCACTTGGATACGTGGACCTAATGGGCTGATAACATCGACATAAATACCGGCCAACGCGTTGAACATCCCTTCTGACATGGGTTCGAAATATGCCTGTTGACGTTCTAGTAAACTGATACGGTTACCCAATGCATCGGAAGCTGCCTGATTTTTAATTAGCCGGCGCTCCAATGCTATCAGACTCAAGATATAGCGGGTAAGATCGGCAGAAATACCATTGTTAGAACTATTAAACATCCCTAGCATTGCGTTCAGCCCAATTTTCAGATTGCGTTCATGATTGCCGAACACATCTAAAACAGATGCCGGGTTGGTGTTTAAAATGCTGTTAACCATAGTGGCAACAGCATCAGTATCACACTGGTTTTCATGAGAAAGTTGTTGTACCAAGCGACTTGACTGGCAAATTCCCGCCAGCGCTAGTGTAATGTTGTAATAATTCTTTGCCACAATTACTCCTGCAAACGTTGTTCGATCACTCCACCGCCAAGACAAACTTCACCCTGATAAAAGACGGCTGATTGGCCGGGGGTGACTGCGGCGACAGGGTTAGCAAAACGGACTGCTATTTTATCTTCGTTTATGGGGGTGACAGTGCAAGGAATATCTTGCTGACGATAACGTGTTTTGACGACGCAATGGATTTCTTCAGTTAATGTCTGTCTGTCAACCCAGTGAAGTTGCTGAGCAATAAGGCCGGTAGACATTAAACGGGGGTGTTCATGCCCTTGTGCCACGATCAGGATGTTGTTCTGAACGTCTTTATCTATGACATACCACGGCTCTTCGCTGCCTTCTTTCGTTCCACCGATTCCCAGACCTTTACGTTGACCCAGCGTGTGGTACATCAGCCCCTGATGTTCACCAAGGGATTCTCCATCTACTGTCATAATCGGGCCAGGTTTGGCTGGTAAATAACGGCCAAGGAAGTCACGGAATTTGCGCTCGCCAATAAAACAGATACCGGTGGAATCTTTTTTCTTTGCCGTCACCAGACCAATTTTTTCAGCGATACGACGGACCTCCGGTTTTTCCAGTTCACCGACCGGAAATAGGCTTTGAGCAATTTGCTGGTGGCTCAACGTGTATAAGAAGTAGCTTTGGTCTTTATTACTATCCAGCCCCCGTAATAATTGGCTTTTACCGTTAATATCTCTGCGGCGAACATAATGACCTGTTGCGATGTAATCCGCGCCTAAATCCTCAGCAGCAAATTCCAGAAATGCTTTAAACTTAATTTCTTTGTTGCATAGAATATCTGGGTTAGGTGTTCTGCCTGCTCTATATTCAGAGAGAAAATGTTCGAAAACATTATCCCAATATTCGGCAGCAAAATTGACGGTATGAAGTTCGATGCCTAAATTATCACAAACGGATTGGGCATCAGCCAGATCAGTCGTGGCTGAACAGTACTCTTCATCATCATCTTCTTCCCAATTCTTCATGAACAAGCCAGCCACTTGATAACCTTGCTGTTGTAGCAAATAGGCGGAAACGGAGGAATCTACACCGCCGGACATGCCGACAATGACTTTTTTCTGGCTGTTATCTGACATGGGAATCTCACTGGAGAAAAAAACAAGCGCCGTACTTTAACACGTTGCAAATCGGGGTGCATCAAACGTATCACTGTTTTGTTATTAAATAAACGGAGAAACATAACTATCCAGTAGGGTGAGAGGATGCTTTTCGTTTTGCAGGTAACAGCGAATACTTTCTGCGACGAGTGGAGAACGAAGATAATGGCTACTGAATATTTGCTCTGCTGTAACCCAATGGCAACAGTCAATATCATGGTCTTGTGGATGGGTTACTGTTTGTTGTTCCATTTCAACTAGAAACAGAAAACGGATAAAGGAGGTGCCGTCTGGTGCAACCCACTGATGAACTTTCAGCAGTGCTTGCGGCTTAGCCTGAATACCGGTTTCTTCCCATAATTCGCGTTCCGCCGCTTGTAACAATGTTTCACCAGCCTCAAGATGACCAGCGGGTTGATTCCATACTGCTTTGCCATTAATTGTCTCTTCAACTACCAGGAATTTATTCTGGGCATGGACAACACAGGCAACTGTGATGTGGGGGCTAAACAAAATTGATCTCCTTCCATTCACCGGGTTTCATCTTGCCTAATTGTAAGTTTCCCATACTAGAACGAATCAGCCGAAGTGTAGGAAAACCGATATGTGCTGTCATTCTGCGCACTTGACGATTTCGGCCTTCATAAAGTGTTATTTTTAACCAGCTTACCGGAATATTTTTACGTTCACGAATCGGTGGATGGCGATTCCAGAGCCATGTCGGTTCATGAACTAACTCGACACCTGCGGGTAGGGTAGGCCCATCTTTTAATATGATGCCATTGCGTAACTTATTGAGAGAGATTTCATCTGGAACGCCTTCAACTTGCACATAATAAACTTTGGCTGTTTTTTTATTCGGTTGGGTTAGCTGTGCTTGAAGTTTACCGTCATTCGTCAGAATTAATAATCCTTCACTGTCACGATCTAAACGCCCGGCAGCATACACATTAGGGAACGGGATAAAATCTTTTAACGTTGTTCTGCCCATTTCATCAGTGAATTGGGGTAAAACATCATAGGGTTTGTTAAATATCAACACTCGACGAGGTACTGTTGGTTTTTTGACAGAATGCGATATTTTTCTTTGGCTGAATCGGTTAAGTTTGTGTTTTTTAATAGCGAAATTTGTCATCATAGATCACTGAATAAAATGGAAGGGGTATTATACATTAGTCTGCTATCAATTGGCGTTCGCAGAATATTCAAGTAGTATTGACACGTCCCTTACAAAAAATTAACAAGGTATTACGCTTACTTGAAAGGAGAGGTTAATGGAAAGCAAAGTAGTTATTCCGGCGGAAGGTAAAAAAATAACAGTCGACGCTAAAGGTAAACTGATTGTTCCGAATAACCCGGTCATCCCTTATATCGAAGGGGATGGGATTGGTGTCGATGTTACCCCTGCAATGTTGAAAGTTGTTGATGCAGCGGTTCAGAAAGCTTATCAGGGTGAGCGTAAAATTTCCTGGATGGAAATCTACACCGGTGAAAAATCGACTCATGTATACGGTAAAGATGTTTGGTTGCCGGATGAAACGTTGGATCTGATCCGTGAATATCGCGTCGCCATTAAAGGTCCTCTGACGACGCCGGTTGGTGGCGGTATTCGTTCTCTGAACGTAGCATTGCGCCAGCAATTAGATCTGTATGTTTGCCTTCGTCCTATTCGTTATTACCAGGGAACGCCAAGCCCGGTCAAACAACCTGAATTGACCGATATGGTTATTTTCCGTGAAAACGCGGAAGATATTTACGCTGGTATTGAATGGAAAGCGGGGTCTGCCGAAGCGGATAAAGTGATTAAATTCCTGCAAGAAGAGATGGGCGTCAATAAAATCCGTTTCCCACAGCAATGTGGTATCGGTGTGAAACCCTGTTCTGAAGAGGGTACTAAACGCTTAGTTCGTGCTGCCATCGAATACGCAATTGATAATGACCGTGAATCTGTCACTCTGGTTCACAAAGGCAACATTATGAAGTTCACCGAAGGTGCTTTCAAAGACTGGGGTTATCAGCTTGCTCGTGAAGAGTTCGGCGGTGAACTGTTGGATGGCGGTCCTTGGGTGAAAATTAAAAATCCGAAAAACGGTAAAGAGATCATTGTCAAAGATGTTATCGCAGATGCGTTTCTACAACAGATTCTGTTGCGCCCTGCCGAATATGATGTTATCGCCTGTATGAACCTGAATGGTGACTATATTTCTGATGCACTAGCTGCTCAGGTTGGTGGTATTGGTATCGCTCCGGGAGCAAACATCGGTGATGAATGTGCTCTGTTTGAAGCAACTCATGGTACAGCACCTAAATATGCCGGTCAGGATAAGGTGAATCCAGGTTCTGTGATTCTTTCCGCTGAAATGATGCTGCGTCACATGGGGTGGACAGAAGCCGCAGATCTGATCGTTAAAGGTATGGAAGGCGCGATTGCCGCGAAGACCGTGACTTATGATTTCGAACGTCTGATGGAAGGTGCTAAGTTGCTGAAATGTAGCGAATTTGGTGACGCGATTATCCAGCATATGTAATCTTATCATCTTGCAAAAACTTCACGGTAGCTAATGCTTCCGTGAGGTTTTCTAACTGCTATAGAGGGTCACTTCACTACGGAGCTTTCTGTATAACTGCCATAAAGGCAATTTTATGTATTTTTTTTCCTAAATAGAGCTTTAGCTGGTTTTTTTATCCTATTTTCAGGTGGTTATCTGTCGTTTTTACCTTTTTATGCTTTATAGCCTTAATTGGAAAATCTCAAGTACTTAAAGGTATATACCCAATGGATTTCAAGATGGATCGCGACGGCAAGGGAGCGAATCCCCGGGAGCATAGGTAACTATGTGACCGGGGTGAGTGAGTGCAGCCAACAAAGAGGCAACTTGAAAGATGACGGGTATATATTGTTGTTTTATTAAGCGTAAAATTTTGCAAGTCATGTATGGCAGAGTGTATACTGAGGTTAATATTCGTTCTGTCTGATAGGGAGAGGGGGTAAAAGATGAGTAGCTCAGATGATAAAAAAATAGAGTTTAGTACGAGTGATGTACTGAATGCTCTCTTACATCGCGGGCAGAATATGCAACATCTTGCAACTCAGGAAAGTGTGGATAATCTGCGCCGTGAGACCGAGGTTAACTTTGCATCACTTGATAAACGCTTTGAATCTATTGATAAACGCTTTGAATCTATTGATAAGCGATTCGAATTAATAGATAGACGCTTCGAATCTATTGATAAACGTTTTGATGTTATGGATAAGCGTTTTGAATCCATAGATAAGCGTTTTGATAAACTTGAAGGTAAATTTGATCGACTTCAATGGTTTATTGTTGCTGCGGCGCTGGCGTTGCTATTCAAAGAATATATTTTTAAGGCGGTGGCTGTTATCCAGTAACTTGCAACCTCTTGCAAGCAAGTTACTGCTAACTCATTCTTCTATCCATTATTTCCTCCCTTTTTCATTGCCTTTTGCTACGGTGTTTTCCAGCTCATACTGAAATGGTCTGAGCTATGCTGAATTCCTTTGCTCGGATGATCAACTTTTGGGGCAGTGCAGAACCGCGCGAAAGCTCGTTTAAAGCTTGAATATAAGGCAGCGTGGAGGCATATCATGGATCCGTATTGGATCCTACTTCTCATTGGCTAAATGCTGCTCGTGCTAGTTCTCATCGAGTGCAATTCGCAATCTTCTAAATTTGTAGAGAATTGCGAACTTATGGCAAATATTTGGCCATTTTTTTCCAATAATCCGATGAGAGTTTTCATGCCAACCAAAGTAGGAGACTTAAGATTTCTATCTTGAGAAGGAGTTGGATGATTAGCTTGGTTTGATGAACGATAAGTAGATATGAGAAGTTAAAACTGGATAGTTAATTTAATAGCGTGTAAAAATCTTTATTATTGGTGTATTTAGGCAAAACCGCTAACGGGAGTTTGTTCTCCCGCTGGTTTTATAACTGTAAATAAAGTACTTACTGTATAATATTTGAAATATTATTATTTAGTTATTGTTTTTCCTTATTAAGAATTTTTTCATATTCCTCCCAAACGACAGATAATGGTGAACTTAAACAACAAATGGATATTGAACCTCCTGATGGAGGGTGATATTCATATTTAGATCTCCCACGATAGACTCTTATAGGTAAATTGTTATCAGTGGGATTCTTCCTTTTTCTTCTTAACATCATTCATAACCTCAACGTATATTGTTTAAATTATGCATTTAGAATAAAAGTGAGATATTTATACAATATTAACTTCATAAACATATTTTTTTTGTAAAAGATAACAAATGAAAATATTAGCAGTAGATAATAAAAGATCCAGTTTTATGTTGCATATGAGAGAAGTTTTTTCATATTTTTCACAATATAGTTTTAATATGAAATAATATTTTAATGGAATTAAAACATAATGTTAATATAATGTAAAGTAAAAGTTGGTTTTAACTATGTATAGTTGGGTTAAGCCTGTTGTTTTTATAGTCTAATGAGATGGCGATTTATCATGTAACTGTGTTGAGAGGATTTTGATGTTTATACCCGTTATCTTTCAAGTTGCTTCTTTGTTGGCTGCACTCGCTCACCCCGGTCACATAGTTCGCTATGCTCCCGGGGATTTACTTCCTTGCCGTCGCGATGCATCTTGAAATCCATAGGATATATAGGTATTCAATGAGTTATTGTAACAAAATGATAGGCGTGATTTGGGTTAAACTGTCTCTAACTGACCATCACGGTAAATTGTCAAAGTTAAGCCTTGCGTTTTTGTGATTTATCCAAGACATCTGTGCTTGTAGTATCCGGTCTTAGGGAAATTTAAAGTGGTAATATCATTGTAATGATTTTAGTTTGCAGTGTACCCGATTTTACTTAGAATTCTGTTGCTCATTCAGCAAATTTTCTACAAATTTTGTTAAAGGTTTGGCCTATCTGGCAGGTAATCAAAGTACTGCTCGATCTTTTATAAAAAAGGATCTTATTATCTCGGTTTTATTGTTGTTTTATTTTAATCCGCTTGTGGAAATATTAGACAATCATCTTATAGAGAATAAAATAATGAGAACGATTAGATATATATTTGAATATATTCAGAGAATAGATAAATAAGTAGAAATGTATTCGTTATAATAAAATAAAGAAGTAGTGAACATTCGTTAAAAACTTTTAATGTTAATGATAACTTAACACAAATAGCTAAGAGAAAAATATCATTTGTTCTTGTGACTGAGGAAGCCTACAGATAAATGTCAGATATAGGTTGAGATGTTTATTCGTTTTTTGCATGTTATGTTATTTATTGGGATGATATTTTCTACATTGAGTATACGTGTTGGTATTTCATTGTGATCCGATAAGAGAGTTTTTTTATCTTTTTGATTTTTAATGTTTTATGTGATAAATGTCACTATGCGAAATTTTCTAAATTAATGAGGTTTTTTTTGTTAAAGCTGATAATCTGCTCACAAAATTAATCACAATATCTTATTTTTGAATTTTTTTTCTTGATATTAATGGGTTGTTGATTTAATTAACAAGCGGTTCATTGGTAGAACTTCTTTTACTTGTGTGAGGGCTAGAGTAACGGGTTTCATATATGCAGTTGTTGTGAATCACTGATAGGAGGCATAGCCAAAAGTGTATGAAGTGACTGACGGGCAATAGTCGATTGAATGACATATCTATTAACTATCAGTCAAAAACAGTACACCAAACATTCATTTAATCTGATGGATAATGTAAAAAGGTCAGTAAACATTACACATTAATTTCAAACTTGTGTTACATTCATAGCGTTTTTCTGACCAGTATCTCTGTGTTTTTTTATACAGCATTGTGTTACTTGTTAATTATAAAGGCATATTAAGCGCAATGAATTCTGCCGGATACGATTTTATGGTCAGACTGGGTTTACTAATTTAAGGGGAAAAATATCTTGACGGAACTAATTAGCTTTTTTAACAGTATCCTTTGGGGCTCCGTATTGATTTATCTTCTTCTTGGGGCTGGTATTTACTTCACTATACGCACAGGTTTTATACAGATTCGTCATTTTGGGCACATGTTTTCAGTATTGAAAAACAGTAAAAAATCTGACAGTGCGGGTATTTCATCATTCCAGGCTCTGTGTACCAGCTTAGCTGCACGGGTTGGTACCGGTAACCTTACTGGTGTGGCAATCGCCTTAACGGCTGGTGGGCCTGGTGCCATTTTTTGGATGTGGATGGTTGCTCTGATTGGAATGGCAACCTCTTTTATTGAGAGTACACTTGCCCAGCTGTACAAGACAAAAGACGATAAGGGGAATTACCGCGGTGGTCCGGCCTACTATATGGAAAAGGGGCTTGGAGTACGCTGGATGGGCGTTATGTTCTCCATATTTCTTATTATTGCTTTTGGTCTGGTATTTAATGCTGTTCAGGCAAATTCCATTGTTCAGGCTGCTGCTTTTGCATTTAATTTTGATCCTTTGTATGTCGGCATCGGTTTGGTGATTCTTAGCGGGGCCATTATTTTTGGTGGCTTGCGCTCTATTGCTCGGGTTGCAGAATTAGTTGTCCCTTTTATGGCGATAGCTTATCTGATTTTGGCGTTCTGGGTCGTCGGGCATAACTTTGAACGAATGCCGGAAGTGTTTGCATTGATTTTCAAAAGCGCATTCGGTTTGCAGGAAGCAGTTGCAGGAACCGTTGGTTATGGTGTTGCTCAGGCGATGACACAAGGTGTTCAACGCGGGTTGTTTTCAAATGAAGCCGGGATGGGGTCAGCACCCAATGCTGCTGCTTCTGCTTCTCCATATCCTCCTCATCCAGCATCTCAGGGTTATGTGCAAATGCTGGGTGTTTTTATGGATACTCTGGTTATCTGTAGCGCTACTGCTGTTATCATCCTGTCATCGGGTGTGCTTGATGGCAATATTTCAGGAATAAGTGGAATAGAATTGACTCAGCGGGCATTGTCTTCCGCTGTCGGTGATTGGGGATCTGAATTTATTGCACTGGCTATCTTCTTTTTCGCATTCACATCAATCATTGCGAATTATGCTTATGCTGAAAGCAATATCGTATTCCTTGAACGTAATCATACTGCGGGCTTGATGATCTTACGTCTGGCGGCGTTGGGTATGGTAATGTTTGGTGCGTTGGCTGAATTGCCTTTAGTTTGGAAAATGGCTGATTTGTCTATGGCATTGATGGCAATTACCAATCTGACCGCTATCTTGTTGCTTTCTGGCGTCGCATTTAAACTCGCAAAAGATTACAACCAACAGAGACGTGTCGGTAAGTTACCGACATTTGATATTAATCAGTATCCTGAAATTCAGAAAAAGGTCGAAGTCGGTATTTGGGAAGAAACGGCAAATCTTGCTAAATCGAACCAAGCGGCTGGTCACAAGTGAAATGCTAGAACAAAGTATATACCCTATGGATTTCAAGATGGATCGCGACGGCAAGGGAGAGAATCCCCGGGAGCATAGGTAACTATGTGACCGGGGTGAGCGAGTGCAGCCAACAAAGAGGCAACTTGAAAGATGACGGGTATAGTTAGTACTATTTAACAACATAGCGGCTAATAGCCTTTCACGTTTCATTTGTTATTTTTGCCTTATTTCCATCTAAGTTATGGGAATAAGGCATCTTCATTTGTGCTTTATGTCAAGAACAAAACCGATAGTTTTATGAAAAAATCATGTAAAATATAAATTTTATTTTGTATTCATTTGATTTCTTTGTGTTATTATATTGCTTTCAATTAATAGGTGGGACAGGGAAATGATGAAGAAGATCATATTGGTTGGCTTATTTATGCTATTGGCGGGGTGTTCCAACCTGGAAGATCGGGGCGCTTATAAAGTTGATAGCTCTTTTCCTTCGCAAGGTCAAAATGACAGAGTAAGGTTTTTGGTGTTCCACTATACCGCTGTTGATGATAAAGATTCTTTACGTATACTCACTCAGGGTGGTGTTAGTGCTCATTATTTGATCCCATCGTTACCGAATTATGTGAGAGGAAAGCCTGTTATTCTACAACTGGTTCCTGAAGATAAGAGGGCATGGCATGCTGGTGTTAGTGGATGGAATGGTCGGAAAGACTTGAATGACACTTCGATTGGCATTGAAATTGTTAATAAAGGATTTACGGAAATGCTACTTGAGAAAGAGTGGTATCCGTTTAATGAGCAACAGATCGATCTATTAACGCGTTTGGCGAAAGATATTATTCAACGCTATGGCATTGAACCTATTAATGTCGTTGGTCACAGTGATATTGCACCTTTGAGAAAATATGATCCAGGCAAACTTTTCCCTTGGAAGAATTTGGCAGAGCAAGGTATTGGTGCATGGCCTGAAGATGCAACCGTTGAAAAATATATGGCTGGCAGAAAATGGCATGATGGTGCTTCTGTTGAGTTAATCCAGAAGACATTGGCTAAATATGGCTACACCATTCCACAAACGGGTGTGCTTGATGAAGATACCCGTAAGACCATCAGTGCATTCCAGATGCATTTCAGGCCAGATGACATCAGTGGTAATCCTGATGCACAAACTGAATCAATAGCTCTGGCTCTGGTTGAGAAATATAAAAAATAGTTTTCACTATCTTGTGAGATCGTGCCATAGAAAGAACTTTATTGGAGTGACTTTTATGGCATGGTTTTTCTCATAAACTCTATAAATTTTCATGATCTATTCTTCGAACTTTTCTTCACTTTGTTTTAACTGTAGTAACAGCCTTACCTCGGCAGTTGTTGATCATATCTTTCCAACTGTTGCTATTTTAACGCACGATTGCTTTCGATATATACCCAATGGATTTCAAGATGCATCGCGACGGCAAAGGAGTGAATCCCCGGGAGATGTTACCGGGATGAGCGAGTGCAGCCAACATGAAAGATAACGGGTATAGTAGATTGTGGTGAGAAATAGCAATAGAAGTAAGGTGATGGCTAAGTAATAAAATATCCAATGTATATAAATAATCGTCGCTTTATTTTATAATGACTATTACTATTTTAAGTAATAGTCAGATTAAATGAAATTTTTGCGATATGGAGAAAATATTACTCTTTATTATGATTTTTTCCTCCTGGCAGAATAAATGCAAGAATAATCCCAATTAGGCTGATAAAGGGTGAATACATTATTATTTTGTCGGGAAAATAGTTTGGTAACACACTGCACAGGTAAATAAAAATAGAGATTAGCCAGCCATATAACCCCACGTCATTGAATCTGTAAGCTGTTTTTATGATTAAATAGTAAACCGTAGCGAAGGAGCACATTGCCCATAGGCCAATAGAGATCATATACAACCACACTGATAACTCATATTTCATGTGGGTGGCATAATTGTTTTCTGCTAGGTAACCAGAGAGAAAGATTAATATTCCGAAAATAATCGCTATTTTAATAAAACTAATAATATAATCTTTTCTACTCAATTTTTGGCTGAAATAGCTTTTTATTGAACCAGCTAGAGAATCGTTCATAAATAATAGTCAGGTAAATAATAATGGATCAGATAATAACTGATCTAATGATAGTATGAACAGAAAAATATCAGTCAGATTTTAGATGAAAATATTTTAAACGTAATTCTATGATTAAATATGTGGAAATAGGGTGATGATTGTTAGATTATATGATATAGCCGTTATCTTTCAAGTTGCCTCTTTGTTGGCTGCACTCACTTATCCCGGTCACTCCGGTCACTCCGGTCACATAGTTATCTATGCTCCCGGGGATTCGCTCCCTTGCCGTCGCGATGCACCTTGAAATCCATAGGGTATAGTTTGTGTTCTTTATGATCTTTTCGGCGCTAAAACCATTCTTTGAGGACTTGACAAATGATTATTCGCTTATCTAAGACTTTGATGATTTTTGCAATAGCTTTGTTTGCGACATTAGCGGCTTTTGGCAATATCACAGACTATGCGACTAATTTCGCATTTGTACAGCACGTATTTATGATGGATACCATTTTCCCAGATACGACTATTACCTATCGTGCAATTCATTCACCAGTGCTACATCACATTGGCTATATTATGATTATTTCTTTAGAAAGTTTAATGGCAGTGTTATGTTGGATTGGCGGTATCTATTTACTGGCGAATTTAAAATCTAATGCTGCCATTTTTAATAAAAAGAAAGCTGTTGCAATAGCGGGTCTGACCTTGGGATTCTTGACTTGGCAGGTGGCATTTATGTCAATTGGTGGTGAATGGTTTGGGATGTGGATGTCTAAACAGTGGAATGGTGTATCTAGTGCTTTCCATTTTTTTATCACTATCATTCTGGTACTGATTTATTTGATTCAGTATGACAGAGAACTAGAATAAGAATAAATATGGGGATAGATGTGAAAGCAAGGATAGAACAACACAAAGCGACCCTGTACGGAATATTGGCGATTGTATTGTGGAGTACAATCGTTGGGTTGATAAGAAGTGTGAGTGAAGATTTTGGGCCTGTAGGTGGCGCAGCGCTGATTTATACAGTTGGATCGATTTTTCTGATTCTGCTAATCGGCTTCCCAAAAATTAGCGCCTTTCCCAGAATCTATTTGTGGCTTGGGAGTCTATTGTTTGTCAGTTATGAAATCTGTTTATCGCTTGCATTAGGTTTTGCCAATAATCGTGCTCAAGCAATTGAATTGGGTATGGTTAACTACCTGTGGCCAGGTTTTACTGTTTTACTTGCCGTGATTATTAATAAGCAGAATGTGAACTGGTGGTTATATCCTAGTTTATTATTGTCTATTCTGGGGATCGGTTGGGTGATGAGTGGTAATAATGGCTGGTCACTCAGACAGATGGTAGGAAATATCCAGAGCAATCCATTAAGTTATGGTTTGGCTTTTGCGGGGGCAATTATTTGGGCGGTGTATTGTAACATTACAAAAATAATGGCGGCAGGTAAGAATGGCATGTCGTTGTTTTTTATCCTGACGGCTTTCGCATTATGGGTGCAATATTTCTTCACATCACCTCCTGAAATGGCGATAAGTCTGCGTAGTGTCAGCATATTATTGTTTGCTGGCGCGGTTATGGGGGTGGCGAATGCCGCCTGGACCTTTGCGATCATCAGAGGACATGTTGCATTATTGGCTACACTATCTTATTTCACGCCGATTATATCGACGGCTTTTTCATCATTGCTTCTTAGCACCGCACTCTCTTTTTCATTCTGGCAAGGGGTGCTAATGGTTACCATAGGATCAATTATCTGTTGGTTAGCGACTAAAGCCAGATGATACCTGTTAAGTGAAGGTATCAAGGATGAGTGTGAGATGGCGTCCTTTGTGGCAACGCCATCGTTGTTTATTCCTAAATATTTGAGGGGGCATTTAAGGTTCTCTGGTTACCGTGTCACGAACAGTTAGTCGTGAAATGAAGAGGTAATTTAATTTCGAGCTCAATCTCTGGATTCTGCCGGAAATCATAGGGAGTTATGCCATACTCTTTGCGGAACATATAAGTGAAATGAGACTGAGAGCCAAAGCCGAAATCTAAGGCGATATCAAAAATAGGCAAAGCGCTGTTTCTTAAAAGATGAACAGCGCCGGCCAGGCGTCGCTGGCGGATATATTTACCAAGAGAAATTCCGGTGACTTCCTTGAATATTTTCTGCATGTGCCAAAGCGAGTAACCGGAGTAAGTTGCCAGTTCTTCCAGATGGATTACCCGGCCAAGGTGATTCTCAATCCATTTGCTGAGAGCACATACAAGTGCTAAGTGATTATCCTGTGGCATTAACAATTTTGTTCTGGTTGAAAGTGAAAGGAAGTATACACAACTTTTTCTAAAGATGACAAAGCCTTGACATAACGATTTAAATTGTAACTGAATGTGACAATTGATTTTTTTGTTATAATGAATAGAATCCACATGGTTAGTATTTGTTTAAATGCGTTCTGATTACATTGTTAGCATGCATACTGTTGCCGGTTCGATTTTTTCACAATGAAAGCACAGGATGAATATTTTTCTTGTTTCATTGTTGTAAAATATCATTTTTCAACTTTATTCTTAACGTATTGCGTTCTGACCGAACTTGAAGGAAATAGAATTGGACATAAAAAAAACCATTGCAATCTTAGTATTACTTGGAATATGTCTGTTCTTGTACCTGTTAGCTTTGGATAGCTATTGTGATCAGGGGGAACAGTTTGATTCAGGTATTTGTTCTGTGACTCGATATCTGCCTTTCTGATTAGTTGTTGATACTCATCAGCCATTTTCCCATCATATATCTGTGCTAACATATGTCTTCGATATCCACCCTTTAAAGCTAGTGTTTTGTTTGCTTTGAATAAAGCAGATAAGGGGAAGCGGTTGTTTTCCCACTAATAACAAGATAGAAGTTGTATCAAGAGGACAAGATGGCAGGACAATCGCAGCGGTCAACACTTAAACGCGGTTTAAAAAACCGGCATATTCAACTTATTGCTTTGGGGGGGTCTGTCGGGACTGGGTTGTTTCTCGGTATTGCACAAACTATAAAAATGGCAGGTCCCTCCGTAATTTTAGGATACGCTATCGCAGGCTTTATTGCATTTCTGATTATGCGTCAGCTAGGAGAGATGGTAGTCGAGGAGCCAGTAGCGGGGTCGTTTAGTCATTTTGCGTATAAATATTGGGGCGATTTTCCCGGGTTTTTATCAGGCTGGAATTATTGGGCGATGTTTACTCTGGTCGGAATGGCTGAATTAACGGCTGTGGGAATGTACATCCACTATTGGTGGCCTGATATTCCAACCTGGGTTTCTGCAACCGTCTTCTTTGTTTTAATCAATACGGTAAATTTAATTAATGTCCGGTTATATGGTGAAACAGAATTTTGGTTTTCCATCATTAAAGTGACCGCAATTATCTGTATGATTGTTTTTGGTTCTTACCTGTTAGTCAGCGGAAATGGCGGGCCTCAGGCCAGCATTACTAACCTTTGGCAGCATGGTGGCTTTATGCCTAATGGGATCTTCAGCCTTATTATGGCAATGGCTGTAATCATGTTCTCTTTTGGTGGATTGGAACTGGTGGGTATTACCGCAGCAGAAGCGGAAAATCCACGTATCAGCATTCCTAAGGCCACCAATCAGGTGGTATACAGAATATTGATTTTCTATATTGGTTCTCTGACTGTGTTATTGTCGCTTTATCCGTGGGGCAATGTCGTTGAAGGTGAAAGCCCATTTGTTATGATTTTTCATAACCTGGATAGTTTCTGGGTGGCTAACATTCTGAATATTGTTGTCCTAACAGCCGCATTGTCCGTTTATAACAGCGGTGTGTATTGCAACAGTCGGATGCTGTATGGTTTAGCAAAACAAGGCAATGCTCCTGGAATGTTGACAAAAGTTAATGAAAGTGGTGTTCCTATCAGAGCCATTGTCATGTCTGCTTTGGCAACATCCATTGGCGTATTGATTAATTATGTGATGCCGGGCAAAGCATTTGAGTTATTAATGGCGTTAGTGGTAACAACGTTGGTGATTAATTGGGTCATGATCTGTATGGCGCATTTAAAATTCCGGGCAGAAAAAGTTAAACAGGGGATAGAGCCGTCATTTAAGGCGTTTTGGTATCCATTTGGTAATTATCTGTGTCTGGTTTTCCTTGCTTTTATACTTGTCATTATTTTGATGATGGATAGCATCCGTATTTCAGTTATCTTGATGCCATTCTGGGTGGGGGTGTTATGGATCGGGTTTTTAATGTCCCATTCTCGCCGTAATAAAATGAAAACAGAGGATCAGGGATAATATCTATACCCTATGGATTTCAAGATGCATCGCGACGGCAAGGGAGTGCAGCCAACAAAGAGGCAACTTGAAAGATAACGGGTATACTTGGATTATCACTATAAAAATACCAGGCTGATGTCACGCAGCCTGGTATTTTTTATCCGGTTACCACTGCCAACGTAACCAGGCGAAGAGTACATTACCGTTGTTATATGTGCCGGGAATATACGTTCCTTGAAACGATAACCGATCATATTCTATGGAGAATAACGGTAATGGGAGTGGAATAGGGACATAATAATAATCATGACGAGCTGTAACGCTCAGAGTGAAACCAATTCCCATTCGGAAACCATCTAAATCACCGGGTATCCACATCTTCTGAAATCCATAGCCAACGATGGGTTCCAAACGGTTATGAGAATCCATAAAAGCCATTGCATAAAGGGAATGCCAATCGTTGTCTTCGTCGTAACGATATTTACCATAGCCGAAACCCCAGGGCCGCTCATTATATTTATCGGTTTTCTCTTTATCGTAGGTATGTCTGTTATGCCAAGTAATTACCGGCAGATAAAGTTCATTGTTGGGTGCATCCCAGGTGAGAGCGACATTATTGTTGAATTTTTCCCATAAACTGCTCGAATTGTTGCCATAACTGATCGGAGTGTGAGATTCAGTGGTTGCTAATGATTTGTTAGCAGTATCTGCCGTTGTTGCAAACACTGTCCCTGATGAGACTAAAAGAGTGGCTGATAGGGTACAGGCTGCGGTTAAATCAAATTTCATTATTTATTGCTCCAATTTCCCGACAACATAAATTGGGAAGATCCTTTGTATCACGTAAAATATGACAAACGTCTAAATTCAGGAATTCTACTCTTGCTATTTTCAATAAAAGTTAAACAAAAAATTAATATTAAGATGTAATAGGTATTAACTGGGTATATTTAATACTAATATTTTAGTTAACTAATATTGGGAATGTGTTGATTTTTTCTTTCACTCAAACAGTAGAGATTGGTCTCTATGACCGTACTATAGATATAAAAAATCTAATAATAAGACAGGCAAAATAAATTAGGATTATTTATGTTATCTGGGGTTTTGTTGAGTGGATAAACTGTAAGCTAATTAGGATAACCTTGGTTTTTCAAATTTTTGCAGCTATGTTAAACAATAATTGTTGTTAAGAATTTTAAATATGTGCGTTAGCTCCATAGCTGATAAAAAATGGCTTGCCATCATATTAAGAATATGTGATAAATCGTTCGGGTAAACGAGGTATGGTTCTGTTATACAGCTCTGTTAATAGCAGCAACTTGCTCTAGTTTTTATGTTGCGCCGAACGGCGAATTAGAATTAAGTGATCCGAAGGAAATTCTTAAAATGGCAAAAATCACTGGTACTGTAAAGTGGTTCAACGAATCTAAAGGTTTTGGTTTTATTACTCCGGCTGATGGTAGCAAAGATGTGTTTGTACATTTTAGCGCTATTCAGAGCGAGGGTTTCAAGACTCTGGCCGAAGGTCAAAAAGTTGAGTTTGAAATTCAGGACGGTCAGAAAGGTCCTTCTGCGGCAAACGTTACTACAGCATAACTTCTTTTTGTCAATCATTTTGGATTGACGAAGTAAATTTGTTGTCTGTTTGATTTTTTATTGGCAACAATGATATACCGATATCACCCTGTTAGTTATCTGATAGGGTGTTTTTGTTTTGACTCGGGGTGCTCTTCACAGAGCTGAGATGAACCCGTAATACCTGATCTGGATAATGCCAGCGTAGGGAAGTCGAGGTGTCTTTTCCTGATATACCCTATGGATTTCAAGATGCATCGCGCGGCAAGGGAGTGAATCCCCGGGAGCATAGGTAACTATGTGACCGGGGTGAGCGAGTGCCGCCAACAAAGAGGCAACTTGAAAGATAACGGATATACTTGCTTTCCTTTTGCTGGTTGGAAGGGGTACCTATGATGAGAATCAATTCACTGACAATTGCCGGTACTGATCCTAGTGGCGGTGCTGGCATTCAAGCCGACTTAAAAACTTTCTCCGCACTTGGTGCTTATGGCACAACAGTAATGACCGCGCTTGTTGCGCAAAACACCTGTGGTGTGCAATCTGTTTATGATATCGATCCTACTTTTGTTGCGGCACAGCTTGAATCTGTGTTGTCAGATATCAGAATTGATAGCGCTAAGATAGGCATGTTATCCAATGCGGCCAATGTTGCCGTCGTTGCCGACACAATAAGCCGTTATGCCGTTCCTTATGTTGTATTGGATACGGTAATGATTGCGAAAAGTGGCGATCCGTTGTTGGCGCCGGAAGCGGTTTCCGAGGTTGTTGAACGATTGTTACCGAAGGTTTCGTTGATTACCCCAAATTTGCCGGAAGCCGCAGCGATATTGAAATGCTCTGTAGCAAAAACCGAAATGGACATGCAAAAACAAGGGCGTGAACTATTATCGCTAGGATGCGAAGCCGTTTTACTGAAAGGCGGGCACCTTACAGAACATGAAAGCCCTGATTGGCTATTTACTGTTGAGGGAGAATGGCGTTTTACTGCACCCAGAATCAATACTCGTCATACTCATGGAACAGGATGTACGCTCTCCGCTGCACTGGCTGCTTTGCGTCCGCGTTATTCGAATTGGCAGACAACACTGCCTGTTGCCAAAGCATACCTCCAGGCGGCGTTAGAACAGGCGGACTCGTTAGATGTAGGAAAAGGAATCGGGCCTGTGCACCATTTTCATCAGTGGTGGTGAGAGTAGCTGATTGGTGTTTTCAGGATTTGGTGAGAAAGTGATAATGAATTAGGTGATTATGCTGTGAGAACAGGATAACTCAACGTTGGTAGCGACTTACTATCTATACCCTATGGATTTCAAGATGCATCGCGACGGCAAGGGAGCGAATTCCCGGGAGCATAGATAACTATGTGACCGGGGTGAGCGAGTGCAGCCAACAAAGAGGCAACTTGAAAGATAACGGGTATATTCATTATCACCGGCGACAAGCTTTATTTACGCGATAGTCACTTGCTTATCCAGATAGACATCTTGAACCGCATTAATCAGCTCAATACCCTCTTTCATGGATTTTTTGAAAGCTTTACGGCCGAGGATTAACCCCATGCCGCCTGCGCGTTTATTAATGACGGCAGTACGAACGGAGTCACTTAAATCATTATTACCGGATGCACCACCTGAGTTAATCATACCGGCGCGACCCATGTAGCAGTTAGCTATCTGATAACGGACCAGATCGATAGGATGATCGGTAGTCAAATTAGTGTAAACACGTTTATCGGTATGACCAAAGCCAATCGCCGTATAGCCGCTGTTATTTTCGGCCATTTTTTGTTTAACGATATCGGCACCGATAGTGGCTGCTAAATGGTTAGCCTGGCCTGTGAGGTCTGCACTGGAGTGATAATCTACCCCCTCTTTTTTGAAGGCAGAATTACGTAGGTAGGCCCACAATACCGTTACCATGCCCAATTCATGCGCCCGTTTAAAGGCGGCTGAAATTTCCTCAATTTGACGCCGTGATTCGATAGAGCCAAAGTAAATTGTTGCTCCAACGGCAACAGCACCCATCTCGAATGCTTGTTCAACACTAGCATATAAAGTTTGATCATATTGAGCGGGATAGCTCAGTGTTTCATTGTGGTTCAGTTTAACCAGAAATGGGATCTTATGAGCATAACGACGAGAAACAGCGGATAACACGCCATAAGTAGAGGCAACACAGTTACAGCCGGCTTCAATAGCCAGTTCAACGATATTTTTTGGATCGAAATAGAGCGGGTTTGCTGCAAAAGAAGCGGCAGCAGAATGTTCTACACCTTGATCCACCGGCAAAATAGACAAATAACCCGTACCTGCAAGGCGACCATGATTTAACAATGTTTGCATGGAGCGCAGAACCGTATTGGGTCGGTTATTGTCGATCATTACGCGATCAACAAAGTCGGCGCCTGGCAGATAAAGATTTTCACTCGGAATGGTATTGCAACGATGTTGCAATAAACTGTCCGCATCTTTGCCTAACAACTTAGCGATATCAGTCATGTCTTACTCCAGTTATGAAAAGATGCTATCGATTGTCATTTATCCTTTTTAGGATAACAAGTTATATTGGGAGGGAAGTGGTAGTGGATCGCTTCAGGTAGGATTTTAAAGAGAATTTTATTACCAGGAAAGTGGCTATTTAGTGTAAGAGTGACATAACCATTCTTTAGATGATTGATATGGGTGTGAAATAGTTAGCTATGCTCCCGGGGATTCACTCCCTTGCCGTCGTGATGCATCTTGAAATCCATAGGGTATATACCCGTTATCTTTCAAGTTGCCTCTTTGTTGGCTGCACTCGCTCACCCCAGTCACATAGTTATCTATGCTCCCGGGGATTCACTCCCTTGCCGTCGCGATGCATCTTGAAATCCATAGGGTATATATATGGATATTTTTCTTTCAATTATGATCAGATTGTCTGAATTACTTTAAATTCATATAAGTAACGGTTATTATTTGTAATAAATAACCTATTGATTAATATTGAATTATAATATTATTTCTATAACTTAATTAACCGATAAATAAGAGTGTTATTTATAGCTTTCTCTTTCTATCGTTAAACTGATTATTTTATTATATGAGTTTTTTGTAAAGATTTAATATGTTTTTATATCGTTTAAATAAGTTTTATACCCGTTATCTTTCAAGTTGCCTCTTTGTTGGTTGCACTCACTCACCCCGGTCACATAGTTATCTATGCTCCCGGGGATTCACTCCCTTGCCGTCGCGATGCATCTTGAAATCCATGGGGTATATAAGGCTGAGTATTCATATTTTTTGAACGCTATTAGATATAAATTTTATTGATTTTAATTATTTATGTGAATAATTTTTTATTTTGTCAATTTATTTATAACTATGTTGCGCCATTATATGGTAAATAGCCATTTTTGACGTCAATATTTTTAAATTTATATAATCCTGTAAGCAACAGTCAATATAGTTATTTATTCTTTCGTAAAAGTGATAATAATACAAAATAATAATTATACTAAATTTTTAGTTTTGATTGTATTCATCAATCAATTAGCTGATTGAGAAATACATCAATATAGTTTGATTTTTTCACGGACGAAAAATTTCTCATGTTTCTATTGCGAATGGTGATATTTTGGTTTTCTTCCATTTACCAAAAGTAATTTATTATTACGTTTTCTCTTTAGTAACTTGTTTGCAAACGATTTTTTATAAAGTCATTGGACCTGTTGATGTAAGCTGAGTTTGATAGATGAAAGTTGACTGTTTATTACTGTTATTTGCTAAGCTGATTTTTCTTGATGTTATTGTTAGATGATATTTTTCACGCTGATCCGGTGTAAAAATGCGTTTCTATTGTCTTTTGGTTTACTAAGCAGCTCCTATTGCGGGATTAAACTTCATTTCTATGAGGGGGTAACAGGTACTGCGCTGTCGTTTATCAGCTTTGGGGTGATTTGGCTATTTTACCCTTATTTATATTGTGGGTATATGAAACAAAAGCCGTTTTTTTGGGTTATTAAGTCGATATAGTCAGATAAATGTTGAACTAATAGTTTTAACAATAAGTAAATTGTAATTATCTGTTTTCATAATCTTTACCTGATTAATTCTATCAAATTGTATAATATTTGGTCTAAATATGATGGGTTTCCTGAATTATTAAACAGTGGAAAATTTTAATTACATTTCTTTAGATAGTGTGATATTTCAATAAGTAGAAATATTTTCTTATTAATATTCAGGGTATCAGAAACACATGAATATAAACATTCATTGATTTAATAGTTAAATTTATCTATTTAATTAATCGTGTGAATGAATTCTGTAACTTGTTGATTTTATTTCCCGGAGCGAAAAAGAAAAGGCCAGCTCAAGGGAGATTGAGCCGGCCAAGGAGGTGGTTCCTAGTCTTACTGTAAAACTTTTTTAATTTTTTATTTTTCACCAACAATACTACGGTAAATAAAATAGTATTGATGTGATCTGTTTCTAAAAAAAGAAATATATCATCGTGAAGAGGGGATATTGATGATTATTTGTCTGAGTCTCGGTTCGTTTGAGGATATTGAGAATTAATACCATTTAGATTACGTATTAATAAGGCGTAATTAATATCAATTTGTTTAGGAATTGGTAAATAGGCAATATACCCATCCCCAGGCGCAACTTCCATTGGTTGGCCTTTTTTATCCTGCATTGCTTCCAGTGTAAACTGGATATTGCCTGATGGTGTCATTAATTCGAGACGGTCTCCGATCATGAATTTATTCTTGACAGCAACTTCAGCCAATCCGTTGACTCGCTCACCTGTAAATTCACCAACAAATTGTTGGGTATCGGATATCGAGTAACCGTATTCATAAGTCTGATAGGCATCATGGGTATGACGGCGCAAAAATCCTTCGGTATAGCCGCGATGAGCAAGTCCTTCTAACGTTGTTAGCAGCGTTGGATCAAAAGGTTTCCCTGCAACGGCATCATCAATGGCTCGGCGGTAAACTTGTGCTGTGCGAGCGCAGTAATAGAAGGATTTTGTTCGTCCTTCGATTTTCAGAGAGTGAACGCCCATTTTAGTTAATCGCTCAACATGTTCAACTGCACGTAAGTCTTTGGAATTCATGATGTAAGTACCATGTTCATCTTCGAAAGCTGACATATATTCACCAGGGCGTTTTGCTTCTTCGAACGTAAATACTTTATCTGTTGGAGTGCCTTTTCCCAATGTTGGCTCGATACTTTTTGTCGGTATCGGTTCATGCATATGCACAATATTACCGATATCATCTTCTTTGCCTTCTTGGACATGATATTCCCAACGGCAGGCATTAGTGCAGGTTCCCTGATTGGGATCTCGTTTATTAATATAGCCGGATAATAGGCAACGACCGGAATAAGCCATACACAACGCGCCATGTACGAAAACTTCCAGTTCCATATCGGGAACCTGCTGGCGAATCTCGTTAATTTCATCCAGTGAAAGTTCACGGGAAAGAATGACCCGTGTTAGTCCCATTTGTTGCCAGAATTTTACTGTCGCCCAGTTAACCGCGTTAGCTTGAACGGAAAGATGAATTTCCATTTCAGGAAAAGCTTCACGAACCATCATAATCAGTCCGGGATCAGACATAATGAGGGCATCAGGTCCCATATCAATGACAGGCTTTAGATCACGGATAAAAGTTTTCAATTTGGCATTGTGAGGAGCAATATTGACCACAACGTAAAAACGCTTACCAAGTTCATGAGCTTCTTTAATGCCGAGTGCCAGATTTTCGTGATTAAATTCATTATTGCGAACACGCAGGCTGTAACGTGGTTGACCAGCATATACGGCATCTGCGCCATAGGCAAAAGCATAGCGCATATTTTTCAGTGAACCGGCAGGGGAAAGTAATTCTGGAGTAAACATGGTTAAAAAATTCTCGGTTTGAGTTGAGATGAGTTTTCACTATAAAAAGTAAGGATAAGGCCGGGGATTCTAACGCTTAATTTGTTGGGGATACAAATTTATTAGCACGAAACGTTCTGTTCTGTTGATCGATGAAGAGCGCCTTATCAATTGACGATAGTTTTCAACTGATAAGGTGCGGTTTATCATGAAAAAATATTATTCTGACTTTGTCAGATCTCGAACATTGACGCTAGAGCCATGTTTAATTGCAGATTGAATGCCTTTTTTGACTGCCACTTCGTTATCGTAAGACTCGCTGATGCCGATAACTTGGTAGTTTCTCGCTTTCAGCACGAAATAGGACTTGCCAGATTTGTTTTCTCTGATTTCGAAGTTTTTTTCTGCCGGTGAATTTGCTTGGACAGAACGAATTCCTTTATTCGCTGCTGCCTTGGTAGTATACATTTCACTGGTAAGGATAACTTCACCGTTCGATGCTTTTAAATTGAAGTAATACTGCTTGTTTTTTGTTCTCTTAAGATCATAATGACCTACAGCCATAAGAAATTCCTCCAATTAAAGGTAAGTATTTTTAATATAGCTGAATTTCTGACCGGTGAAAGGTTGAAAGAAATTTAATTCAGTTAAAGTGTGACAGTTATAACAAACGGCATATATCCGCTTCCCATCGGTAACCAAGTCCATAAATAGAACGAATGAATGTTTTACTGTTATCCAATTGTTCCAGTTTACGGCGTAAATTTTTAATGTGGCTATCAATGGTACGGTCTGTCACGATTCGGTGATCGTCATATAGATTATTCAATAGCTTATCGCGGGAAAATACTTGCCCAGGGCGACTTGCCATCGTTTTTAATAACCGGAATTCAACTGGGGTCAAATCCAATATTTTATCGCGGTAACGTGCTTGGAAACAGGCTTCGTCAATTTGTAGATCGCTTTGCTTGACAATATCTTGCGGTCGGTAACAGCGACGAAGAATTGTTTTAACTCGCGCGACAATTTCACGCGGGCTGTAAGGTTTACAAATATAATCATCTGCCCCGATTTCCAATCCAAGTAAACGGTCAATTTCTTCCGTCTTGGCGGTGACCATAATAATCGGTACGTCAGAGAAGCGGCGAATTTCCCGACAAATAGAGATGCCATCACAACCTGGAAGCATTAAATCCAGCAAAATAATATCTGGATTGTGTTGCTGTACATGGGAGACCGCTTCATCACCTCGCAGTAGCCATTGGGTTTCGTAATCAGCCGCCCGCAAGTAATCAACCAGCAATTGCCCAAGCTTTGGCTCATCTTCAACAATCAAAACAGTATAATGCCCAAATTTTGTACTCATAACGTTTCGTCGTCGAGGGATTCAGTTAGCGGCAATTCTACGATAATTCTCAGGCCGCCTAAAGGTGAGGGTTCGGCATGGATCGTACCGTTATGTGCTTCAACGATGTTATTGCAAATGGCTAACCCAAGTCCTGATCCACCACTGGCACGGTTTCGTGAGGATTCACTGCGGTAGAATCGTTCAAAAACCTGTTGGCATTGCTCTGGTGACAAGCCGGGCTTGCTGTCCTCCCAATTCAGAATGAAGTGGTTATCGTCAGAACAACCTTTAATGATCAATTTTCCATTATCAGCGGTATAGCGAAGACTATTTTCCAGTAAATTATGAAATAGCTGAGTCAATCTGCTTGGGTCAGCAAACACCATAATAATTTCAGGAAGTTTAACATCCACTTGGATTTGTTTATCAAGGAAACGTCCATGATAAGATGCGATAGCAACCTGAATTAACTCACTGATGTTGATAAATTCTTTCCGGTATGCCAGCGCCCCGCGATCGGATAGAGATAGCTGGTGTAGATCATCAACCAGTTTGGTCAATGTGGTAATTTCAGCCAATAACGAATTGAGTGTTTCTGGCGTTGGTTTGTGAACACCATCCTGTAACGCTTCTAATTCACCACGCAATATAGAAAGAGGAGTGCGCAGTTCATGAGAAATATCCGCCATATAATCGCGACGCATCTGCTCGTTTTTTTCCAGGGTACTGGCGAGCTGGTTAAAATTGTGGGCAAGCTGACCAATTTCATCTTTACTTGATGGTGTGACTCGGGCACTGAAATCACCGGCTGCCAGTTTATGCGTCCCTTCAACCAAACGTTTAACGGGTTTTAACATACCGCGGGATAATAATAGCGTGGCTATCATTGCTAGCAAGGTAGATAAACCGGCAATTATCCAGCTTGTCAGTTGTTGTTGGCGATCAAAACTGATATCCGCTTGACGGGTAATTTTATCTGATGTGCTAACAATGACCCAGCCAACGACTTGATGATGATAGATGATCGGTTTGCGATAAGTCTCTGACGGGATTTTACCTTCGTGACCGACCAGCGGTTTCATGTCACTGTCCACCACCCAAAATTGAGTTCGCCAACCGCGAGGTGGTGGACCTTGATGGCTTTCACTGGTTTGCTCAATGGAGCGGATGATTTGAAAAATTACCCGGTCATTCCTTTTTAAGAATTTCCAGCTGCCATATTGTTGATATTGTTCGGCCAGTGCTTCGGCTAACATGGCAGTACGTAACTGGATATTTTGTTTTATATAACCAATAAAACCATACTGGAAGCTGCTTCTTACGCCCCAGTGCATGGTGATGAGTACTAGCATGCAAGTGGCGAAAATGGCCATAAACAGTTTACCACTGATGCTAAGTTTCATGATTGCTCCATAATTTGCCTGGTGGTACGCCGTTGTTGCCATTTTTCCCTTAGTCGATCAAAACAGAGATAGACAACCGGTGTGGTATACAGTGTTAAAAGCTGGCTCATAACCAAACCACCCACAATGGTTATTCCTAAGGGTTGGCGTAATTCCGTACCGTCGCCACTACTCAAAACCAGTGGCAGGGCACCAAACAAGGCGGCCAGTGTGGTCATCAGAATCGGACGGAAACGTAACAGGCTGGCTTGGAATATCGCATCACGGGCGTGAATATTATCGTTACGTTGAGCTTCAATAGCAAAGTCCACCATAATAATGGCGTTCTTTTTCACGATACCAATCAATAACATGATGCCTATTAATGCTATCAGGCTGAATGGTGTGTCAAACAGTTCCAATGCCAGCAGGGCACCAATACCGGCGGAAGGCAGGGTAGAGAGAATAGTCAATGGATGGATATAACTTTCATACAGGATCCCTAGCACCAGATAGACGGTAATAATGGCAGCCAGAATCAAGAATAATTGTGATTTCAGGGTTTCCTGGAAAATCTGGGCGGTGCCTGCAAAAGTGCCACGAACCGTTGAAGGTACGCCAAGTTCGGTTATGGTTCTTTCAATCGCATTGATAGCATCAGAGAGGGTATAGCCTTCGGATATATTGAAAGCAATGGTTGAAGCAGCAGAAAGCCCCTGATGATTTACACTGAGTGGCGCGTTAGCCGGTTGCCAGTGAGCAAAATAGGAGAGCGGAATGGCTTTTCCTTGATTGTTAATCACAAACATTTTTTCCAGTGCGCTGACATCCTGTGTATATTCTGGTGCAACTTCCATCACCACCTTGTACTGATTAAGTGGTTGATAAATAGTGGATATTTGTCGCTGACCAAAAGCATTATTTAGCAAATTATTGGCTTCACTGACATTAATGCCCAGACGAGACATGGTATCGCGGTCATAGATTATTGCCATTTCAGCTCCTTTATCCTCCTTATCTGAATTCACGTCGACCAGTTGTGGCAATTGCCCTAATGCTTTACGTATAACAGGCTCCCATTTGCGAAGATCATTCAAATCATCTGCCAGCAATGTGAATTGATAGCTGGCATTAGCCTGGCGGCCGCCAGCCCTGATATCCTGTACCGGAATGAGAAATAGATTTGCTCCCGGCTCATTAGCAAGTTTAATTCTCAGGCGTGAAATAACCTGTTCAGCGCTTTCTGAACGCTCTTTCAATGGTTTCAGAGAGATAAACATAAAGCCATTATTTACCCGTCCACCACCGGTAAAACCGATAACGCTGTCTACCGTAGGATCTGCATTGATTGTCTGCATGAAATTTTTCATTTTTTCACGCATAGATTGGAAAGAGATACTTTGATCTGCCCGAACAAACCCTAGCAACCGACCGGTATCCTGCTCTGGGAAGAAAGTTTTAGGGATATTGATATAGAGCCAAACATTTAGGGCAATGATGCCAGCCAAAATTAACAATACCCAACGGCTATGATTAAGAACCCACATCAGGGAGCGTCCGTAAATTTGCTGAATTTTCAGTAGAACTTTACCGAATCCTCGTATTTTCTTCTGTGCTTTGGGGCGCTGAGATTTTAGTAAATGAGCGCACATCATTGGCGTTAGTGTTAGAGAAACTAATAGTGAGATGCTGATTGATGTGGTTAGGGTAATGGCAAATTCACGGAACAGCCGACCAACCAATCCATCCATGAGCAGAAGGGGGATAAAGACTGCTACCAGCGAAATACTCATCGAGAGGACCGTAAAACCCACTTCCCGGACACCCTGTAGGGCCGCTTGCATAGGTTTTATGCCTGCTTCAAGGTGGCGGGAAATATTCTCCAGTACCACAATCGCATCATCTACCACAAATCCTGTGGCAACCGTTAGCGCCATTAAGGAAAGATTGTTCAAACTGAAACCGCACAGATACATAGCGGTAAATGTGCCAATGAGTGAAACAGGTACCGCAATGGCAGGGATCAATGTTGCGCGACCAGAACGCAAGAACAGGAATACCACCAGAATGACCAGCCCGATAGCAATCACCAATGCTCGTTCTACTTCCACTATTGAAGCACGAATAGTTGGTGTGCGGTCTTGAGCAACTTTAAGTTGAATACTGGCAGGAATAGATTCACGTAATGCAGGTAATTGTTCACGGATACGGTTTACTGTGGCGATAATATTCGCGCCAGCCTCACGGCGAATGATCAACAAAATAGCTGGTTTACCGCCAGACATTCCGGCTGCTCTGACATTCTGAACAGAATCTTTTACATTTGCTACATCCTGCAATCGCACTGGTGAATTGTTGTTGTAGTGAACGATGATCGGGCGATAGTTTTCGGCTGTTTTTAACTCATCATTCGTTTGAATTTGCCAGTGTTGCTGATCGGAATCCACATATCCTTGTGGGCGGCGAACATTGGCATTGCTGATAGCTTTGCGTACCGCATCCAGCGAAACCCCCTGATGAAACAGGGCGCCAGGATTCAATTCAACTCTGACTGCGGGTAATGAACTTCCGCCAACAGAGACTTCACTGACACCTTCAACTTGGGCGATTTTCTGAGCCAGTTGTGTAGACGCAAAATCATAAAGCTGCCCCTGATTATAGGTATCGGAAGTCAATGTGAGGATCATGATTGGGGCATCAGACGGGTTGACTTTGTAATAATGCGGCCTGCTCGGCATACCGGAAGGCAACAGACTTTGAGCGGCATTCAGCGCTGCCTGTACATCCCGTGCTGCACTGTTAATATCACGATTGAGATCAAATTCAAGCGTGATATTGGTATTGCCAAGGGAGCTACTGGACGTCATTTCATTGACTCCGGCAATTCGTCCTAAGGCGTGCTCCAGTGGAGTCGCAACCGATGAGGCCATTGTTTCCGGCGAGGCGCCCGGTAATGAGGCGTAAACGGAGATCACCGGAAAATCCACTTGTGGTAAAGGAGAAACCGGCAACAGGGTAAATCCCAATACCCCACATAGGGTTATGGCTAAACTCAATAGCGTGGTGGCAACAGGGCGTTGGATAAATAAGGCAAAAAATTTCACCGCGGCTCCTGATGATCAATAGATGAGGTGTTTGAAACTGAGAGCTGGCGATTGCGGCGATAGTGGGCCAGACGGTCAAACAGTAAATAGATCACTGGCGTAGTAAACAGTGTCAGGATCTGGCTCATAATCAATCCACCTACCATACAGATACCCAGAGGACGACGTAATTCAGCGCCTACACCGGTGCTAAGCATCAAGGGGAGTGCTCCAAGTAATGCGGCCATTGTGGTCATCAGAATCGGACGGAAGCGCAATAAGCACGCTTGATAAATGGCTTCGTAAGGCGATAATCCCTGTTCACGCTCCGCTGACAGCGCAAAATCGATCATCATGATGGCGTTTTTCTTCACAATACCTATCAACAAGATAATGCCGATGATCGCAATGACATCCAGTTCATGACCTGCCATCATCAGCGCTAATAGTGCACCCACTCCCGCTGTCGGTAATGTGGAGAGGATTGTCACCGGATGGATGAAGCTTTCATACAGTATGCCTAGCACGATATACATGGCGATAATGGCCGCCGCGATTAGCCACAATGTATTGCCCAGCGCACTTTCAAATGCCAGTGTTGTTCCCTGGAATTGTGTGGAAATGTCTTTGGGCATTTTGATCAATTGTGCGGCATCACGAACAGCATTGACCGCCTGTTCGAGAGAAGCATCCTCGGCAACGTTGAAAGAAAATGTTGCTGAGGGAAATTGAGCCAGATGATTGATTGCCAGTGGGCCAAATCTTTGTTCAATAGTTGCAATAGTTCTGAGAGGTACGACATGGCCGTCAGTTCCGTTAAGGCGGATGTTATCAAATGCTGCCAGCCCTGGAGTCGATGTCACATCATGTTCCAAGATGATCCGATACTGATTAGCCTGCGTATAAATGGTTGAAATCAGCCGCTGGCCGAACGCGTTATAGAGTGCGTTATCTATAGCGGCCATTGAGATGCCCAATCGGCTGGCAATGTCTCGGTCTACTTTAACGTAGGCGATCAGCCCCTGATCTTGCCAGTCACTGCTGATATCAACTAGCTCTGCTCTCTGCTTTAGTTCAGCCAGCAATTTTGGCACCCAGATACTCAGTTCATCCAGAGAGGTTGCCTGCAAAGTGAATTGGTATTGGGTACGGGTAACCTGAGTGTCAATTGTCAAATCCTGCATCGGTTGCAGATAGAGCTTTATGCCGGGTATAGCGGCAACTTTTTCCTGCAAACGCGGAATAATGTCAACGATTCTGTCATCACGCTGATTGAGTGGTTTTAGTGTGATTTGCAGTCGCCCGTTATTCAATGTTGGGTTACTGCCATCAACGCCTACAAAAGTGGTGACATTTTCTACTGCCGGGTCTTGCAGTAATAAGGATGAAACCTGCTGTTGTTTATTCACCATTGCAGCAAAGGAAATGGATTGCGGCGCTTCCAGTGTTCCCTGAATCAGCCCATTATCCTGTGATGGAAAAAATCCTTTTGGAATCATCAGATAGAGCAGAGCAGTTAGCACCAATGTGCTTAGGGCGATGCTAAAGGTGATCCACGGATGGTTCAGTGCTCTTTTTAGCCATACAGCATAACCGGCAATCATTTGTTTAAAAAAGCGTTCACTGGCTTGTTCAAAACGATTGTGTTTTGTCTGTGATTCCGGTTTCAATATTCGAGCGCACATCATGGGGGTTAATGTCAGTGAGACAATAGCTGAAATCAGAATTGCCACGGCCAAGGTAATTGCAAACTCACGAAACAGGCGGCCAACGATATCGCCCATAAAAAGCAGCGGGATCAGTACCGCAATCAAAGAGAAAGTCAGGGAGATAATGGTAAAACCGATTTCACCCGCACCTTTTAATGCTGCTGTCATCGGTTTCTCGCCTTGTTCTATATAACGGGAGATATTTTCAATGACCACAATGGCATCGTCTACGACAAAACCGGTGGCAATGGTGAGCGCCATTAGCGTCAGATTATTGACGGAGAAACCGCAGAAATACATCACTGCGAATGTACCGATCAGTGAAAGAGGAACGGCGATACTGGGGATAAGTGTTGCGATACCGTTACGTAAAAACAGATAAATCACCATAACAACCAGTGCAATTGCCAGTAACAGCTCAAACTGAACATCTTTCACTGAGGCACGAATGGTTGTCGTGCGGTCGGTCAGGATTTTCATATCGACGAACTTTGGCAAGCTGCTGATAAGTTCCGGCAACATCTGACGAATGTTATCCGTAGTTTCAATCACATTGGCGCCTGGCTGGCGCTGAACATTAATCACAATGGCTTGTTTGTTATTTGACCATGCACCTAGTTTGGTGTTTTCAGCGCCTTGTTCAATGGTTGCGACATCTTGTAACCGTACCGGTGAGCCGTTTTTATAGGCAATGATCAAGTTGCGGTAATCATTTACTGACTTCATCTGATCGTTGGCCGAAAGCGTGACAGAGCGAGTCGGGCCATCAAGGCTACCTTTGGCGGAGTTAACGTTAGCATTGTTGATAGCGGTGCGGATCGTTTCGCTATCCAATCCCTGTGCAGCGACCGCTTGGGCGTTTAGCTTCACTCTGACGGCTGGTCGCTGGCCGCCGGCGAGTGTCACCAATCCTACACCGTTGACCTGTGAAATTTTCTGTGCAATACGGGTTTCCACCATATCCTGAATCTGTGTCATCGGCATTGCATCGGAGGTGACTGCTAGCATTAGAATCGGTGGATCAGCGGGATTAACTTTGCTGTAGATAGGGGGATAAGGCAGGTCATTCGGCAATAAATTACTGGCTGCATTGATAGCCGCCTGCACTTCCTGTTCGGCGACATCTAACGGCAAAGTTAGCTGGAATTGTAATGTGATAACGGAAGCCCCGCCGGAACTTTGAGATGCCATCTGTTTAAGGCCAGACATCTGTCCGAGTTGGCGCTCCAGTGGTGCGGTGACTGCCGAAGTCATCACATCGGGGCTTGCACCGGGGTAGAGTGTGACCACCTGAATGGTGGGATAGTCCACTTCTGGTAATGCAGACACGGGCAACATGCGATAGCCGATAATACCTGCCAGTAGGATTGCTGCCATAAACAGCGTGGTGGCAACAGGTCGCAAGATGAACAGGCGTGATGGTCCGCCTCCTGGGATTGGGGAGCTTACCTGCATCAGGAATTCTCCGTTTTATCGTGTTTTTGTGGTTGAGGCATATTTGCCATCGGTGTGACAATATCCACCTTAGCGCCATCTGTCAGGCGATCGATACCATCAGTGACCACTTTATCACCTGCTGCTAAGCCGGTACTGATAACAACGCGTTTTGTATCCTGCAATTTGACCGTGACCAGATGTTTGCTGACTTTATTCTCTTTACCTAACATCCAGACAAAATTCCCTTCATTACCCATTTGCAGGGCAGCATTTGGGATCACCACTGCGTTTTCCAGTGTATCGACTTTAATACGGACATTAACAAACTGATTTGGGAATAAGATGCTATCTTGATTGGAAAAACGGGCTTTCAGCTTAATTGTGCCGGTAGCGGCATCAATTTGATTATCAATGCTCAACAGTTTTCCTTCGGCAAGTTGTTGCTGGTTATTGCGATCCCAGGCACTAACAGCGACGTTATGATTCGTTTTCTGAGCTTGTAAAACAGCATTGATATCGTTTTCAGGGAGTGAAAATAGCACATCTACTGGATCGGTTTGGGTAATAACCACGATAGGAGAGCTGTTACCACTGGAAATAAAATTTCCTACATCGATCTGCTTCAAGCCCACTTTACCGGAAATGGGAGCGGTAATACGGCTGTAAGTGAGTTGAAGTTTTGCGCTATCAATTGCTGCTTGATCAACTTTCAGACTGGCTTCGTGTTGGCGGACAAGTGCACGTTGATTATCCATTTCTTGTTGGGAAATCAGGTGAGTGTTTGCCAATTTTTGGTAGCGATTGAGATCCTGACGGGCATTCGCCAATATTGCTTCATCTTTAGCAAGCTGGCCTTTGGCTTGTGCTAGTTGAACCTGAAAAGGGCGTGGATCAATTTCTGCCAGTAAATCCCCTTGTTTAATTTGTTGTCCTTCCTGAAAGTGCAAAGCGATAAGCTGACCTTCAACCCGGCTGGTTACCGTGGCAGTATTGGCTGCCTGAATGGTGCCAAGCCCGGCCAGAAAGCGAGGGACTGCCTGCTCTTTTGCTGTGGCAACCTGTACAGGGGGTAAAGGGGAATGTCTTAAACCAGAGGATTGATCAGATGGGCTAGATTGTTGAGGGGTTTTAAGTTGGTACCAGAAAAATATAGCGGCAGCAATGGCAATAGCGGCCAGTGCTGCACGGAAAAGGAGGGTACGGTGTTTATTATTTTGATTCATTTCTTCGACATTCTCTCAAACGCAAGGCCAAGGTATTGCTTGATTATGTCCGACTGAAATATCGGTTTAATCACATGCTATTAGTTTAGACAGTGAGGATAGGCTAAAAAATGGAGAAAATGTGGAAAATATGTCAAGGAAGCGCTTTTTAAGGCAAATTAAGGCGTTTTTTGTCAGTTTTTTCGAGCCGGCTCCAGAAATTATGCAAATGATGCTGCCTCTGTTATACCCAATGGATTTCAAGATGCATCGCGACGGCAAGGGAGTGAATCCCCGGGAGCATAGCAAATTATGTGACTGGGGCTATTTAGCACATATTTCTGCGAATTGTTTATTGACGGTACATTGTGAAATAGGGCACATATTGGTTATCTATCTCTGTGCACATTGTTTTTTAATTCTGGAAAAAGGTCATGTGACTTTTTTTTAGCGTAACTTATAGACTAATGTAAGGAATATGATAAAGGGAAATAGGCTATGAGACATTTCATTATTGATACAGATACGGCTTCCGATGATGCAGTTGCATTACTGATGGCGCTCCGTGAACCCTCAGTTTTTATTGAAGGTATTACTATTGTTTCAGGTAATTGTGCTGTTACTCAGTGCAGGAAAAATGCATTGGTTAGTATTGAAAAAGTAGGAACATATATTCCTCCGGTATATGAAGGGATGAGTAAACCATTATTTAGAGAGCACTATGCTTCATATCATATTCATGGAAAAGATGGTATGGGTAATATGAATTTACCCGAGTCTTCGTTAATAGTAGAAGATAAACATGCAGTAGATGCAATTGTTGATATCGTGAAAAAATTTCCTGGTGAGATAGAGATAATCGCTTTGGGGCCATTAACAAATATAGCAATGGCTGTCTTAAAAGAGCCGGATTTATATAAATTTGTTAAAGTGATTTATATTATGGGAGGTTCTGGATTGAAGCCAGGTAATATTACGCCATTAGCTGAATTCAATATCTATTCTGATGCTGAAGCAGCACATATAGTATTGAATTCTGGATTGCCTCTTATGTTTTGTGGATGGGAGTTAGGTATGGAGGAGGCTTTTATTAATGAATTCGATATGGATAAATTAAATTCTTTAGGTGATCTTGGTCAGTTTGCAGTGAGCTGTAATAGAACATTGATTGAATTCAATGCGGGAAGAACGAATAGAAAAGGATTTGATCTGCCTGATCCTATAACAATGGCTATTGCTTTATATCCGAATGAAGTGATTGAGGATAAATTAGAGGTGTATGGTTATGTTGAATATCAAAGCGCACGTTCATATGGGCATTTAGTGATTGATTCAACCGATCTTCTCAATCATCCTCATAATATGAGTGTGGTGACTAAAATCAAGGGTAAGGTATTTAAGAATAAACTATTTACATTATTATCGTAATTTTAGTCATATAGGCGAATAAAAGATGAATTTTAATCCTGATTTACTGAGAAAGGTAGAATTACATACGCATCTTGATTGTGGGTTGAGTTATCATTTCGTTAAAAAGCTTATTCCTGATATTACCCATAAGTCATTTTGTGAAAAATATATTGCCCCTGAAAAATGTCATGATTTAGGTGATTTTTTAAATAAAATCATTCCTTCACTGGATTTACTACAAAAAATGGACGTAATCGCTGATGCTGTAGAAGATCTTTTCATACAATTAAAAAGCGATAATGTAGTTTATGCTGAAATTAGATTTGCACCTTTACTTCATCTTCGCTTAGGATTAAATGAGCGCGATATTGTAGAAATTGTTTTGGAGGCAATGAAAAATTCTTCAGTCAAATATGGTATAGCAGCAGGTTTAATATTATGTACATTGCGGCATTTTTCAGAAGATCAAAGTTTGAAAACCGCATATCTTGTCAATGAATATTCTAATTACGGTGTTGTTGCTCTCGATCTTGCTGCCGATGAGGCAAGATATCCACTTAATGCGCATTTGAATGCGTTTAGAATAGTGTTAGAAAATGGTGGAAATGTTATTGCGCATGCAGGAGAAGCGAAAGGGGCTGAAAGTGTGTGCGAGACTATCAATAAATTAAATATTTCTCGTATAGGTCATGGTGTCAGAAGTGTTGAAGATCGAGATGTTATTGATCTCCTTATAGAGAGAAATATACATTTAGAAATATGCCCGACGTGTAATATTATTTGCGATATTTATGATATCTATGAAAACCATCCAGTTAATTTTTTAAAAGAGATTGGTGTCAATATTGGGATTAATACGGATGCCCGGACAGTGGCAAATATCACCTTGTGTGAAGAATATTTGAAGATTAATCGATACTTTGGTTGGCAATATAGTGATTTTATTGAAACAAATTTGAATGCATTACAGGCTTCATTTTCTAGTAATGAATTGAAAAGTCGATTGGAAAAGGAAATAATGAAATTGTCGTAGTGAAAAATTGCATTCTATTTATCTTTTTATATAATTGGAAAAATTATATTAAATCTGTATTAGATATGTATCGGGATAAAGAGAATAAATTGAAATATTATATTGATAAATATCATCTAGATAGCATTTTTCCAGCAGAGTTTATGACAAAGTTAGATGTGGTTGAAGTGAAGAAAAATAGCTATCTTACACATCAGTCATCAATTTTTACTCATCTCTATATTTTAGTTGAGGGTAAACTAAAGGTTGAGTTTTATAATATTAATGGAAAATTTTCTGTTTTTGCCTTTGCTACTCCTCTTTTTCTTATTGGAGATTTAGAACTTTTTCATTCCCAAGGCGATAACATAATTAATACTGTCTTTGCTCAGGAGCGATCAGTACTGCTATCAATTCCGTTAGAGACGGTAAGAATATTTGGATTAACAGATGCTGTATTTCTTCAATTTGTTTGTAAACAACTCAGTAATAAGCTTTTTGAGTCTTCTTTGTTTCGAATGGGAATGTTTTTAACTGTTGAGGATAAGTTAAAGCGATTTCTTTACTATCATTCGAAAAGAAATGGAACTGTGTTGGTATTAGAGAAAAGGGAAGATTTAGCATCTGTTTTAGGTGTTTCAGTCAGGCAATTAAATAGAGCTATTAAGAGTTTAAATGAAAAAGGAATAATTGTATCAAAGAATAAGAGAGTTGAAATTATTGATTATGATTTTTTAAAAAAGGATATTGAGTTTCAATTTGATGCCAAGTGATGAAAATAAAAAATTCTATTTTTTATTTCCAAATAGCTGCATTATTAACAGAATAAACAATGCAGCAATCAATATAATGGTTAAATTATGATATGAAATTAAAGTAACCCGATTCTGAAAAATCTTTGCCAGATTCTTTGAAACGCTCTTTCGGTAGTGGATAACCCAAAGAGAGATATTTTTCAGCGAAATATAATGAACTTTGATGGGTTAACCCGATAGAATTAAGGTTGTCAACCATGCTTCTCGGTAGATTGCATTTAATATCTTTAACGTAATCAACGATAGTATTTTTTACACCACTGCCATCTGGCATTCTTATTTTTGGTCTGTCAATGATATATTCGGGTATTTTTCCTCTGAATGCTTCGCGTAAAATATGTTTTTCTATCCCATTATTGAGTTTGTAAGAAAAATCCAAGCTTAAAACATAAGGCACTAGTGCTGAATCCATAAAGGGAACTCTTGCTTCAACAGTATTTCTCATGCTTGCCCGATCAACTCTTTGTAAATCAGTCCTATAAAGATTATTTAATCGATATAGGGAGAGGTGATGGGGGTCGGGGTATGTTTTAAATAAATCGTAACCAGCAAAAATTTCATCACTACCTTCTCCACATAAAGCAATTTTAAAGCCAAGGCGGTTAGCAATATAATAGCCAAAGTGAGCAATAGTTGAATCAATCGCATCGATTTGTTCGAAAAATTCACCATAATAGATAGCATCTTGTATATTATTGATTAATTCTTCCTGAGTAAATGTATATATAATATGCTTTATATTATTCTCAGAACAATATCTTTGGGCAATTTCAATGTCTTTTGAACCCGGTAATCCAAATGAAATCGCCGTAATATCGTGGTGATATTTTTTTGCAAGATAAAGTACGATGGTACTGTCTATGCCGCCGCTAAACATAATTGACACAGGTAGGTCTGTGTCAACTCGCTTTCTGACGGCATTATCTAACAGTGAATAGACTTTTTCTTTTGCCTGTTCGAAGTTATCGCTGCTTGCTGGGATAGTTGTGTCGTAGCTAATATATTTCTCACTAGTAAATCCGTCGAAAATTGAACCGGGTTCAACAGGTTTAATTTCTGAGTTAAACTCGATCAATGATTTTATTTCTGATGCTACATACCAGTTACCCTCTTTTTGGGTGTAATAGAGAGGTTTTATACCGACGTGATCTCTGCCTAATAAGAATTTATTATTCTTATTATCAAATAGAATAAAACTAAACATGCCATCTAATTTTTTAATAAATGACTTGCCATAGCAAATGTAGGCAATTAGAGCAACTTCTGCATCGCCACCATTTTTAAATTGATAACCTTGTTTAATTAATTCATTTCGAAGAGATTTGTAATTATAAATTTGACCATTCAGAACAAGATGAAGATCATGTTCCTGATTTGATATGGGTTGATAGGCTGAATCGCGTTCGACAATAGCAAGCCTATTGGTTGCGATTGAAAAGTTATTTCTGACAATCTTCTCATTAAATCGAGATGGATCGCCACGATGTGCTATTTTTGACATTATCGTCTGTAGCTTATTCTCAATATCATCAATAAGCCTATTTTCTGTATTAAAAACACCACCAATTCCACACATAGTGAATTCCTTCGGTTAAGAGTTATCAATGATATTTAAACGTCTTCTGGTATAGGGCCAGAATATTTTAATTCGTTCACATTGGCGCCTAATGTGGATATTTCGGCGAAATATTCTGGATAGGTCTGACCAACATGATATGGCTCACTGATAATGAGGGGCTCATCACAATGTAAACCTATTGTTGTGAGTGCCATGATTAATCCATGATCGTAATGACCATCAACAATAATGCCGCCTTTATATCCATATGGATTGCCATAAATAATTAATTGGTCTAGCTTCTCTTCTGATCTAATCCCTATTTTGTCTAATTCCCGTCGAAAATCAGAAATTCTGTCTGATTCTTTATAGCGGATATGTTCAATGTTATAGAAAACGCTTTTACCGTCGGCAAACGCAGCTAATGCAGCAAGTGCTGGTACCGCATCTGGTGCCAGTGAACCATCGAAATCCTGCGCTTTTAGGATTCCGCCAGATCGAATATTGAGACAATCATCCCTGATGAAGCTGATTTTCGTTCCACTGTTAATTAAATAATCCACCACCGCGCCATTACCTAATTCTTCCTCAAAGAAACCGTTTAGGGTGACATCAGAATTCAGTGAGGCACAAAGTGCAAGGATTGCCGCCGTGCTGGCTGGATCAGCGCCGACGCTAAATTCTGATGGAATAAATCGATTTTTTCCTGTCGTAAAGAAATTGCGGAATTTATCATCATATTCGATATTAATGCCCGCTTTGCGCAAATTATTAATTGTCGTGTGAACCATCGATGGTGCGGTAATTGTATCGATGACTTTTATTTGCAGATCTCGTTCACTAATGGCACCTAAGTAAAGTAGTCCACTCAGGAATTGAGAGCTCTTTCTGCATGAAATTTCAGTGTAACTACCGATGTTTCTATCTGATTTCATGCTTATCGGCAAAAGTGAATCAGGCCCAACAGAGGTGCACTGAATATTGAGTAATTTTAATGCATTGACCATTTCTGATTGTGATCGTGTACCCAGGGAGTAACTGTATTCTGTAATAAATTCAGTATCAGGTAAATAACCGGCTACTCCCATTAATAGCCTTAATACAACGCCAGAATTACCTGGGTTAAAGATGATTTTTTTATCAATTTTTCTGATATCTATGCCTTCTACGATTGTCCTTGTAATATCACTATTAAATGATGCCCCTAAACGGGAACAGTTTAATTTCATTGCTGTTGTATTGTTCCCTGATGCCATGTTATTTATTTTACTTGTACCTTCCGTTAATGATGCAGTCAGAATGGCGCGAGTTGAAGAACTTTTGGAGGCAGGTAAGGTTATTGAGCCATTTAATGATTTTGTTTTGTTTATTTCGATAAATGGCGGATGATTGTTACCATAATAATTCATATTTTTGTCTCGCTTTTATACTGTTAGCTAACTTATTTTAGCTCCGAGAGAACTTAAGGATTGGATAAATCCAGGAAAACCATCATCTAATTTATGTATATGATTAACCGTTGTTCGTTCTCTTGCCCCTAGTGATGCAATAATATTGGATGCGCAAATCCGATGATCATAATAACTGAATATTTCGACGCCTCCGTTTAATGGTCCGTTACCGTTGATCCTTATTTTGTTGAAAGCCCCAGTATCATTAAAAATTAAATAACTTTTCCCGCCCATCATGCGTATATTTTCGTTGATAATAAATGCGCGTTGACATTTATGATTGTTTATAGCATTAAGACCGGAAAATGTAATATTTCCATTGCCATTAATCGCTGCCGCGATAATGTTAGTAGCAACGGAAGGAAGTTCATTTAAGTAGATTTCATCTGTAATGGTGTTATGTTCCTCCTCCAGGCTGATATTAAGTTGATTCTTAATTGGGTTATAGTTTAAATTCATACCAAATTTTTTATATATGTCAAATAATACTCTTTCGTTAATGGTATTCCCCAAATAATAACTTCTGATGGTGACTTTGCTTGGTCGATTAATACTTAATATTGACGAAGCAATGTAGCTTAGTGATGTGAAATCAGAGGGGATGCTAATAGTAATATCCCTTGGTTGATATTCAGTTGAAATAAATGTGCTGCCTATTCGAGTGATTTGACTTCCCAATAACGCCATCATGTTAATTGTTATATCGACATATCCATTCTTAGTTTCGCCATTGTTGTTAATGATAATACTTTTCCCTTTCATAAATGGTGAAACAAGAAGAGAGAATGATAGGAATTGAGTACTCTTATTGAAGTTTAATGGCGATTGTGATGGATATATTCTTCTGGAAATAATGACAATATTTTCTTCTCGCTTTTCTGCAAATACATTCAGGTATGAAAAAAATGATTCATCATACAGACTTTCTCTGTTAAACAGTGAATCATTGCATTTTATATAAACTTCCTTTTCTGTTAGTGACGCTAAAGCGACACTGATTCTAAATAACATGCCAGAACCATTAGCATTAATGATCCCATTACAATGATAGATTGGATGTGCTCCTTTCAATATGATGTGGTTTTCACTTCTGTCCAGAATTTGCAGACCAAATTGTTGTAAAGCAATAAGGAGATCTTCGGTTTCGGTACACCACGATATATTATTTACGGTTGTTGTTTCTTCATTCAATAGTGCTAATAGTAGCGCTCTTTGGATATGAGGCTTAGATGATGGTATGACTATTTCCCCGTTAAGAGTGGAGCCGGGGAGCACGCTAATTTTATTCATGCCAAGCCTCCAGGTAGATCAATTACCATTGGTATTATTCTTTAATTTAACTATTTGCTATCGATAGCAATAGTTGTAATTTCAACGTAATGTTCTGGCTTTACCATCGATTTAACGGCAATAGTCGTATTGACCGGGCGTATATCGCCAAATTTCTCATTAAATGCTCGACAATAATCATCAAAATGTTGGAAATCTGTTAAATGTGTTACTGTGCTGACAACGTCAGTCAGTTCTGCATCAAGCTCTTTTAAATATTTCTCAATTTTTTCTATGATAAATAGAGTTTGCTCGTAAGCATTTTCCCCCATAACATTTCCATCACCATCTGAAGCGACACATCCTGCAATAAATATCTGATTGCCAACTCTTTTTCCTCTTGAGTATCCCATTTTATTTTCCCACGGAGAGGGGCTGAATACTGTTTTTCTAATTTCATGAGATGACATAAATACTCCTATAAATGAAAATATATAAGAAGAAGATTTGGGAACAATAAATTAATTTAAACAATTTATTCCGTTAACTAAAAAATATCCGTAAATCAATGTAGTATTAATAAAAGTATATAAAGTCTGATATGTCAAATAAAGTTGATTATTAAATTAGAATAATTGGGTGTTTTTTTATTTTAAAAATGAATAACTATTTTATTTTTGGCGAAAAAATTATTTTTATGAAAAAATTCTTTTTATTATTTAATTGGTTATGTATTAAATAGCTGAATCTGGTTGTATTCTGGCGGTTTTTTTATTTGAAAGTCATCTTAGTTGGAACTATACATGATGATTAGGTTGTCTTAATTTTAATGAAACTTTTTATTATTAAGTAAAATTAGATGATTTCAGGAATGAAGAAAGCGTCATAAATTAATAAATATCAACTAACGATGGGGTCGATATGCGTGTTTTTATTTTTATTGAAGCAAGACCGGTTGAATGCTCGGCAATTGATTATATTAGAGATTTGGGATTTTCTCCTGTGTTATTGACTTCAATGGAATCAATGAATAAAGGATTATATGATGATTTAAGAAAGGAATTATTTGATAATATTTATTATGTTGATACGAGAAATAGTACAGATATCATTAATTTAATTAAAGATAACCGTATTCCTGTTGCTGCAATTTTAGGTTGCTATGATGATTTTATGATTGTGGCGTCTGAAGTAGCGTTAGAATTCGGTTTACCTCACCCGGATATAGATGGTTTGAGGAATGCATTTAGTAAGAAGAATGTCAGGGATATCTTAGCACAACATGGTTATGAGCAACCTGCTTACGAGGTTTTTTCTTATAATAATATTCCAGAAAATCCTAAGGTTCCTTTTCCGTTTGTGGTTAAGCCACTTCGTGATGCAGGGGCTTATGGGGTATCACTTTGTAAATCTCAAGATGATTACCACCATGTGGTTTTAGAAATTTCATCTAATGGCACAATGTCAATGCTCGGTAAAGTTAATGAAGAGTTCTTGATAGAAGAGTTCCTGCAAGGAAATTTTTATGGGGCAGAATTAATTTATAGTCATGATGAATGGCATTTACTTGGTATCAATAGAATTTTCGTTTCTCCTGATGATGACCTGTGTATGATCGGCTTATCTCATCCTGCTGAACTGTCTGAATTTGAGTTTGCAATGGCTTGTAAGTTTGTTAAGGAGTGGGTAGCCGCTTTGGGATTACGGGGTGGTGCAATAAATGTAGAATTTATTTATACCTCTCGTGGGCCCGTATTAGTTGAAATCAATTTGCGCATAGCGGGTGCTAGAGCGGCTCAACAGATCTTCATGACTTCTGGGATTAATATGGTCAAATACTTGGTCGATTTTGTTTGTGGTATCGAAAGTTCTATATCACCAGCGTCGGAAATCGTTTATCCATTTGTCGCTGATGCATTTGTTTTTTATCGTGGTGAGGGGGTTGTCAATGATATCAGAATAGATGCTGATATCCCTTATTTCATTTCCGCAGGGTTTAAAAAAACGCCTTTTACTATTTTATCGAAAAGTAAAAATTCATCAAAAAATAAAAACTTTGGTTCTATTGTCGGTTATGTTCTGGCTTATGGTAATAGTTGTGAGGAAGCGATGGAAAATGCGACACGTATTGCTAACTGCGTACAGTTAAAAACAAATTAATAAGAGATTATCATTATGGCTATTCTGATGGGGTTGATTTCAGCATTGTGTTGGGGAAGTACTGATTTTTTGGCAGGGCAAGTCGCAAGAAAAGTCGGCGTTGCTAAATCTTTATTCTACAGTCAGCTATTTGGTTTTTTTGTTTTATCGTTGTTGCTGTTTTTTTATTTTGAGATGTCGTTTGTTAATGCAAGCCTTTTTCAACTGACCATCTGTGTTGTTGCTTCGGTTTGCAATTTAATGGCAATGGTGTTTCTGCTTAAAGCATTATCAATCGGCAAAGCCTCGATTGTCGCGCCGATTGTTTCGCTTTATGGTGCCGTTACCACGATTTTGTCACTGATAAATGGGAAACCAATGACCGCTTTGGTTTTGTTTAGTCTATTTATTTGTGTTGTTGGGGCCTGTCTAACCAGTATACCGAAATCAAAAGATGGACAACGAGAATCATCTGGTTCAATTTTCTTTGCACTTTTGTCTTCACTGATGTTTGGTTTAGGCTTCTGGTTGCAAGGGGAATTTGCTGTTAGAGATCTGGGTGTTATCAATGCATTATGGGTTTACTATTTAACCGCTGTGGTTGTTTTATTTCTCACTCTATTAAAAAAAGGAAATTTATCATTACCGCCGATTTCAATTATTGCTCTGGTTTTTTCAATTAGTTTCTTTAGTCTGATCGGGTTTGCTTCATTAGCTTACGGTTCTGCAACGGGACATGTTGCTGTTGTTACTGTTCTGAGTTCATTGGCAAGTGGAATCACCGCTTTATTAGGCTTTTTTATTCGTGGAGAACGGTTAAGTCGAATTCAGTGGATTGGTATTGTGATAATAATAGCGGGTGTCGTTCTTTTGAAATTATGACATTTATAATAGCTTGTTTCCCCGAAGAATTCGGGGGAACAGTGAGGTAATGATATTGATTAATGATAATCTGCAATAAGTTGATTATTTCATTTGATGATTTTCACCTTTCTCTATTATGACCTTTTTATTTTGTTGATGATGTTCTAATGCCGCTATGGATGAGTAAATGAAACGGCCAAATAAAATCAGAAAGCTGATAAGTAAAACCAATTTAATTATCTGAGATCGCTTCTTTTTTTTCATGGTTTGGTATCTTTATATTGATTCCTCGGCTATTTCTAATTGCCAACCCGTAACGTTATGCCAGTAACCTTGCTCTTTTTCCAGATCAAGCTGCATCAGGGTGTTTTCTGATAAATAATTGTAAGGCAGGTAGAGCGCCCAATGACTATCATCAGTAACCAGTCTGAGTGATTCAGGGATGGTTGTGGATTGGCGTTGATTATTGAGTAAAGTTGCCAGACGTAGGATTTGAATTAATGGCAGATACTGTTTTTTCTTGAATAAATTGAATCTTGGCAAATCATCCAGTTTTATTGTCTTACGATGACAGCGAACCAAGGTTGCCAGCAGTAATTGCTGTTCCTGATTAAAGCCGGGTAAGTTGGTGTTTTGCAGAATATAGGCAGAGTGTCGCTGTAATCCGCTTAAGTTAATACTTAATCCAACTTCGTGTAACATTGCCGCCCAGTGTAAAATCGCTTCGAGTTGAGGTTGCACTAGTTTAGGGTTTTGGATTGCCCACTGTTGGTAAAGTGTTTCAGTCGTATTAAGTACACGCTTTGCCTGTTCTCTGTCGATATTATAGTGTTCAGCCAGGCTTTTTGCGGTTCTCTGGCGGATATCTTGATGACGGAAACGGCCTTCCATTTCATATAAAACGCCTTCACGTAGCGCACCATCTGAGAGTTGTAATGCTTTTATATGCAGGGTATCGAATATACCGCATAAGATTGCTAAACCAGGAATAAAGAAGTGTTTACGATCATCCGATAGTCCGGGTAAGTCGAAGGTTTTTAATTTCTTGAATTTGAGTATTTCTTTGACCAACATCTCCAGCCGTTCAGGGGTGATTAATCCGTCCTTTTCCCCCATTGCGACCAGTACTTCATACACCGCTTTAATGGTCCCGGATGCCCCAAGTGCTGAATTCCAGCCAGTGATGCGGTACTGCCATGAGAGATTTTCCAATTTTTGTGCAGCTTCAAGCCGCGCTCGGCGGAATTTTTCTGCGCTAATTTCGTCATCGGGAAAGAATTGGTGGGCGAAACTAATGCATCCCATTCGGCGGCTTTCTACTAATAATGGTTCAAAATTTTCACCAATTACCAGTTCAGTGGAGCCGCCGCCAATATCAATCACCAGTTTACGGTTTTTTTCTGGTTGTGTATGTTCTACCCCCATATAGATCAGACGAGCTTCTTCATGGCCGGAAATAATTTCAATCGGGTAGGGGATAACGTCTTTAGCGCGTTTGATAAATTCTTTGGCATTGCTGGCTTCACGTAAGCTGTGAGTGCCCACCAGACAAACGTTATCAGCAGGAAAGCCTTGTAACCGTTCAGCAAATAAAGCCAGACAGGCAAGACCGCGTGTTATTGCTTCTTCGCTTAATAGATTGTTGTTATCAAGACCGTCGGCAAGATGGACCCGTTGTTTTAAGCGACCTAAAATCTGAAATGCGTCGTTAACAATTCGGGCAATAATCATATGAAAACTGTTTGAACCCAGATCAATAGCCGCAATTTCTATTGGCCTGGGCGTCGGCTTGTCATGTGTTAGCGGCATAAATTAAGCTCTTGGTTCAGGTTGTTCGAGGGCTTTTATATAGTCATAAATAGCGAGTTGTGCCCGGATTTTCCGCTTATTACCCCGTGGCACATAACTATTGCTCAGCTCTTTATCGACGTAACGGGCTTTTACCGTATCGTTGAATTGTAATTCGAGAATGTCCAGTACCCGTTGTTTCAATTGTGGATCAAGTAGGCAAACCGCAACTTCAATTCGGTAGTCGATATTACGGGTCATCCAGTCAGCAGACGAGAGAAAGACTTTTTCGTCTCCGTCATTAGTGAATACGTAAACCCGATCGTGTTCGAGAAAACGGTCAACGATACTGGTGATCTGAATATTTTCGCTAAATCCTGGTTGGTTGGGCACCAGTGAGCACATACCACGTATCAGTAGGCGTATTTTTACCCCTGCCTCCGAAGCGTCATATAGGCGGTCCACCAGCTCTTTATCAACCAGATTATTAATCTTTAACGTAATACCTGCGGGCTTATTCGTTCTGGCGTTGGCGATTTCCTGTGAAATAAGCTGGTTGAGCATTGCGCGGGAATTTTGCGGCGAAACCATCAGATTTTCAAATTTGACCGGGCGGTAGGGATTCTCAATAAAGTTGAATACCCGGCGCACTTCGTTAGTAATTTTGGGATTTGCTGTCAGCAAGGAGTAGTCGGTGTAGAGGCGAGCGGTTTTTTCATTAAAATTGCCGGTACCAATATGGGCATAGCGAACAATTTCTTCACCTTCCAGACGGGAAATAAAAAACAGTTTTGCGTGAATTTTTAGTCCCGGTGCTGAGAAAATAACATGTACACCCGCTTCGGTTAGCCGTTTGGCCCAATGAATATTGGCTTCTTCATCAAATCGAGCCTGTAATTCAACCACGACGGTCACTTTTTTACCGTTATGGGCAGCATGGATCATGGAATCAATAATGCGGGAGTCTTTTGCTACCCGATAAATATTGATCTTGATGGAAAGTACACTTGGGTCGAAAGAAGCCTGACGTAATAATTCCAGCACATGTTCAAAGGTGTGGTAGGGATAATAGAGCAGCACATCTTGTTCACGAATCGCATCAAAACCATTACGGAAATTATCAAACCAAGTGTGCCGTAATCTCGGTAAAGGTTTATTGAGTAAGTTTCTCTTCCCCTCATTGGGGAATTTAATGAAATCTTTAAAATTGTGATAGCGTCCGCCGGCAATCACCGAATCATTGTTTGACAAGCCAAGTTTGCTACGCAGTAACCCCACCATTTCATCTGGCATTTCTCGTTGATAAACGAATCTTACTGGTTCCGCTGTCAGCCGTTGTTTCAGCGTGGATGACATTAGTTCGAGCAAGCTTGATTCCATCTCTGTTGCTAAATCATATTCAGAATCACGGGTCATTTTCATTGAATAGGCGTTCAGTGAATCATAATCGAAAAAGCCTTTGAAAATTTCATCAAGACAATAACGCATAATATTGTCTAGCAGGATCATTGATTTGCGGCGGTGTGGCATTTCAGGCGGCAAGTTAACAAAACGTGGCACCTTATCTGACGGAATTTCCAATAGTGCATATTGAATATTCTGGCCGTGAACAATTTCAACTGCCAGATAAGTGTAGTCATCTTTTAGAAATTCAACCAGGTTGGTTTCTGGATTGATCAGAATTGGCGTAATGTGTGGCCGCAGATGTTGACGAAAATATTGACGTAACCAGATTTGTTGATTTGGTGAAATTTGTCGTTCATTGATGAGAAAAATTTGATTGCGAGCTATTTCTAGTAGCAATTCATTATAGAGCACATCAAATTCTTGATCGGTTTTAGCCACTTTAGCTTGAATTTTTTTCAACACATTTCGAGCGCTGGTGGCTGATCCTCGTTCTTCATTGATTAATATTCGCCGTTTCACATCAGCAAAACGGACTTTGTAAAATTCATCCAGATTATTGGAGTAAATACCAAGGAACCGCATCCGTTCTATTAATGGATTGCTCTTATCCGCTGCTTCTTGAAGCACACGTTCGTTGAATGATAACCAACTCAGTTCTTTCTCGGTATAGAGCCTGTCTTGGGACATTGTTACTCCAGGTGTTGAGGTAAAAGTATTGAAACTTTGAATACGACGGGGCGTCGTTTGTCGCTATCTTATCGGCAGTAGCTGTTGACTCATTTTTTCATCTTCCTTAGATGCAAAATATTGATGTTGGAAAACGCACATGCGAATGGCTGTGCGGTAACTGCCATTAATAAAGAATTCATCTATTAATTCGCCCTCAGTATAGAAACCTAGTTTATTATAGATGTGAATGGCTTTAACATTCTCTTTATCAACAATCAGGTAGAGTTTATACAGATTAAGTACGGAAAATGCATATTCCATTGCCAGTTTTGCCGCTTTGGTTGCATGGCCTTGGCCCTGATAGGCGGGATCGATAATAATCTGAAATTCTGACCGGCGGTGGATATAGTCGATTTCGACTAATTCAACCAAACCCACTTTGGCGTCAGAACTTGCGATAATAAACCGGCGCTCGCTCTGGTCGTGAATATGTTTGTCATAGAGATCGCACAGTTCAACGAAAGCTTCATAAGGTTCTTCGAACCAGTAACGCATGACGCTAGCATTGTTATCTAATTGATGGATAAAAGGCAGATCTTCCCGCTCAAGGGGGCGTAACCTAACAGGTGGAGTATGAGAACCACCAGACATTTGACACCTCAGTGTTTTTAATAAAAAAGGAGCATATACCCGTCATCTTTCAAGTTGCCTCTTTGTTGGTTGCACTCGCTCACCCCAGTCACATAGTTACCTATGCTCCCGGGGATTCTCTCCCTTGCCGTCGCGATGCATCTTGAAATCCATAGGGTATAATTAATAATAGTTCGCAGTGCTGGATATGTTACCACAGCACTGTAATTAGTCGTTAATAATAGATTATTCTGCGGCATAGCCTTCTGGAGGGAGGATCTTTCCATCCAGATACGCTTTGCCATTAACCATATTTAGGCGCCCTTCGATAAACCAGTTGATAACTAATGGATAGATGTTGTGTTCCTGAGTCTGAACCCGTTTAACAACCTCATTTTCCTGATCTCCGGCAAAAATAGGAACTTTAGCTTGCAAGATCACCGGGCCGCCATCCAACTCTTCTGTTACAAAATGGACGGAAGTGCCGTGTTCTGTATCTCCATTTGCTATCGCTTTGCGGTGAGTATGCAGACCAGGATATTTGGGTAACAGAGAAGGATGAATATTTAACAGCCGGCCAAGATAGTGCTGAACAAAATCTGGCGTCAGAATACGCATATAACCCGCGAGGACCAGCAAGTCTGGTTGATACTGATCAATCACGTGTTTTAGCGCTTCATCATAAGCCTGACGATCTACATAGTTTTTCGGGCTAATGACATGGGTGGGAATATCTGCCTGTTTAGCGCGTAACAGACCGTAAGCATTTGCGGTATTACTCAATACCGCGCAAACCTGCCCATTGATTCTGTTCTGCTGGCAGGCGTCAATCACCGCCTGGAGATTGCTGCCGCTGCCAGAGATGAGTACAACGATATTTTTCATTTAATGATAACCTGTTGTTCACCCTCTTTCAGTGTCGCGATAGTGCCGATTTGCCAGGCTTTTTCACCGGCAGCAGTGAGTAATTCAATCGCGTGTTCAACGGCTGTTGGTGGTAATGCAATCACCATTCCAACACCACAGTTGAATGTACGGTACATTTCATGACGGCTGACATTGCCTGTCTGTTGCAGCCAGTTAAATATGGCCGGCCATTGCCAACTGGATTCGTTAATCTGTGCTTGGGTATTTTCAGGCAGAACACGCGGAATATTTTCCCAGAAACCGCCACCGGTTAGATGAGCAATAGCGTGAATATCAACCTGTTCAATCAAGGATAAAAGGGATTTCACATAAATTTTTGTCGGGGCGAGTAGGTGATCTGCCAATGATTTACCTTCAAGCTCTGTTGCTTCTGGATCGGTGTTGTTGACGGCCAGAATTTTGCGTATCAGAGAATAGCCGTTTGAGTGAGGGCCACTGGCGGCGAGGGCAATCAAGGCATCACCCGCCTGAACTTTACTGCCATCAATGATTTCTGATTTTTCAACCACGCCGACGCAGAAGCCGGCAACATCATAATCTTCACCGTGGTACATCCCCGGCATTTCTGCGGTTTCACCACCAACCAGAGCACAGCCGGATAATTGACAGCCTTCTGCGATACCGCTGATAACGCTGGCAGCCGTATCAACATCCAGTTTCCCGGTTGCATAGTAATCAAGGAAAAACAGGGGTTCTGCACCTTGAACAACCAGGTCATTGACACACATTGCAACTAAGTCAATGCCGATAGTGTCATGACGTTTGAGATCCATTGCCAGACGCAACTTGGTGCCGACACCATCAGTACCAGAAACCAGAATTGGCTCGCGGTATTTTTGTGGTAATGCACATAAAGCGCCAAACCCACCTAAACCGCCCATAACTTCTGGACGACGGGTCTGTTTTACAACACCTTTAATACGGTTGACTAAGGCATTACCGGCGTCGATATCGACACCGGCATCTTTATAACTGAGAGAGGTTTTGTTGGTCACTCGAAGCCCCCAAGGCGGTTGCGTTTGATAAATTAAGACAGAATAGTAGCAATTCTAACAGTCTAAGCAAACGTTTGCGAGACTCTTGTTTCGGATCTCTGTTCTCGGTAATTAGGGCTATGTTTGATGAAAATCAACGGATTGGTGGTGGTGTTATGGGTAAAAGGCGGTATAATCTCGCCGTTTTTTTGTCTGCTGGCGACATGACATACAGTAGGAGAGGTCCATGAAGATCGTTGAGGTGAATCACCCACTTGTTAAACATAAACTCGGCCTGATGCGAGCGCATGATATCAGCACCAAACGCTTTCGTGAACTGGCCGCAGAAATTGGAAGCCTTCTGACTTATGAAGCAACCGCTGATTTAGAAACAGAAAAAGTCACTATTGATGGCTGGTGTGGTCCGGTGGTAGTTGAGCAGATTAAAGGTAAAAAAATAACTGTCGTACCTATTTTGCGTGCGGGATTGGGGATGATGGATGGTGTATTGGAGAATGTTCCCAGTGCCCGGATCAGCGTCGTAGGGGTTTATCGTAATGAAGAAACCTTAGAACCTGTCCCTTATTTTCAGAAATTGGCTTCCAATATTGATGAACGTATGGCGCTGTTGGTTGACCCCATGTTGGCAACCGGTGGTTCCATGATTGCAACTATCGATTTACTGAAAAAAGCAGGCTGCCAGTCGATTAAAGTGCTAGTTTTGGTGGCTGCTCCTGAAGGTATTGCCGCGCTGGAAAAAGCCCATCCTGATGTGGAACTGTATACAGCTTCTATTGATGAGAGACTCAATGAACAGGGATACATTGTGCCTGGCTTGGGGGATGCAGGCGATAAAATATTTGGTACGAAATAATAAGTTAGCCGACTTTTGAGTCGGCTTTTTTTGGTTTTGACGCGATAATATTAAGAGGATAAATAAGATGACCCGTCGCACTATTGGAGTAGATGAGCGGCCTCCTTTTTTACAGACCATTCCACTCAGCTTCCAACATCTTTTTGCTATGTTTGGTGCGACGGTATTGGTGCCGATTTTGTTTAAAATCAACCCGGCGACAGTTCTGCTATTTAATGGTATCGGTACATTGTTGTATCTGGTGATTTGCAAAGGAAAGGTTCCGGCGTATTTGGGATCGAGCTTTGCTTTTATTTCACCGGTCTTATTGTTGTTGCCTCTGGGATATGAATTAGCCTTGGGTGGTTTTATTATATGTGGCGTGCTGTTTTGTCTGGTTTCACTGATGGTTAAGGTGGCAGGGCGAAGTTGGATTAATGCGCTGTTTCCACCTGCGGCAATGGGGGCGATTGTTGCTGTTATCGGTCTGGAACTTGCTGGTGTTGCGGCTGATATGGCGGGTTTGCGTCCGGCGGAAGGTGCCGATGTTGATTCAACAACATTGACCATTTCTCTGGTAACACTGGCGGTAACCGTTCTTGGTTCAGTTATGTTCCGTGGATTCTTGGCTATCATCCCGATTCTCATTGGCGTGTTGGTAGGTTATGCGTTGGCGTTCCTGATGGGCGTAGTTGATCTGACGCCGGTACGTGAAGCGCCGTGGTTTGCATTGCCAACTTTTTATACACCACGTTTTGAATGGTTCGCTATTATGACTATCTTGCCTGCGGCGCTGGTTGTCATAGCTGAACATGTTGGTCATTTAGTTGTGACGGCGAATATTGTGAAGAAAGATTTGCTAAAAGAGCCGGGTTTGCACCGTTCTATGTTTGCAAATGGTTTTTCAACCGTGATTTCCGGTTTCTTTGGTTCAACGCCAAATACGACTTATGGCGAGAATATTGGTGTCATGGCAATTACCAAAGTTTACAGCACCTGGGTTATTGGCGGTGCCGCGGTGCTGGCGATTTTGCTCTCCTGCGTCGGTAAATTGGCGGCAGCAATTCAGGCCGTACCAGTTCCGGTCATGGGAGGTGTCTCGCTGTTGCTTTATGGCGTTATTGGCGCATCAGGTATTCGAGTGCTGATTGATTCAAAAGTAGATTACAACAAAGCACAAAATCTTATCCTGACTTCCGTGATTCTTATCATCGGCGTCAGTGGGGCGAAAATTAATATCGGTGTTGCTGAACTTAAAGGCATGGCGCTGGCAACGATCGTAGGTATCAGTATGAGTTTGATTTTCCGTCTGGTCACGGTTTTCCGTCCCGAAGAACGATATATTGAATCTTCCGTTGAATCTGTTAAGCACGGTAAATAATAGGGCAATAAACTTGGGCTGATTTGCCCGCTTTGAGTAGTTTTCATTATGAAAAGGCGGGGATGATGGTCATTATTTTATTCGTAAGGGAGGCAGGAAAGCAAATGTTCGCCATCAATGAGAGGAATGAGTTTTAGCAGAACTTCATCGTGAAGTCCAGGTTCTGACTCAGTGATGAATTTCACTTTGCATTGCCGCCAATCTAGAGTTTGGATCAAAGTTGTTGCTACTATGCAAGGTTGTTCCAGATTAGTGACAGGTACTTCTGTAGGTGCTCCTCTTATACTGGTGCTAATAGGACAACAGATAACTAATCCAGTTAGTCGGTTATAGGTTTCATGCGATAATATGAGTGTTGGGCGATATTTGCCAATTTCTTTGCCTTTTGTTGGTTCGAAATCAAGCCAGCAAATATCTCCACGTTTAAGAACAAACATCAGTAATTGAGTTCCTTGTGATTCGGAGCTGCCAGTTCATCAGCATGCGCAGTATAAGCGGATAAGTCATTTAATAAATCAGACTCGGTTAATCGTTTCTTGACGGCTTTTTGAATAATTAATCCTTCTTCACTGATATTAATGTTTACGATATCACCTGCTTCAAAATTAGGTATCTTTTTCAGATTTCCCGATAATCGCAGAGCAATACTGTTTCCCCATTTTTGCAAAACTGCTTGAGTGCGCATATCTATGCCTCCATAAATGTCTCTTTATGTCTAGTAAGTAACATTATAACCGTATGAGTATCTACTAAGTAGATACAAAAGGAAGTCATTATCTAGGGTATCAGATTTGTTTATTGTGGAGTAAAAAAGGAGCGAAAAGCTCCCTTTAAAGTTTATCGGACTACGACCAGTTTCGTTTTCCATTGAGATACTGAATAGTACCCTTTCTTTCGGATTTTTTTAGGGCGCTGTAAGCAGATCTCATTCGTTCAGCTTTTTTAGCTACCGCTTTTTCGAGTTCAAGCTTTTCTTTTTCAGCTTGTTCGATATGTATGACATAACCCCTCCCGTTTGGATCTAACTTATCTATCATGGTAAAGCCGTTTTGTGTCACAAATCGATTAATATACCGCTTATAGACCCTGTTCAGTCGCTCATCCGCAGCTAGTAAAATGTATCCACTAGGGCTGACCGCATTATAGTGCTCATTAATCAGCCTTTCAACTGTGTACATAATCTCTATCATCTGATTATGGTTATTTGTAGGATGCCTCTCAAATAGCGTGTTATTGTTTATACCCGTCATCTTTCAAGTTGCCTCTTTGTTGGCTGCACTCGCTCACCCCGGTCACATAGTTTGCTATGCTCCCGGGGATTCACTCCCTTGCCGTCGCGATGCATCTTGAAATCAATAGGATATAAATTGTTTTTTGCATCAAATGAAACTTCAAAAAAATTATTTATATCGAAGCTGTAATTTTCAGGCAAAACGACAGAAGAATCTCTCTTTGAAATAATCTCCATTATAATCAAGGTATATTCCACGCCAGATACCTCAAAATCTGCGATATGGGCTTCGCCATATCCCAGGTTTTCTATTTTAAAAGGCATAGAATTTCTCAAAATTTAAATGTGTTGAAACTGTTATTTTCAATATTCTTCAATCAATTGATTTCAGCGCAGTATAATACAAAATCTCTTATTCAAACTTAATGTGAAAGATAAATGCGTGCGGCGCCGCAAAAAAAAGAGGTTACAAAGTTAGTTAGCGATATCTATTAGTCAGAAGTAACAGATATCGCTTTAATTTTATGCTTGTTCTGATTTCAAATTAACTAATCAGGTACCGCTTATTCATTGAAATTGCGGTAGATAATCACGGTTTATTGTTAATACGTCATCCAATAGTGGTGAAGCAATGTCTATATCGGCAACCAGTGGGTTGGTGATCAGTGCCAACAGTGCAGCATTGCGATCACCATGAATCGCTGCTTTGATCGTTAAGCGTTCATAGGTTTTTATCTGTTGTGTCAGAGCATACATACTGTCAGGTAGGCGGCCGAACGTCAGCGGGTGGGCGCCTTCTGCATTAATAATACAGTTGGTTTCAATGACAGCATCGTCCGGTAAACCTCGAATAGCACCGTGATTTGTGGTATTGACTACCAATTGGCTATCGAGATTGTTATGAATGGCGCAAATCAGATCCAATGCAACCTCAGAATAGAATGCACCACCGCGGAAACTGAGTTGTTCTGGCTTGTGATCGAGTTCTGGATCAGCATACAGTTCAAATAGTTCCTGTTCTACTTTCATGACCTGTTCTGCTCGTGTGCCTTGTTCGAACGCAGCCTCGCGCTCTTCCTGTAACATATTGCGGGCTTGGTAGAAGTAGCGGTGATAAGGGCAGGGGATTGCGCCTAGAGCCTTGAGCAGTGGTGGAGGCCAGGGCGCCTCTTGAATATTATTCATGGTTAAGACTGCGCCATTGCATAGCATATCAAGTACCTGTTGAGTTTTATCCTGACCTGCAACCAGTACTTGATGTACCCAGACCATATGATTCAGCCCGGCAAAGCGTAACTGCACATCCTGATAAGGGCGTTGTAGCATATTAGCTATCATGTGGTGCATTGTGACCGGGACATTACATAGGCCGATAATTTTTGCTTTGCTATAGCGGGAAATCGCTTCGGTAACGATCCCGGCTGGATTGGTGAAGTTAATAATCCATGCGTCTGGTGCAAGTTTTTCAACTTTATGGGCAATATCCAGCAAAACGGGGATGGTACGTAATGCTTTGGCAAAGCCGCCTACGCCGGTAGTTTCCTGACCGATCAAGCCATATTTTAGCCCCAGACGCTCGTCCGCAGCGCGAGCCGGAAGCTGGCCGACACGCAGTTGAGTTAAAATAAAATTGGCACCGCGAATGGCGTTATCTGGTGTGAAATGGACGCTGACAATAACGTGTTCCATGCCGTGACGAGCTAACATACGGCGAGTAAGCGCGGCGATAATTTCTACTTTCTGTTTTCCACCGTCAATGTCAACCAATGCCAGTTCAGATAGTGGAATATTTTTTTGGTGTTGAATAAGCCCTTCGACTAATTCAGGTGTGTAGCTGCTACCGCCACCAATAACGGCTATTTTGATTCGTTTCATACCTTTTCCTCTTGCGATGGTATTCGACGATAGAGTTCAATCATATCGCTGGCAAGATCTTGAATAACCATTGCGTTCATTAAATGATCTTGCGCATGGACGGTGATGAGATTGACAGGTAATTTACCGCAGCCTTCATCCAATCCGATGAGGGTAGTTTGAATCGTGTGTGCTTCTTTGATTGCCTGTTGGGATTCTGCCATCAGTGTTTGTGCTGTTTGAAAGTCACCGTTTCTGGCATGTTGTAATGCCATTAGTGCATGACTGCGTGCGCTTCCGGCATGAACCAGCAGTTCTACAATAGTTTTGTCTAAATCCATGTGTAAATCCTCCGAAAATTAGGGTTGGGATTGAGTTTCTACACCGGTGGATGCTGTGTTTTCTCGCTGTTTATCTTCTTCGTTGACCAACTGTTTTTCAAAAATTTTGAAGAAGGGATACCAGATAAAGAGGTCGATTATCGTGAGTATGATCACTAGCACTGCCGCACGATAATCCCAGGCGGCGGAAATCATTGCGCCGAATGGCGCCGGTGTAGTCCAGGGCGAAATAGCGACCATTTTATGCACCAGGTCAAGATGCAGGACGCTGTAGGACAATACTGCATTGACCAATGGCACAACCAGTAATGGAATGAATAAGGTTGGATTCATCACAATCGGTGAGCCAAACAGTAGTGGTTCGTTAATATTGAATATGGACGGAACCACGCTCAGTTTTCCGATAGTACGCAAATGCATAGAACGGCTGCGCAGATAAAGAATCGCCAGAACCAGTGTAGAACCAGAGCCACCAATACAGATATAAAACGACCAGTAAGGGTCAGTAAAAATGTGTGTTGTAGCAGTACCTTGAGCCATTAATGTTGCATTGGCAGCAATATTTGCCATAAAAATAGGGGCCATCAAGCCAGTGACAATATTAGCGCCATGAATACCGGCAAACCACAGTAGGTTAGTAATGAGTAGTGCCAATATAATGGCAGGTAGAGTATCACCGACGGAAATGAGTGGGTGGAACATCTGCATTATGGCTGCGGGAATAAGTAGATTGAATTCACTCTGTAATAGCAAGCTGGCGGGATAAACTGTCAGCAAGATACCTATGACTGGGTACAGAAGTTCAAAAGAACGGGCGATTGCTGGTGGCACTTGTGTTGGCATTCTGATGGTAATGTTATATTTTTTTAGTAAACGCGTTAGTTCAACTGACCAGATAGCGCAAATTAATGCGGTAAATACACCTGCGCCACCGAGGAAATCGAGTGCTATTTTGTTTTCTATTTGTGGTGCTGCTGCTAGCAAAAACGCCATTAGTGACAGTAAAGCCGAAGTTAACCCGTCCAGACCGTAGGATTTAGCTAAACTGTAGGCGGTACCGACCGAAACAAAGACACTCATTAATCCCATCGTCATAAAGTAAGGCATTGTGATGGTGTCCCAGTGAGTTTTGGCAAAGGACAACCAAGCTTGGCCGAATGAGGATGCAGTCTGTAAATCGAAGGGTGGGTTTGCCACAATTAACATTATGCTGCCGATGATCAAAAATGGCATGGCTGAGATAAAGCCGTCACGCATTGCTGTAATATGCCGCTGGTTACCGATTCGCCCGGCAAACGGGATAATGTGGTTTTCTAAAACACGCATAAAAGAGGTATAGAGACTCATGAGGGTACTCCGCGTGATGATGAAATTGCTTATTCCAACAGGCTTAATGCCTTATCGAGAACCTTATCACCACGAAGAGTGCCATAATCCATCATGTCAATAACGTCTATTGGTTTACCAAGTGGTTTGGCGATAGCGGAAAAATGGGCCAATTGATACCTCACCTGTGGGCCGAGTAAAACAACGTCAGCGTCGGCTATCATGTGTTCTAATTCAACCGTGGGAACAGCCTTGATCTCGATGTCCAATGCCCGTTTTATCACTTCTGCCTGCATGCGTTGTACCAGCATGCTGGTGGACATACCGGCAGCACAACACAATAGGATTTTTTTCATTGTTCAATCTCCAGTTTGTTATATCGTTTCTTATGGGATAAGTGGTTGATGAGAGCTTTCACTTTTTATTAAGACTAGCAACTTATGTTAAATATGTTGCGATTTTGTTCGCATATTAATCAAGAATAGTTTAAGGAATAGCGATAGAATGTGATCTTCGTTTGGATTGTACATAGTGTGAAAATGTCAAGTTATGTAGGACGTTGCAGCGAGATTTCTCACTTATGGAATGAGGGTGAGTGCTTGTTTATACCTTGTATGGTTATCGGCTATGGATCGTTAATCTTTGCCTTTTTCATAAATACGCCATATCATCCATATAACTAATATATGCAAAATACGAACTCAAGTAGATACAATATGGAGGCAGTATGATTACTAAATCCCAAACTAAGTCGAAGCATGTCAGCTTTAACTTTCTTTCAATGGATACCATTGAGTTGTCAAACAATAAGGATGTTGCTAAGCATATCAATTTGTCTGATATTCCCGTTGATGAGGCAGATCAATATGTTGTCGTGAAATTGCCAAGATCAATTGATTATTATGATATTAAGCTTGCAATAGCTAGCGCGGTAACTGCTGTCACTACATTCAATAAGCACAAACATTTGCCTTTGGTGACTGAACCATCTGAAAGTGAATTTGCTTACCGTAATGAAGCACGCCTCGAAAAATTAAAAAATCAGATCCTTACTGATTCAAAGTGGCTAACTGCAAGTGAACTTAGCAGATTAACCGGATCTAAATCGATTAATTCCAGCGCTGCGGCAAATCGGTTGAAAAAGTCGAAAAAAATATTCGCATTGCCCATTAATGGTAAAGATCTATTCCCGTTGTATGCTCTAGACGAAGGCGGCCAGCCGTTACCTGTGATAAAAAATGTTATTGAGCTGTTTAAGAACAAAACGCCCTGGTCAATAGCTATTTGGTTTGGTACACCAAATAGTTGGCTCAGTAATAAAAAGCCAAAGGATCTTTTATTAACTCAACTTGATGATGTTTATATGGCAGCCAAAGAAGAAGTTGAAGGGCCACGTCATGGTTGATGATGAAAAGGAGCTTCAAGAAAATATACCATTTCCTCCAGAGAATACAGGAGTTAAGGTTCAAAAGTGGAAAGCTGGTACACCTATGAACGTATTCATAGAATTAAGTTTAAAGGGATTGAATTTAATCCTGGCATTGGCAATGCTCGTTTTAGCCCGTTCAAAAATAATGGAATTTTCATTCCGACAATCTATGGTGGTGAAAATATAGGAGTAGCTATTATGGAGACGATTTTACATGATATTCCATTGAATTGCTCCGGTATACCTGTTTATCTTGGTAAACTAGATGACTTAGTGCGTAGCCAAATTATTCCGAGAAAAAATATCAAGTATGTGGATATCAATCCACGAATACTGAAGAAGTGGGGAATTATTCAGTGCCAGCTAGTAGAATCAGAAGCATCGGATTATCATATTACTCGGAGATGGGCAGCCCAAATTTATCATGATAATCCTGATGCTCAAGCAATTCGATGGTCTTCTAAGCAGCACGGTGGCAAAGCGATAATAATTTTTGGGGATCGAGTAAAAGAAGGCGATTTGAGTGTGTCTATTGAATCTGAGCCAGCAGCTACTTCTAAAGAAGTTAACGAAAAACTTAAAGACCTTGCCGATGAGATGGAGTTAGTTCTGGTGCCTAAAAATATTACATAAATATCCGCTGATTTTCATCATTAGGGTAGTTTTTAAGTCGTTCGATTAAACTATTATTTTACAAGTGGTTGCGGGCTGTTCTGTGTTATGACGAAATATTATGCTCTTCTGGGGCTGAAATGGATTTAACTTATTGAATCCTAAAAATAGTTTTTTTATTCTTTACCTATACAGTTCATTTACAACTATTTTCTGTGATAAACTTGTTGGCGTTTATTACCAGCTCTGTTTGAGGTGCTTCTGAACACACCATCGCAGCTTTCGTTACCTTTGTATCTTCCCGATGATGAAACTTTTGCCAGTTTCTTTCCGGGGGAAAATGCCACCCTGTTAGCTGCAATCAAATTGGCCATTAATCAGCCGCATGGCAGCTATATTTATTTCTGGTCCCGTGACAGTGGGGGCCGAAGTCATTTGTTGCATGCCGCCTGTGCTGAGTTGTCCCTGAAAGATGAAGCTGTGGGCTATGTTCCGCTGGATAAACGTGCCTATTTTATCCCTGAGGTGCTTGATGGCATGGAACACTTATCACTGGTTTGTATTGATAATATTGAGAGTATTGCTGGTGATGAAGAGTGGGAAATGGCAATTTTCAATCTTTATAATCGCATCCTGGAGATCGGTCGCACATGTTTGCTTATTAGCGGCGATCGCCCACCTCGCCAGATTAATCTTAAGTTACCTGATTTGGCTTCTCGTCTGGATTGGGGGCAAATTTATAAATTACAACCGCTTTCTGATGATGAGAAATTACAAGCCTTGCAATTGCGAGCGAAGTTACGCGGCTTTGAATTGCCAGAAGATGTAGGGCGCTTTTTATTGAAAAGATTAGACAGAGAAATGCGGACTCTGTTTATGGCATTGAATCAGTTAGATCACGCTTCGATAGTGGCCCAGCGCAAGCTGACGATTCCATTTGTGAAGGATATTTTGCACCTTTAAAGATGATGGTGATGTCACCATCATCATATCTATTCTTAATCAATTAAGAATTTCTTTTACTTTTTCCGGTGGGCGCCCAAGTCTGGCTTTATCACCGCAAACCACGATTGGGCGTTCAATCAGTTTAGGGTTGGCAATTATCGTTTTCAGTAAATCATGCTGAGTAAGTTTTTCATCAGCCAAATTCAACTCCTTGTATAGATCTTCTTTTGTTCTCATCAATTGGCGTGCATCATGAAAACCAAGCTGTTCTAGCAGAACGGATAATTGCTCTACAGTGAGAGGAACCTCCAGATAAAGAATAATCTGTGGCTTAATTCCTCGTTCTTCAATAAGTGCCAAAGTTTCACGGCTTTTTGAGCAGCGGGGATTATGATAAATTGTCACCTGTTGCATGAGAATTCCTTAACGTTTGTATTGACTGTAACGCTGTTGTAGCTGGCGTAATTGATCGATACGAGCATCATAACGTGCTTGATCGTAACTACCTAATTTTACCAGTGCGCTGGCACTACTGAGGTATTTGATGGCATTGCCAAACTGACCGCGAAGTGCCATTTCTTCAGCATGCGCTGATAATTCTTCATGGCGTTTTCCTTGTTTGGCGGCAGCTTCGGCTATCAGGCGCCAACCGTTGGGATCATCTGGATTATTGAATGTATAGCGATGGAGCAGTTTTAAAGCCTGTTGATATTGTTTTGCGTGAATAAGTGCATTAGCGAGATTGATTTGCAATACCAAATTGTCCTTTTGTTTCTGCAAAGCGTTCTGTAACCGGGTGATAGCCTGAGCAATTCGGTTCTGTTCAATGTCGATATCAGTCATTGTGTCAATGTACCAGACATTATCCGGTTGTTTTGCTAACAGTGGTTCTAGAATAGCCCGTGCCTCAGTGTATTTTTTATCTTGAGAAAGCAAGATTGCTCGGCCATAAGCGGCGGCAAGTTGCTCTTTAGCTGTGCCTCTCCGATAATTTTCTAAAATTTGCTCAAGATAGTCGCGTTGCTCGGTGGTGTACATGCCCATAACACGAACTCTGGCGAACAGAAAATCTTGAGATTGTGGAATGTTCTGGGCCGGGTATTGATTAGCGCGGTTACGTGCATCAGCAAGGCGGCTGTCAGGTAACGGGTGGGTGAGTAGCATTTCTGGTGGCTTAGAACTGTAACGGGTTTGATCTACCATGATTTGCATAAAATCTGGCATACCTTGAGGATCAAAGCCAGCTTTACGTAATGTCTGCATGCCAATACGATCAGCTTCTTGTTCATTGGATTGAGTAAAACTGATCATACCTTGTTGTATACCGGCAATAGTGCCGCTGAGGGCTGCCATCCCTGCTTGTGGGCTAGCCATTAGCAAAAGAATAGAACCCAACGTACCTGCCCAGGCTAGCGGTGCTGTACGTTGCTGATCTTCCATCATTCGCGCTAGGTGGCGTTGAGTAACGTGGGAAATTTCGTGAGCCATTACGGAGGCAAGCTCGCTTTCATTACGACTATAACGAAAAAGTGCAGCATGGAGTACTACATTACCGCCAAAGAAAGCATAAGCGTTGATATTCGGGTTATCAATCAGATAGAAATGGAAAGGCGTTTTAACTGAGTCTGCATGAGCCACTAGCCTTTGTCCAAGGGCATTAATGTATTGTGTCAATAATGGGTCATAAATCAGCGGAGCGTTGTCACGCATTTGGCGAGCGTAGAAATCGCCCATTGCCAGTTCCTGATTGATGCTCAGGATTGAACCTGCCGTGGTACCGATATCCGGCAATGAATCTTCAATGGAGGCGCTGAGAACAGGGGAGCTTGTTAGCAATAATGTACTGATTAATATTGCTGTCAGAGATTGATTAGACATTATTTTCATAAAACAAAAATGCTCTCATTTGACCATCGTTTTAGATAATGCGTGTATGATAAACAAGGGTACCTTAAAAATTAATCAATTTTTAAGAAAAATAGAAATATGAATATTGCTATCAAGGAGCCTGGTCAATGCTGGATATGATTATACAGTGGTATCGCCGTCGGTTTACTGATCCGCAAGTTATTGCGTTATTTGTTATCTTGTTGGCAGGGTTTTGCATTATTTATTTCTTACATGGCATTTTGACACCTTTGCTGGTGGCGATTGTTCTTGCCTATTTGTTGGAATGGCCAACGGCTAAACTTGAAAGACTGGGATGTTCGCGCACAGTGGCTGTTTGTATTGTGCTGATTATTTTTTCCAGTATTAGTTTGTTGGTCATCTTGATTGTGGCGCCAACTGTATGGCAGCAGGGAATTAATCTGTTGTCAGATATACCCAATATGCTTAATCGGTTTAATGAATATGCCCAGACATTACCAGCCCGTTATCCGGCTTTGGTTGATGCTGGCATCATTGATATGATGGCCGAAAATTTGCGCAGTAAGATTTCAACTGCTGGAGAGTCTGTAGTGAAATTTTCGGTGGCTTCACTGATTGGTTTGTTAACGCTGGCTATCTATCTGATTCTTGTGCCACTGATGGCCTTCTTCTTGCTAAAAGATAAAAACCAGATGTTGCAAGCATTGCAACGGGTCCTGCCACGTAACCGCATTTTGGCCGGGCAGGTATGGCGCGAGATGAACCAGCAAATCACTAACTATATTCGGGGTAAAGTCACCGAGATGGTGATCGTCGGTATTTGTACCTACGCGGTGTTTGCATTTCTTGGATTGGATTATTCATTGCTGCTTTCTGTTTTGGTTGGGCTGTCAGTGTTAATTCCTTATGTGGGTGCGTTGATTGTCACGATTCCTGTTGTACTGGTTGCGCTATTTCAATGGGGAGTCGGAACAGATTTCTGGACTTTGATTATTGCCTATTTGGTTGTTCAGGGGCTGGATGGTAACTTGCTGGTGCCGATTTTATTCTCTGAAGCCGTAAACTTGCACCCGTTGGTAATCATTCTTTCTGTGATTACTTTTGGTGGTTTGTGGGGATTTTGGGGCGTATTTTTTGCTATTCCGCTGGCGACGCTGATTAAAGCGGTGATCCAGGCCTGGCCGGAAGATATAGTTATAATAGAAGACGATGAAATAAAAGAGTAAATTTATTTTTAATGATGCGGGTACCCGTTATTAGAGGAAGCACGGGTTGGTGATATCCCTCCCGTACTTGCCCCTGGCATCTTGAGCTGTTAAATGAGCGTGATTAAATTTTGAGTCATTTTCTATTTAAGGGTGCAGTTTCAGATAATCCACCACGATTTGGTGGTGATCACTGGTCTTAAATTTATCAAAAACGTACTCGATATTACCGTTGGTATCAATCAGGAAACTGATACGGTGGATACCATCGTAGGTTTTTCCCATAAATTGTTTCTTGCCCCAGACACCAAACTGTTCAGCAACTTGGTGATCCTCGTCGGACAACAATGTGAAGTTCAGCATTTCTTTCTCCACAAAGCGTGACAATTTACTTGGGTTATCTGTGCTAATGCCTAGCACTTCAACACCTGATTCCTTTAATGTATCCATTTCATCGCGCAGACCACAGGCTTGTACAGTACAACCAGGAGTCATTGCTTTAGGGTAAAAATAGACTAAAACACGCTGGCCTTCGAAATCAGATAAATTGATTGTTTCTCCATCTTGGTCAGGAAGGCTGAACTGAGGGGCCTTATCACCGGCTTTCAATGGGTTCATCCCGTATTCTCCGTTTAATCTTTCAACTAAAGTGGTTCAAGAATACTAATACTGCCTTGTGCATTTAGATCTGTACATAACTTATTAAACGCCTGCTTAATAATTATGCCGTCATCCTCTAGGCTGTGGGCGGTAATCTGGATCTGCAACCGAGCAGGGATATCGCCTTCTGGTGGATGTGTTTTTGATACCAGTTCAGCAATATTAAAATCCTGTGTAGTAAACAGATTGGTAAACTGCTCAACAATACCGGATGAATCATCAACATCAACCTTAACGGAAACCGTGGAAGGAAATGTTGTGTGGGTATCGCACTTTGTGCGTTTCATTACAATAAGAAGATCGAGCTCGGCCCCTTTCTGTGGCAGTGAGGATTCAATCATTGTGATAGCGTTCCAACTACCGGAAAGTAGCATAATGAAGGTGAATTCCTCGCCAAACATGGCTAATCGGCTGTCTTCAATGTTACAACCACACTCACTCACAAGACGAGTAATGGTGTTGACGATACCAGAACGGTCAGCGCCTAAAGCGGTTATAACGAGAAAATGTTGTTCTGATTGTGGCAAAGTCACTTTTCCTTCTCTGCTGTGGTTTCGTTAAGGTAAACATAAAAAGGCTATGCTGCCAAGGTCAATTGCATCAAAGTTGCTCTATTGTATTCCCATTCTCTATCATTGAATTTCAATAAATTACTTTGGTTATCACTTCTTTTTAACAGAGGTTATCTGGTATTAACAAAATTCATTGAAATCCTGTGTTAAATAGTTTCCTTCTGAATGACTAAAAAGTACCATGGAGTTCTTGTTTGTATAGGGGGTTATGTAATGTCTAGCGGGAGATTTGAATTTACAGGTAGCATTGTTGCGCTGGTAACACCAATGGATGCGAGTGGTCAGGTTGATAAGGCCAGTTTGAAAAAGTTAATCGATTACCATGTTGCTAGTGGGACATCAGCGATAGTCTCGGTAGGGACAACCGGAGAATCTGCTACATTGAGTCATGATGAACACGGTGATGTTGTTTTGACAACCGTAGAATTGGCTGATGGGCGTATTCCGGTTATTGCCGGAACAGGTGCAAATGCGACTGCTGAGGCAATATCCCTAACGAAACGTTTTGAAAACAGTGGCGTTGTTGGTTGCCTAACGGTAACGCCTTATTATAATAAGCCGTCGCAGGAAGGTTTATATCAGCATTTTAAAACGATTGCTGAAAATACGGATTTACCACAAATTTTGTATAATGTGCCTTCTCGTACCGGGTGTGATCTGCTGCCATCAACTGTAGCGCGTTTGGCGAAGATTAAAAATATTGTCGCAATTAAAGAAGCTACAGGGAACTTAAATCGCGTTAGTCAAATCCAAGAATTGGTTAATGATGATAGTTTCATCTTATTGAGTGGTGATGATACAAGTGGGTTGGATTTTATTCAGCTTGGTGGCAAAGGGGTTATTTCTGTTACTGCAAACATTGCAGCGCCTGATGTTGCTAAGTTTTGTGAATTGGCATTAAACGGCCAGTTTGCAGAGGCGCGTAAGTTAAATAACCGTCTGATGGATTTACACCGTCAGCTATTTGTTGAACCTAACCCGATTCCAGTTAAATGGGGATGTCACAAATTGGGTTTGATTGCTGATGACACCGTGCGTCTGCCGATGACGCCATTGACGGATGCAGGAAAAGTCTCAGTTGAAAAAGCCTTGAAAATGGCCGGATTATTGTAAAATTTAGGGAATTTTAATGGCAATATTGTTGCAAAAATCGAAGGTGATGAAGGTTGCTGGTATGTCACTTGTCATGTTATTGGCAGCTTGTTCCAGCGACCAGAGCTATAAGCGCCAAGTCAATGATGATGAGACATATCTTGAAACACCTCCCCGGAAGGCGTTGAAAGTTCCTGCGGGTATGGTATTGCCATTGCAGAATGGTGAATATGATATTCCAGCAATAGCCTCTAAAGGGCAGGTTGGGAAAGCGCTTGATATTCGCCCGCCATCTCAGGCGCTAGCCCTATTGAGTGGTTCCCGTACTGAAAACAGTGTAAAGAGCAGTAAGTTGCTACTTGAAAGCACTCCTGAGAATAGTCATCTGTGGTCACAGATTAACAATGTGCTATTGAAAAAAGGTTTCCAAGTTAGCCAACGTGATGATGCTAGCCAGACATTGACAACCGATTGGATCGATTGGCCGCGAGCAGATGAAAATGTTCCATATCAGACTCGTCATCGTATTAGTGTTGCACGCCAGAGCTATCAGATTGAATTATCCGTGACTAATGAAGGGCTGAGACAAGGTGATCATCAGATAACTGATCCTCTTGAAATCCAACGTTATAACGCACTGATGCTCAATGAATTAATTGAAGGTGTAAATCAGCAGCGTGAACGTATTAGCGATGACTCTGTGGCGCGTAATCTAGGTTCATTGGACGTACAGAGTGGTGGTGATACATCTGGATTACCTCAGATGATTGTTCGGGCGCCATATAATATTGTTTGGGATAGATTACCGGCAGCACTGGAAAAAGTAGGTATGAAAGTGGGTAGCCGCAGCCGTTCAACGGGTTCTATTACTGTAACTTATAAAAGCCTCAGTTCATCTAGTTGGAAATCAATGGGTGTTAATGAACCATCCATTAGTGAAGGTGATTACAAATTACAGGTTGGTGATTTGAATAACCGGAGCAGCTTACAGTTTATTAGTGATAAAGGTAAGCCGTTGACCCAATCACAAAATGATGAATTGGTAGCGGCGTTGAAGGCTGCTTTCAGCCAGACCACAGGATTATAGGTCTAATAAAGGGGGGTGAAAAGCCCCTCAGATTATTGACAAAGCGCTGGCCGTTTGGTGAGCGCTTTGATTTGATTATAAATTTATATAAAAAACGAGTTTGACGCGCGATTAAGAAGCCCCCCAGCGCAATTTCTCCACGAAAGGATACCTCTGAAAAGTTGGCGCCTAAATATTATCTAGTCTATGGAATTGATTCGATTGTCAATTTTGCATTTATCTATGGTAAAGCTGTTATACCCTATGGATTTCAAGATGCATCGCGACGGCAAGGGAGCGAATCCCCAGGAGCATAGCTAACTATGTGACTGGGGTGAGTGAGTGCAGCCAACAAAGAGGCAACTTGAAAGATAACGGGTATATAACTGCTTAATATTGGTTGCCAATATACAAAAGATAGACTAGATCTGACAGCCATCATATTGCTGAAAGCTTAAAATCCTATCATCAAAATGATTGGGTTTCCTTTCTCCACTATGAATGATTATCTCACTAATATATTAATGACCGAACTGGCAGCCAAATTGGGTATGAATGGACTCTCTTTTGATGAAGAGGGAAATTGCTTCTTACTCATCGATAACGCTATGCCTGTTATTTTGCGTCGCCAAGAAGAATATTTAGTCATTATTGGCCAGATAGATATGGTACTTCCAGATTCAGCCGATGCTGACACTCTTCGTTATTTGCTCAATATAGCACTTAATCCATTAAATAATCAGTTACCTAGTGTTGGTTGGCATCAAGAGCTTGGGGTCGTTGCGTATAGAATATTACCCTTGCTACATCTAACGGCCAATAAGTTGGAACATGAATTGTCTGAATTTATTACTTGGGCAAATACATTTCCATCGTCACTATCACAGAAAAATACCTTGCCGTCGTCTTATGACAGGAGAATAATTTATGATCGAATTTAAAAATCTTACCGCATTACAACATGCCTCATCACAAATACAAGAGCAGGTTCGTAACGAAGGTAAATTGCAAATTGCTGGCCATGAATACCATATTAATGCAGACCTGCAACAGGTTTTGCGTACGCATCCAAAAAGCAATCAACTTGCCCGTTTCTTTGAGGGGGTAAGTAAATTTTTCTTGCATGGCAGTAGTGCCTCAGTGGCTAAAGAGGTGACTAAAACCCTCTTTTCTACCGAAGGAGCACAACAGCAGCGTCTACAGAGCACAGATTCGGTTAGCCATGCTCGTATGTTGTTTAAGGATGGCAGTTTACGGACACTAGAACAAGTACTAGAGAAATTAAGAACAGTAGATACACATAAAATGACAGAAGACATGTTGGCTGAACATACGCTTTTGCTACAGCGTACTATGTCAGAGTCGCTACAAAATACAGAAACCGGTAAAAAATTACAGGATCTGATGGGACATCAGGCAACAGCTCAATTGACCAACAAATTGGTTGCCCCTAAGCAGGAGTTTGTCAGTCTTGAACAATTGCGTAAGCAACCTTCGGCTGCTAATGCTGTTGCCAGTCTTGAGCCAGTTTTGATGATGGAAGAGAAGCACTTGCTGGCAGCTCAACATCATCAAGAAGTAATAAGAGGCCAAGATCTTAATCAGGGCATTTATGCAGAAATTCTTCCTGAAGAGTCTTATAACCCAAATAAGCTAACTGATAATGTTGACCGCGCTGCCGCCTGGATCCTTAAGGCATCCAGTTCAAAGGGGAACGAATGGAGTAACTTCACCGCGCTACTCAAGGAGTATACCCATAATGGAAAAGATCTCACTGATAGCCAAGTTCTTAAGGAGCTTCATCATAGACTGGTTCCAAACATAGAGCGTGATTATCGTGGTCCAGCAATTAGCGGTGGGAGCCTTCCTTCCAGTGTAGGCGGTGCAGCAATGCTGGCACATCATTTAGAGACATTGGATAAGGAAGATCCCCAGATTGGGAAACAGCTCTTTGCTGCTGTCGTCGGTTTTCACGGTTTCACTGATGGTAATGGTAGGATGGGACGTCTCCTCTATGCACTGACAGAACTGAGAGCGGGTCAATTTTCGCCCCTTTCTCTCCAGACAGAAAATGTTTTGCACGGGATCAAGTGAAAATAGGCCTGCGTATGCAGGCCAGCTTATTGACCTGGCGCTGTGTTAAGTGTCCCCTTCATGTAATTTCTCCCTGAGACTCAGGAAATTCAAGTTAATATCGCTTACTACCGTTGGTTACCATACTGCTAAGGTATTCACAATATTTTGGCTTTGTAACTGCTTAGAAATTTAGAAATGCAGAATTGATTAATTTTTTTATTAGCTTTATTTACGGATGGACTTTTGGGGTAAGTTTTTTGACGGTTATCAGCTTGCCTTGAGACTGATTAGGGAAGAGAGGAAGTTTTTTAGCATGATGTTTGGCTTTTTTTTAGACTGTTCAGATAACTATAGAAAAAATCAGCCCCTTGGGCAGGATTTTATCGACAATCTGTTTTATTATTTATTTATGGTATTTATACAGTAGTAATATCTCTGGAGTATATAAGATGCAAAAAAAAGCTGAGTTGTATCGTGGAAAGGCAAAAACGGTGTACACCACGGATGATCCTGATTTGTTAGTGTTGGAGTTCCGTAATGATACATCAGCATTGGATGGAGAGCGTATTGAACAGTTTGATCGTAAGGGGATGGTGAATAATAAATTTAACCATTTCATTATGAGCAAATTGGCAGAAGCAGGGATTCCGACGCAAATGGAACGACTGTTATCGGACACTGAGGTATTAGTTAAAAAGCTGGATATGGTGCCGGTTGAATGTGTTGTGCGTAATCGGGCTGCGGGTTCGTTGGTCAGACGCCTTGGTGTTGAGGAAGGTCTGGTATTGAATCCACCTCTGTTCGATCTGTTTCTGAAAAATGATGCTAAGCACGATCCAATGGTGAATGAGTCCTATTGTGAAACTTTTGGCTGGGTTAGCAAAGAGCATCTGGCTGAAATGAAAAAGTTAAGTTACAAGGCCAATGAAGTATTGAGCAAATTGTTTGATGATGCGGGTTTGATTTTGGTTGACTTTAAACTGGAATTTGGTTTGTTCAGAGGGCAGATAGTTCTAGGGGATGAATTCTCTCCTGATGGTAGCCGTTTGTGGGACAAAGAGACGTTGAACAAAATGGATAAAGATCGCTTCCGTCAAAGCCTTGGTGGCTTGATTGAAGCGTATGAGGAAGTCGCGCGCCGTATCGGTGTTCTTTTGGACTAATTGCGCAAACGATTACTTGGGCCGAAAGGCCCTTTTATTGGTACCAGTGATTCTGGTTGTGATTTTTTCGCTGGCCTTTTATGATCAAATATTATCTGACAATATGAGTAGTTAATATGAATTAATTTGATATAGAATAGCCCCCTGCGTTGTAGTAATGAATTGTTTAAATTACGGGCAATTTAAGGTACGTTAATATTGAATAGGAATTCATTTATATAGTCGCTATATATTTGTAAAAATCATTATAATTCATTGGAATTATTGCTATTTTTCACTCTATTTATGATTTATCGTTTGGAATAAGTTATTTATTGTTCATTATTCATATTGAGAATGTATCTGACAATTAGGTTATTAAATGACCTGATATACCCTATAGATTTCAAGATGCATCGCGACGGCAAGGGAGTGAATCCCCGGGAGCATAGGTAACGATGTGACCGGGGTGAGCGAGTGCAGCCAACAAAGAGGCAACTTGAAAGATAACGGGTATAAAGGTATTGACATCGTAGAATAAGGTATCAAGTTTATTTTTCGGCTATTTTCTTGTGATAGCGTTTATAAACATTTCAATCAGATCGTGATAAATGCGGGTATTTTGCGATAATTGCATTTTGCTAAATGTGAACCAGATCTTGCTGTTGTGATTGATCTGTTATTAATAACCTTGATGTTGGCTGCATATACAGATGTTGCAAATAACATCGCTAATTTTAATGAGGTGCCATAACCTAAAGATGAAAAGCGTGATGTCAAAGAATTTAACTGTATGGCGGATATTGCTACAGAGTGCCATACCATTTAAGGGGACAGTTGTATGTGCGTTTTTGGCCTTAGCCGTTACATTATCATGCGATCTAAGCGGTCCTTATATTATCAGGAATTATGTTGATAAGGCGACATCAGGAACGACTGTTGATCAACTCATCATGTTGGCCATCATTTATGTTTTTATTGCGTCGATTGGTGTTATCGGTAGTCTGGTAACCAGTTACATGAACACCAAGGCCGGTTGGGGCATTGCTGATACCATTAGATATAAGCTCTTTCACCATGTGATGACGGTTTTACCTGTATTGGAAATAGAACGACGATCACAGGGCGAGTTGCTGGAAAATATCGAAGGTAATGCTGATATTATAGGAAAAACGATTTCTAAAGCAGGTTTTAAGGCCATTGCTAATTTAGCGCTGACATTAGGGACATTGGTCATTATATTCAGTGTTATGCCTCAGGCTGGTATTGCCATAGGGGTTGTCGTCATACTGGTGGCGTATGTGCTGATTCAGTTAACCAGACTTTCTGTCCGTCGTTGGCTAATTGCGCGAAATGAAAAAGCCCGGATTTTTGGTTTTGTCGGTGATTCATTACATGCAATGGATGATTTACAGCCATTGTCGCAGGCACATTGGCCTGCCGTTGCGTTTCGTAGGAAGCTGTCAATGTTGCTTAAATTTGAACGCAGCGCTTATATTGGTGGCAGGGTTTTTTGGCCAATTACTCAGCTCTTCTTTGCACTCTGTTTCGGTATAGGTTTTGGTTTTGGGCTTCAATTACTTGGTGAAAATAGCTTAAGCATCGGTACATTAACGATGGTTTATCTCTACGTTGATAAACTTCGGGAGCCGGTGGAGGATATGTCATCAGAAATAGAGCTGATACAGAAATTATTTGCTGCGTTGTCACTTTCGGCAAAAATGTTAAGTGAAGGTACCCCTGATAAATCATTAGATAATTTATTGCCTGATGGTCCTCTCTCTATTCATTTCGATAATGTTGATTTCAGTTATAACGGAGAAGAAACGCAGGTTTTGCATGGTGTTAATTTTTACGTCGCTCCGGGGAGTAAAATTGGCATCATTGGTAGAACGGGAGCGGGAAAAAGTACCATTCTTAATTTGATGTGTGGATTTGCGCGACCTGATTCAGGAAGAGTGACAATTGGCAATGTCGATGTCTCAACGATTAAACCGGAAGAATTTGCAAAAAAGATTGCTGTTCTTAGTCAACGTACTCATCTGTTTTCTGCAACGCTACGGGAAAATTTAACGCTTTTCAGTAATGAAATATCTGACGATCAAATTTGGGAGGTTCTCCAGGAATTAGATGCGCTTGAATGGGTTAGGGCATTACCTGATGGCCTTGATACACAGGTTGGTACTAATGGTCTGATGCTATCAGCAGGAGAAATTCAAATGATAGCGGGTGCCAGAGTGATGCTACAGCATTGCTCGTTAGTGATTATTGATGAAGGAACTTCTCAACTTGATCCCCGAACGGAAAAGAGTTGGCTGAAATTGCTTGAAAAGTTAAGCCACAATTGCACTGTCGTGATGGTTGCACATCGCCTTCACACGCTTTCGGTTGTTGATGAAATTATCATTATCGATGATGGGCGGATTCAACAACGAATCCCTGAAACAGAAATCGCAATGTTAACGAGTAATCATGGGCTCATGGTATGACTATATCCAATGTATCAACTAAACTTAAAATGTTACCGGCCTTGACTGAACTGATAAAAAAGTTTGCTCCTCTCTATTTCGTTACCATGTTTGTGTGGACACTGATGCATGGTTTTCCTCTGTTGATTGGTTACCAAATCAGCAAATTACTTGATAGAGCGATGAATGAGCCAACTAACCCTGTCGTCTGGTGGTTGCTTGCCTCTGCGATTGCCACAATGGTCTTGCGATCGCTGTTTTTGTTCCTGGGATTAACCTTTGACTTTACGTTAATCTTCAAAGTCAGTGCTTACCTGAAAGAGCGGGTTTTGTGGGGAGTGAGCCATTGTTCCCGTAATCAGAGACAGACTTTTTCTCAAGGCGATATTCTGAACCGTATTCGTGATGATAGTGATGAAATTGCGGAATTTCTGAGTTGGACCTCTGATTTTATTTACCGCGCATTACTTTTAATTATCGCATTAGTTGTGCTTATCAACACTGACATAATAACCACACTTGCTCTTATGCCTATGATTGTGGGCCTTTGGGTCGGGGCGATACTTAAACGCAAGGTAGGGAATTTACAGAAGAGTAAACGTCAATCGCAAGGGGATATTGCTGGCAAGATTACTGACGTCTTAACGGGGATACGCGACCTGCGCCTTGGCAACAAAATGGAGGGGCAGATTGAGAATCTATCACGGAAATTTGTCAATCGACGGGCGATTCAAGCCAAACATCAGGTATTTACTGACCTTCTTTCTGGGCTGTTCAAAAATATTGTCATACTTGGAACGTCGGCTGTTTTACTGATAGTCAGTAAACGGATCGTTGATGGCAGTTTTACTGTAGGGAATCTGGCACTATTTTTAACCTATATCGGTTGGATCAGTGAACAGATACTCTTCTTTGGTCGGTCGGTTGCCTATTATAAAAATGCTGATGTGTGTTATGGACGAATCAGACAGTTTCTGGCAAATAAAGTAGATAAAAAAGAGACCAAAGAATATGAGCAAGGTGAAATTCTGCATAAACTGAGCGTTAATCATCTGACATATTCAAAAAACCAACCCCCTGTTTCGTTTGAAGCAACAGCTAATCAGGTTATTGGCATTGTTGGTGATATAGGTTCGGGTAAAACCACCTTTTTGCGTTATCTGATTGGTCTGGAAAAATCCAGTTCTGGCAGTGTACTGTGGAATAACCGAGAGGTTCTGGGAAATGAAAATTGGTGGCGGAATCCACGTATCGGATATGCCAGACAGAAAGCGGGTTTTTTTGGTGGCACCGTCAGACAAAACCTCGCGTTGGGTGATAAGGATATTGATGATGATGTCATGGTACAGGCGTTGGAGGCGGTAGGTTTAACGCCCGGCTCATATGAATTGCCAGAGGGACTTGATACCGTCATTAATTCTGGCAGTGCCGGTCAATTATCTGGCGGCCAGCGTCAACGTTTGGCATTGGCCAGGATGCTATGTCGTCCCGCTGACGTTTATATTGTTGATAACTGCGATTCGTCATTAGATACGGATACAGCCCGTCGTTTATGGACTGTTTTACCTAAGCGCTGGCCAGGTTTATGGATTGTTGTTTCACAGAATGCTGATCTTCTCGCTAAGGCGGACCATATTGTTACCGTTCAACAGCGGAGAGAGTTAGCATAATCTACTTGATATCCACTCCTGGCTAAGTTGGTAGGAGTGGGTTTCAATAATGAAATGGTATATACTTTTTTATATCAAACGAGGAGGGATTATGGGTAAACAGGCTGTTTTTACTATGAAACTTGAATCAGATCTGCATGACTACTTCGTGGTTGCTACTGCGATGAACATGTGGGCATTTGCAATATGGTTGAGTTGGCAGTTCACTCTGCTATATTGTAAATATGAAAAGAGAGGTTGTTATGGTGAAAATTGCTGATTATCCACAAATGAAAAATTGTGCCTGGTATCTGGTTGAGGATACGGAGCTAACTGATCGTGATGCGCTTGCGTTTTACGAACGCAATTGGAAATATGTCGAAGAAGATAAGCTTGAACCTCAAGAGCGTCAGTTGATTGAACGACTCATCCATGAACAGGGGCATGGTTTTTTGAATGTCTAATTTTCGTCTTGAGCATCATAATCGTATTGCGAAAGTATTAAGTTCTTTATCACATGGATTTCTTGATGGCGCAAATTGCTATTTTGCAGGGGGTACTGCAATAGTTATGATGCTTTCTGAATATAGGGAATCGGTCGATATTGATTTTTTGTGTTCTTCACGTGAAGGTTACAGTAAGCTTCGTTCAGCCCTTTATGGGACAGATTTTTCCCCACTTTTTACATCACCTATGCCCACCATTGGAGAGATTAAAAAAGATCAATATGGTATTAGAGGACGCATCAATGTTGATGGTGTTCCTATTAGGCTTGAATTTGTTAGTGAATCCCGACTGGATCTCTCGTTTGGCTCCCGTATTCTTGGTGTGCCAACGCTAGGTAAAGTAGATCTATTGGCAGCTAAACTCCTGGCTAACGCTGATCGTGGCCTTGATAAAGCTTCGCAGAGTAAAGATCTCATCGATCTCAGCATGATGCAGTCCGAATGGGGATGTATCCCCGTTGAAGCTTGGAATAAAGCGCGCTCTGCATATGGTATTACGGTTGATAAAGCTTACGATTCTGCCATTCAAATGCTGAATAATAATCAAGCTTATTTTGATAGGTGCATGAAGAATTTGGTTATTTCTGCTGAAAATCAGGAGAAGATAGTTAATACCCTGAAGTTGGAATTTGTTCCTCCTGAGCTAGATAGTTATTATCGCGATTATTAATCTAAGATAGTACTAGTATGAAGCAGAGCTAAATGAATTTTAAGTAAATATGGTCAGATTTGAGTAATTACATGCTTATTAAGAATTTAATTGTCACATTGGAAGGTGAAATACAGATATTAATAACCACATTGCTTAATGAGCAATGGGAAGCAGCCAGGGAATTAATGAATGAATCATTGCGTATGGCTGCTGATGATTTAGCTTTAACTGTATTGGCAGACAGTTTGTATAACTCAGATATCGATATTATTTATCAGCAGCAAGGTGCTTGTCATTTACGGCTAAATACTCTCAATGGAAAGTTTAATCTTTATATTGGGATTAAAGATCGGCAAATTGATTCTCTCACGTTATCTCGATGCCCAATACCTGATGCGTATGCAAAACAGGGTATTTTTATCGAAAAAACGTTAAAGACGTTTGGTCTTAGAGATGTCCCGGATGGTTTGGTATGTTTGCCATCACCATATAATGATGCCAAAGCACTTGTACTATTGCTTGCGGGTTCTGGTCCGCATTCGATGGATTATGATGTTGGGCCTAATCCACTGTTTCGTATGTTGGCACATGAATTAAGTCAATATGGAATTGCGAGTGTACGTTTTGACAAACGTTATTACCGTATCCGGCAGAGAAATATGAACCCTGAGGTTGTCGATCTCAATACGGAAATTGTTGATGATGCTTGTAATATTCTGACTGGTTTGATGGGACATGTTGAATTTCACGATGTGCCAGTATTTCTGGTTGGGCACAGTTTCGGCGGATATGTCAGCCCATTAATTGCAAAGAACTTACAGCAAAAATCGGGTTTAAATGTTACGGGTATTGCGATGTTGGCGGCGCCTTTCCGTAATTTACTCCGGGTGATTTTATCCCAATTACCTAGTGGGAAAGAGCAAGATACAGTATCTCTTGAGCGCTTTTTGTCAGTGCCGGATAGTTATCTCAAACAGATTGAGAATTATCATGCATTTGACTGCTTAAACAGCTTGCCTGCAATGCCGTTATTTTTTGCCCAGGGAGATCAGGATTTCCAGATTTTGCATAATGTTGATTTCACGATGTGGAAAACTGCACTGCAAAATAATAGGCAGGCAGAGTTCAAACTCTACACTGGATTGAATCATATTTTATTGCCTACAACAGGATGTGATGGTGGAGAGGATTATTTGCAACCAGGTCAGATACCGGAGCAGGTAATTGCGGATCTGTCTGCGTGGATCATCCACCATTCATCATGAAATAATGAAAGCGCTATTTATCTTTTGCCAGCAGTTTGACCCAATCGTTAATTGTCGGCCATCGCGCTAAATCTGCAAAGTTGACTGGATACCCCGCACATTTTAGCTGATCAACCAGCATCAGCATTTTTATCGAATCGAAACCGATATCAAAAAGATTTTCATCCTCCGGTATTATTTCTGCTTCCGGGTGAAGCGCTCTGATTTCTCGATGTAAAATTTCATAGATAAGCTGATTTTTCATTGTGTCTCCAAAAAGTTTTATGAAACAAAACAAGTTACAATTCTCTGATACCTTCGATTGGCGCTGATGCGGCTGCGCGATGTGATGGATATACACCAAATACTACGGTAATAAAGCAGGCTGCGAGGGAAGCGAGTAAAAAGGAGTAGAAAGAGAAACCAACCGCAATATCAAATAGTAATAAAATTCTGAAACCGATAAATGAGAATAACAATCCTAATAATGTTCCCAATAGTGAAATTAAAAATGCTTCGGTAAGAAACTGGTAAAAAATATCGGAATAACTTGCCCCTACAGCAAGCCGTATACCAATTTCTCTTCTACGTTCTTTAACACTGATTAAAATCGTATTCATCACACTGACGCCCGCAACAAAGAGGGTCACTGATGATATTGACAGTAGGAAAAGATTAATTTTTGACTGGGTCTCATGCAACGTTTTCAACAACTCGGTGGTATTACGTACCTCATAGCTTTGTTGATGTTTAAACCGTGACAACCGTTGTTCAAGAGCGTATTTAACCGGCTCAATATGAGAGGCATCTTTGGCTTTCAACACCATACCGCCAGGAGGTGTATGGCCGAACAGCCGTACCAAATAGCTGTTGCCTGGCAAAAATGCGGCATCATCGACGCCTGCATCCATGCCTTCGCCTTTCTGTGTCAGGATACCGATAACTTGCATTGAGATATCGTTGATCTTGATGCTCTGCTCAAATGCGGTTTCTTTTTGTGGAAAGAGTCGCTCGGCCAGAGATGCTCCCAAAACCACGACATTTGCCAAGGCAGCATCGTCTTGTGGTGTGTAAAAACGTCCACGATCAATCACCAGATTACGGATAATCGCGATATTTGCATTAGCGCCAATCAATTGAGCATCAGCAGAGCCTTGTGGCGAAACTATTGTTCCTGGCGCAGTATAAAATAGAGTGCTGTGGCTAATATGGGGGTTACCTGAAAGTGACGTTATATCCTCTTGCGTCAGATAATTATTATGGGAATCGAAAGCGCCGTTTTTTTGTCCCTTGTATTTTACTGAAATGATATTACTTCCCATTGAAGAAACCATCTTAACAATATGATGCTTGGTTTCTGTACCAATTGCTTGCATGATCACAATCGAAGCTACCCCGATGGCAATGCATAATAGAGTTAAGAAGACTCGTGTTTTATGAGCGGTAAGAGAGCGTACCGCCATTTTGAGGTTGAACAGGATAACGGTTAAATAAGCATTAAATCTTAAGGTTATTTTACTCATGCTCATTGAGCCACCAAACAACCACTGTCCAGATATAGCCGGCGTTTGGCATATTCAGCAACAACTTGGTCATGTGTTACTAGAATGATGCCGCATCCATTATGATGTAATTCAGTAAAAAGCTGCATGAGGTTGGTCGCATTAGTGGTATCTAACGCGCCGGTAGGTTCATCAGCAATAATAAACTTTGGATTGTTGATCAAAGCGCGAGCGACAGCAACGCGTTGCTGTTCTCCCCCTGATAGATAGCGCGGGTATTTATCTAATAAATTGTCAAGCTGGAGACGATCGATTAAGTAACGGAAATGTTCTCTGTCATAATTGAAGTTTCTTTTTAAGTAGTACATGGGCATCAAGATATTTTCATCAATACGGTAGTTTTCCAGCAGGTTATAATTTTGAAAGACAAAGCCAAAATATTTTCGCCGTAAAAGCGCCAATGAATGAATCTTTTGCTGAGTTACCGTGAGATCGTTAATAAGATATTCTCCCGCACTGGCGATATCCAAAAGCCCTATTATATTCAATAAGGTACTTTTCCCTGAACCGGAGCGACCAAGAATAGCAACATAATCATTCTGGTCTATGGTTAAGCAAATATCTTTCAGGACAAGATGCTGTTTACTCTCATTGCCGTAGGTTTTGCAGATATTATTTAGCGTTATCATTGTTACTACCTCCAAGATTATTTTGTTTGGAAAGTACAATGATCTGCTCGTTATTCTGCAATCCGCTGACAACGACTGAACGTCTTCCATTGTTATGACCGATCAATAATTTTCTTACTACGATGTTTCCATCTTTCATTTCACGTAAAAAATAGGTAGTTAGATCATCGTTCAAAGGTTGATGCCGTTTATTATTCAGTATGTCACTGGGTATGGTCACTACGCCGGTGCTTTCGTGGGTCACAATAGTGACATCCGCACTCATACTGGGTTTGAGCAGGAAATTATCATTAGGGACATCAAATAGCACGGTATAATAAACGGCATTATTAATGAGATCGGGCTTATACATAATCTTCTTAACATTACCGTGCCATATATGCTGATTTGTACTATAGATCTTGAAGGAAGCTTTTTGCCCCGTCACGATTTGGTTAATATCTGCTTCGGAAACTTTTGCATAAACAGTCATATTTTTGAGGTCGGCAATTTGCATGAGAACCGGTGTCTGTTGATTGACATTTAGCGTTTGCCCGGGGTCAACATGAATTGCAGTCACTACGCCAGCAATCGGCGAATAGATTTGGGTATAACTGAGGCTGACTTCTTCACTATGCAAAATATGTTCATTTTGCCTGATGTCTGCTTGGAGGCTTTCAATTCTGGCCTGGCTTTTTTTGACGCCAAAAGCAGCCTCATCCAGTAGCTGCTGGCTGGTTGCGGAGTGCAGGTTAAGCTCTCTTTGGCGCTTTTCCGTGATGACCAGAAGCTGATAAGCATATTGTTCCTCCTGCAACATGGCTCGCAATTTTTCTAATCGCGCTCGGCTTGCCTCAACTTTAGTACGATAAAAAGTATCATCAATGCTAGCGACCAGCTTACCTGCTTCAACGCTATCCCCGACTTCAACATATAACTTGGTTAACTGGCCTGAGATTTGGCTACCAACATTGACCTGACTGGTTGGTTGTACAACACCGGCAGCATTTACCGTAGTAATAACATCACCTAACGTTCCGGTGATGATTTGTTCTGTCATCACCGTAGATGTCTCTTTTTGGCTAAAGTTGTTATAAGCCACGGCAAGAAAAGCGATCATGATGATGGTGATAACAACCCATTTCTTTTTTTTGACCAGCACAATCAGCATCCATTTTACTATTTGTTATCGTTCCATATTGCCAGGCATCAGGTCATGCTGAGTGCCTATGCAATCCAATAAATCAATCAAAAACAGCCCCATGTCGCTGATGATATCTTCAGAGAAAATATCATCATCGTAGAGCCATTCCAGACCTATCCCAGTTGGCAAATTGATCAGTTCGAGCGCGATATCTCCTTTAGGCTTGAGTCCCTTGATTTTTTCTTTGGTGCAACGGGTTTCACCAAGATATAAACCGGTTTCAAACCCTATTTGAGAAGAGAAATAATAAGTGACTTCCGGCAATTGCATACCGTGGTGGTGATGGAGATGTTGTTTCAAATAGGCCAGTGAGACATTGGAATGAGTATTCGCGTCTGCCAGAAAATCGCGGACATACCTGGATACGTTAATCAGCGAAGTTTCCGCAGTAACGTAGGGCAGCAGTAGAGTGGTTGCGAAGCTACCAACACTGTCAAACGGTATGGGAGGAGCGCGGTTGGCACAAGGAATACCTATGATAATCTCATCTTTATTGAGTAATGAGTTAATGGTCATCAGAAATGCGCCAATCACAATATGTTCCAGAGTCACCGCATATTTTTTCTGCGTGCTGGATAGTGCGGCAATTAATTGTGGAGACAACGGCATTGAATAACGTCGGCCTCGGGCCCTAAGATGAGCTTCCGATGAATCATTATCTTGTCGGGCAACCGAAAGGACGTTGAACAATTTTTCTGTCCAAAAATTTAATGTTTCGTCTGACATGTGCTGATTAATGAGATTAATGCTTGTTTCCGTCGTGGCTTCAATCTTTGGTACATTATCTGCGTAAGCGGAAGATAATTTTTGCAACACATGAGCAATCGACATCCCGTCACAGAATGCATGATGAAAATTTAATAAAAGGTAGTGCTTATGTTCTGCTATTTTTAACAACTTAAAATATACCGGTGGATTATCCTGTAACGCCATCGGTTTAAATGCCATATCATTTAAGATCTTGCGGAATGAAATCTCAATATTGATGCCGGTAGCATGAGTTAAATCGATATATTCGAAAGGCAGATTCTCTTCAATAACAGGTGAAAGGGTTAAAGAGAGTTGCCCATCTATTATGGTGACTCTTTGGCAGAGGGCAGGGAAATATTGCATGATATACAGCAAAGCGTAACGTAATTTCTTTAAATCAATCTCGCCGGTCAGATGATAATATAGTGGGATATTATGAGCGCCGGAACGATTAGAGATAGTATCGATGATCCAATAATACTGGTCGTGTTGTTCTGTCAGGCAAGTGTTATTTTTATCGATTAAAACCGGTATTTGCCCTTGTTGAATGACAGATTGTAATAGATAACCTAATCTAGGGGCGTGATAGAAATCTTCCAGGTGAATAGAACAATTAAAACGTTGCTGGATCTTGTTAATTAATAATAATGCCTTAAGCGAAGTACCACCTGCGTCAAAGAAATTAGTCTCTTCATCAACAATGCCATCGCTATCGCCAAAAACTTCCCGCCATAAAGTAAAAAATATTTCTCGTTTTTCGCCTTTAATCTGCGAAATATTATCTTCTTTATTCAACTCTGATATTGTAACAGAATTGTTGGGTGATGATAATTCGACAATAAAAGGTACCTGCAATTTTGGATAACATCCACGCAAAAATGAGACGATTTCGTGACGTGTGATTGAGCATGATCTATCAGGTATAAATATATTAATATATTGGTACCCCGTTTCATTTTCTTTTATCGTTAAATGAATGTCATCAATATTAATCGCCGCTGTAAGTAATTTTTGCATTTCATCCAGATCGACACGTTTCCCGTCAATTTTATGCTCTTTATCCAGACGGCCAATGAAATTTAAATTACCTTGGGCATCGTAAAATCCACGGTCTCCGGTTAAATAATAGATTTCTCCATCGTTCAACTGTAAGAATTTACGTGAAGTTGACTGATTATCGTTAATATATCCGGTACAGATAGAATCGCCACGGATGCATATTTCTCCACTACTGCCATTAATGATCTTATTAGTTCCATATTCCCGAATAACGATAGTGGTATTTGCTAGCGCTTTACCAATGATATTACCGGGTTGAAATTTATCATCTATTTTGTGACTGCTAGCCACAACGCAACATTCTGTTGGGCCATAAGAGTTAATCAAGGAGATACCGCATCCTACTTTTTCCAACCAATGATGAATGGCTTTATCCATTGCTAGATCGCCACCGATAATTGTCATTCTAATCGAAGGTGCGAGTTCTTTAATGGCTGAATGTAGGAAAAAGACAATTTGATGCCAATAATTGGTAGGAAAATTAACTATAGTGACCGATTGTGCATGGCAGAATGAAAATAGTGTCTCCAGTTCAACGATCATATTATCATTGGCAATGGCTAATGTAGCGCCTTGATAAAAACATCCGAACACCTCTTCAATATAAGCATCGAAGACGGGTGTGCTGAAATTGAGAATAACGTCATCTTGTTTAATATCATACTGCTCTGTCATTGCCGCCAAATAGGCATAAAGCCCCTTAAACGTTATCGGTACTGCTTTCGGTACACCTGTGGTGCCTGATGTGAAAAAGATATAGGCTTCGTCTTCTTGAGTTGTGGGACGTTTTATATCATGCCCCAGAAATATCTCGGAAGGGCGAGTTTCTATATCTTCGATAAAGAGAATGTGCGTATTATTAACACCGTTTACTTTTTCATGGTAATGACGAGCAGTGATTAATAAAGAAATATTCAGGCTACTTAATATATTATTTATCTCTTCTTGCCCAAATGTCATATTGATTGGGACAAAACATAATCCCGCAGTATGGATGGATAATATAGATAATAAGGAATCCACCCCTCTGGGCAATAATACGGCTACCCTTCGGTTTTGTAGTGGGCAGGATAATAACAATTGACTGAAAGTGGATAATTTGCGGTAAAGTTCACGGTAATTAAGGCAATGCACGGCGTTTATTTCTGCTTGATCCCCATAAATGACTGATTTTTTGTCCGGTGACACTGCAAATATTTGTGCTATTCGACCAATAATATTCTCTTTGATAGGGTGATTAACGACAATATTTTCTGGGTTATCTAGGCTAGATATAATATTATCCGTTGGTTCAATTTCTTTATATTTCCCCCAATATGTCTCAACCGTTTCATTAATATTTTCTGCAATCGTACTATAAATACGTAAATAATCGTCGATCAGAGTATGGGCGGCAAAATGACTATACAGGCGGCTCCCCACATCCAATTCAACTAATGCTGATTTCCCATCAGGAGAAAACCGGATGTTAATACCATAATTATTGACTGCGCCGGAAGTCATACAACCGCGAATGGCGCGATTATCTTTCATAAGATCATGTTCAAGCTCATGTAGCAGATTAACATAGGGAGCGGCAGTAAATTGATCTGCTCGACTGATTGCTTCATCATTTAAATCATTTATATCAATACGGCTATGTTTGCTATGCAGACTAATTTGCAACTGCATTGCTACGAGGATCTGTTTTATTGTTGCCTGCGGGGCCAAAGAAACCATCAGAGGCAAGGTGTTCATTGCCGGGCGATAATAGCGGTACTCTCCTTTATCATGTCGGTTAGAGAAGGGTAAATTGATGATACTTGTTGATAAGCAACCTCGTTTGGTCATTTGCAGACATAGAGCCAGTATCATCATTAATTTATCATTAAAGGTAAAACCACCGTTATTTGCGGTGAGCGGCCGGCTTACTTTAATTGCTTTTGAGGGAAATAGGCGTTTACGGGCATAATCCTCTAATTTGGGCAGTTGGTTGAGGTAATTATTCCAATACTCTTTGTTGTTGGCATAATGCACGTTTGCTTTATATTTAACTTCGTCAAGGTAAGCCTGATAGGTAAAAATAGGCGCTGATGTTGGGTGGAATGTTTGTTGTTCATAGCAAGACAAAACATCATGAATCAACTGACCTATGCCCCAATAATCTGTGGCAATATGGTGAGCGATGATTCCCCAGAAATAGCACCCAACATCATTAAAGTAAAGATAATGCCTTATCGTCACACCCTTTTCAGGCGCTAGCGGTTGAGTTGTTCTCTTTGCAAAATCCGCTTTTGCCGCTGGTTCTACTATTGGCTCTGACAGTTTTATTGGTATCACTTCGACCAGTGTAGATCCCTTCTCCTGAAAAATATTGTGTTCAGCAATACGGTAACGTAAGGAAAAACCATCATTGAAGTGATGAATGGTTATAATGGCCTGCTTCAATCTTGCCAAACTAATATTATCACTGAAACTGACGAATTCACCGACATTGAAGACAGACTTATCGTCAGCAACAGTGTTAGCAATAGCTAAACGGAGCTGTGTATAATTCAACGGCCAATAATTGTCACTATATTCCATTATTTTACGGCTCCACGCTATATTTTACCTTGTAACTCGCCCTTTATTTTTTCAAAAATAGATTCATCTATGCATAACCCAATATTACCTTCTGAGCTAAAGCAGATCAGAGGGCGTTTACTTACACGTAGAATAAAATATTTGTTTTGTCCCTTGTGGTAGTATCCAGACGAATAATGGATAATATGTATACCATTACTTCGACTAAAATCTTCCAAGGAAACGCCTTCTTCCTGGTGTAATGAGGAAATAACCCATTCGTGTGAATATACCCCGGACTTCATCAATAATTTTCCTTCCTTGACCACGGCTTTATTTGATAACAGTTGATAGCCTATAAATAAGGTAATGATGACAAAGAGCGTTGTCGCAATACTTGCCGCCAGCTTATTGGGATTGCTGTTACTGAGCCAGTATGGTACAGGCAGAAAAACTAAAGCGATCAGGACGAGCATAGCGACATTCATTAATATGACTTTGAAGTCTGGATTTAATCCCACGATATTATTCATGCTGCTGCCATTCCTAAAGATAATTCGGTAAAGAGATGAATCACTTCTTTGCGTTCTTCGCGGGTTGCGGGCAGATTGATATAACCACATTTTTGCGCCGCAAACAGACAAGCGGTGATTTCCCTTCTGACAGCTTCTTTGACCAGTGTATCCACCATTTCTTGGTTGTTATAGAGTCTGGCGAGATGAAGAGAAGCCGTGCCGGTTGAAAGATCGCTATGATCAATTTTGGGTAAATAATTTGCCATACATACAGTAACCGCTACTTGTACCGCTAGGCTCAAGTAAGCTGCTACGTTAACTGCCGCCGCCGCGTTCACCGCTGCGACAACTCGGGTGCCAACAGCTACGTTAACCGCCGCAACGACATTTGCCCCTACCACAAGGCGAGCAATCTCAATACTGGTATCATCTTCACGGTTTAAGGGTTCCAGAATTTCCTTCAGCCGGATAAGAGGAGGAGTGTCTGTATCTTGGAGCTGATAGGATTCGATGTGTTCTTTAAAATGCGCGACAAGACTGGCATCTTGATTGAGATGGTGATTGATTCGGCTTCTCAGACTTGAGCCCCTTTCGTTTAAACCATAGGTTTTTAAGTGGGAAAAGAGCGCTTCATAGTCGTTGGTTTTTACCGCATTCATTAAGTCTTTGTCATAAGTGATGAATAGCAGTAATTCCTCTGCGGAACCGGGGCTAACGATATCTTTGTCCATGCCAAATTCAGCCAGCACTTTTTCCGGTGATTCCCGGTATTCTAATGCTAAATTGGGCTGTTGCTGTAGGGTTTCCCAGAATCGGTTATAGGTGATGATCTCTTCCCAAACTTCAACCGGGAGTTTGGCGTTTGACATTGACAGCCTTAGCTTATTTTCTTCAACCTCCCCCGGAGAGAGTAATGAACGTGGCACGCCAAACAGGCGGTTGCTATCAGTGCTAGCGTTGACGGTGGGTATGACACTGCCAATAGCTGCACCGGCAGCCACGCCAATAAATGTACGTCTTTTCATAATTCGTTCCTTTATAAGTTAACGGAATTCTTTTTTTATTGAGCGTTATACCCGTCATCTTTCAAGTTGCCTCTTTGTTGGCTGCACTCACTCACCCCGGTCACATAGTTATCTATGCTCCCGGGGATTCGCTCCCTTGCCGCCGCGATGCATCTTGAAATCCATACGGTATATATAAGATAATATGTAACCTTTCCTTATTAAGCTTCTTCATTACTGAGATAATTTCATGAAATAATTATCTAACTGATATTTCTTGCCTGCGATATTAATTGTAAGTATATATTGTGATTACCATAACAGTATTTGGGTATAGCATCTAATACTCAATGGGAAAACATAGAATAATTTACCCTCCGTTCGACTAAAGGTTAGACGGTACTAACTATTAGCTGGATGGTGACATTTTGCAATAGATTAGTTGATTAAATTTATATTTTGAGCGTTTAGACTAAATATATCTTGCGACAAAATGTCCTTATTTAGAGTCCGATCACAAAATAACAAGTAAAAATATTCCTAAAGAAGAATAAAGTATTTCCTTTCCTTGATTACCACTATATTCAATAAAAATTTGCTAGCCGGAAAAGGAGTGTTTTCGCAATATTCGTTAGTAGTAACATTAAAGCTCCAACTCGATCCTGTTATACCCGTTATCTTTCAAGTTGCCTCTTTGTTGGCTGCACTCGCTCACCTCGGTCACATAGTTATCTATGTTCCCGGGGATTCACTCCCTTGCCGTCGCGATCTATCTTGAAATCCATAGGGTATATATTTTTCATTCCTCAGTTAAATTAATGGCATTTTTTTCTGCTGAGTAGTAGATGAGATCCAGCCGTTCTTTAGCGTTAAATTTCTTTATTACCGGAATAATTTCTTTGTGATAATTATCTAACAGATTCCGGCGTGTCCTTTCGTCTTTATGCAAATAAGCACAAGCTTGGCAAGGATGAACGATTTTTTCCAGATCAATGCTGCTATTCTGTGGGCGATATTTTTTTAGGATCTTGTACGGCCCCTCAATTCTTAACCATACTTTCATAAAGTCTTCTTCCTGACCTTTAAAAAGCTGAGATACATCGCCTCCTTGCAAACGGCCAAGTTTCATTTCGGGGATATGCTCTAATGTCAGCCCACAGCAAGCGGAAATTTCACCGTGTGGTGTCAGTACAATATTTTCAAAGACCTGATCGCACCCTTTTGCCAGTTGCTGATCCCGGTTTGGAACATCTTTTCGTTCTTCGCTGGTGTCATAGAACGGCATCCAGGTATTTCGCTGTAAGTTAATTTTGTTTTTTTCTTTCAGTCGCTTAATAACAGGATTCTGGGTGATTTGCGTTGCAATGGCGGAATCAAAGGTATCCTGTTCTACTGTAATCAGTGTTGTAATATTTTGTTCGGCCAATGCTTCTGCCGCGGTCACTACGCTGTCAAGGGGAATCCATTCACTGTGATCTTTCCCTGTACTGATGTTCATCTCTGTGATGCCAGCATCTATTAAGTCTTGGGCGATTTTTTGCGCCTTTTCTCTATTTTTTCCCCAATAACCGTTAGTCACGCAACGAGTTAATAAGCCGTGATCTGAGGCAAAGCGAATGGCTTCAATCAGATCTTTACCTAGCAGGAAACACTCCCCACCACTGAAAACAACTAACTTTAGCCCTGGAAAATTAGCTTTTGAGTGTGCAATAAATTGTTTAATTTCATCCAGGCTTAAACGCGCTTTTACCGAGGGGTTACATTCAAAACAACATTCTTTGCAAGCAGCATTGCAAGTATATGTTGTGATCACGGTAGCAGTGTTCGGATATTGTTCCCAATATCCAGGAGGAAAGCATGACATAATTTACCCCTGTTGGATTAAAGGTTATACGTTACTAACTATTAGCAATATGATTTTATTTTGCAATATATTAGGTAATTAAATTTGTATTTTGAGTGCTTGCACGAAGTATAATTTGTTACGAAATGAATTTATTTAGAAGCAGCTCACAAAATAGGGTTAGAAATATTTCTGGTTGAGGATAAAGTAAATAGGTATAAACAGTAATCGACGATTTTTCAAGGTATTGAATATTATTGTAAGGAATAAAATCATGTCTATTGAATTTACACCCTGGCCGGTTGAATTAGCAGAACGTTATCGTGAAAAGGGGTATTGGCTTGGTAAACCCTTGACTGACATACTTTATAAACAATGTCAGAGACAACCTGAAGCAATAGCTATTATCTGTGGTGACCGTAAATTTAGTTATCATCAACTTGATCAACAATCATCTGCATTAGCTAAAAATTTAACGTCAGTGGGAATAAAGAGAGGTGATACTGCTATCGTACAATTGCCAAATATAGCTGAATTTTATATTACATTTTTTGCGCTACTGAAAATGGGGGTAGTACCTATTAATGCATTATTTAGCCATAATAAATTAGAGTTACTTGCTTATGCGCAACAAATTGATCCAAGTCTAATTGTATTTTCGTCAGAGCATTCACTTTTACAGAATAATGATTTCCTGGAGCAATTAAAAACACATTGTCCACGGTTAAGGAATATCGTCGTTGATGGTGGCAAAATACAATATACTAATGAATTATATACCAATGAATTAAAGCCGTGGTTAGAGCCAATAAATTTACCTTTGAATTTTGAGGCGACACGTTCAGATGAAGTCGCTTTTTTTCAACTTTCAGGCGGGAGTACAGGGACACCTAAATTAATTCCAAGGACGCATGACGATTACTATTATAGTGTGAGACGCAGTGTTGAAATTTGTGAGTTGACACAACAGACCCGTTATCTTTGTGCTTTGCCGGCGCAACATAATTATCCATTGAGTTCTCCGGGGGCGCTTGGCGTATTTTATGCTGGTGGTTGTGTCATATTAGCAACAGATCCTGGACCTACGACCTGCTTTCCACTCATACGTGAACATAAAGTAACAATGACCTCACTGGTGCCATCGGCTGTTGCGTTATGGATTCAGACGATGAGGAAATACGAATATTCACTAGAAAGTCTTCGGCTATTACAAGTCGGTGGAGCAAAGTTAAGTGAAAGTGTGGCGCGAGTGATACCGAAATTTTTTTCATGTAAGTTGCAACAGATTTTTGGTATGGCCGAAGGGTTGGTATGTTATACCCGGCTTAATGACGATGATGAACGTATATTTACCACTCAGGGGCGCCCAATGAGTGAAGATGATGAGATACGTATCGTTGATGATCAAGGCAATATCCAAGCGCCAGGTTCGGCGGGTATGTTAATCATTCGTGGGCCATATACATTCCGGGGATATTATAAAAGTCCAGAGCACAATGCGAAGGTGTTCGATAAAGAAGGTTTTTATTATTCCGGTGATTTAGCCTATATGACGAAAGAGGGTTATGTGTGTATTGTCGGACGTGAGAAAGATCAAATTAATCGCGGTGGTGAAAAAATTGCTTCGGAAGAAATTGAATCTTTGTTACTCAAACATGAAGGTGTTATCCATAGCGCTTTGGTTTCGATGCCTGACCCTCTGATGGGAGAAAAAAGTTGTGCTTTTATTGTAGTGGCTGATCCGAATATAAACACGTTGCAACTGAGGAAATATTTAAGAGGTATGGGGATTGCTGAATATAAATTGCCTGATCGTTTCGAGATTATTGATGTTATGCCTGTTACACCAGTCGGAAAGATTGATAAATTATTATTAAGAAAAATCATTCGAGACAAATTAGAAAGCTAATTAATGACATGAAGGTATTAAAATGACCATTCCATCATTGAAAAATTATACACTACCTCAGCCAAAAGATTTTCCAAGCAATAAAGCATCTTGGTTATTCGAACCCCATAGGGCAATTTTACTTATTCATGATATGCAGGATTATTTCTTGCAGTTTTTCGGTGATAATAGCTCTCTAATCAATAAATTAATTGAAAATATCCATTTGTTGAGAATGTTTTGTAAAGAAAAAGAGATTCCCATTATATATACAGCACAACCTAAAGTACAAAGTGATGAAGAGCGTGCATTACTTAATGATATATGGGGGGCTGGCTTGAATAGATCACCCCATTTACAGAATATTAGCCGTGCGTTGGCCCCTAATAATGATGATATTGTAATAGTTAAGTGGCGTTATAGTGCATTTCAACGCTCTTCGTTAGAAAAAAATATAAAAGACTTAGGTCGGAATCAATTAATTATTTGTGGGGTGTATGGACATATTGGTTGCATGATTACTGCGGTTGATGCATTTATGAGAGATATCAAGCCTTTTTTAGTGGGTGATGCGATAGCTGATTTTACGCTTGAAGATCACCTCATGGCTTTAAAATATGTTGCCGAAAAATCAGGAATGGTTGTGAGTACTGAGGAAATAATTTCATCAGTAAATTTCGATAAATAGAATTTATAAAAAATGCGTAATAAATCGCTATCAAAGAAGAAATAAAATGAGAAATAAACAGAATTTACAAATGGATTTTAACCATAAAACCGTCTGGGTAACTGGGGCGGCACGTGGCATTGGTGAACAAATTGCCCGTGATTTTACCGCGCTTGGCGCTGACGTAATAGGTTTCGATCGCGTATTTGAGCAAGATAATTTGTCTTATAAATGTATACAACTCGATATCAGTGATCCAGAAAAGGTCGAAATGATTTGTTCCCAACAACTGTCTATCTCAGCCAAATTAGATATTCTGGTTAATGCTGCCGGTATATTGCAATTGGGAAATATTGATGAGCTAAATATTAGTGACTGGCATCGTTGTATTAATGTTAATGCTTCTGGGGCTTTTTATCTATTTCGTACAGTGATTCCCCATTTTAAACGTCAGCGCAGTGGCACTATTATCAGCGTCAGCTCTAATGCGGCACATGTTCCACGTATGCAAATGGCGGCTTATTGTGCATCAAAATCAGCACTGACAAGTTTAACGCATTGTGTTGGGTTGGAACTCGCGCCGTTTGGTGTACGTTGTAATGTTGTATCCCCTGGTTCGACAGATACACCTATGCAGCGTTCCATGTGGAAAACTGATGATGATGAAAAAAATATGATTAACGGGTATCCTGAGCAATATAAATTAGGTATTCCCCTCGGAAAGATTGCAAATGTTAATGAAATTTCACACACCGTACTTTTCTTGTCTTCTGATTTGGCAAGCCATATAACGCTACAGGATATTGTGGTCGATGGTGGTGCGACGTTAGCTTGTTAATTGTTTGAATTGATACGAAAATACCCGTCATTTCTGTAACATAAGGAAAAATTACCCTAGCCTAAATAGGATTAGGCTGTTGTAGGGTATTGAAATCAAATCTATGAGCCATCTCGATCCTACTTTACTGGTGCTGCTAGTGTTGGCCGCACTGGGCATCATCAGCCACAACATGACCGTCACGCTTGCAATGCTGCTCTTGCTGGTTATCCGTATAACGCCACTGAATCATTTTTTCCCGTGGGTGGAAAAATATGGGCTGACTATTGGTGTACTTATTTTGACTGTGGGAGTCATGGCGCCTATCGCCAGTGGAAAAATTACGGTACAAGCTGTCCTCAACTCGTTTATGAATTGGAAATCGTTACTCGCGATAGTGATAGGTGTATTAGTGTCATGGTTGGGTAGCCGGGGGGTTTCATTGATGTCTAATCAGCCATCGACAGTCGCTGGTTTGCTGGTGGGGACGGTATTGGGTGTTGCCCTGTTTAAAGGTGTTCCTGTGGGGCCGCTGATTGCTGCGGGGATTTTGTCATTATTGATTGGTAAATCATAGCCGTTATGTTGCCGGAACTGAGTGTGATACAGACAGAAATGCAGCAGCAAGGGTTACGTCGTTTGTTGGTGTTGAGTGGAAATGATCATTGGTGCTATTTGCAGGCTAATGAATTACAGCAGAGATTTATTGGTGATTGGTTATGGATCTCTTATCGTAAACAGCATGCTGTGCTGCCAGAAAAGGCGGCCAGTTTATTAGGCCAGGAATATCTGCATGGAATATTTGATGCTACCGCAGGTTTTAATGCGGAAGCACTGGCGATATTGGCAGGCACATTGAAAGCGGGAAGTTGGTTGGTGATGATGGTTCCATCTTGGTACCAATGGCATTATCAACCAGATAAGGATAGCGCGCGTTGGAACGAACAGTTAGATGCTATGCCAACGCCGCATTTTGTTCAGCATATTCAGCAGCAAATTGTTAGCGATCCCCAAGTTTTGCTATGGCGGCAAAATGATCCCTTATGCATCCCTGAATTTCCACAATCTGAATTTCCACAATATAGTGCGTGGCAACTGCCTGATGGCAACCCAACGGCCAGCCAACATGCCATTTTGACTCGACTTTTGCGGGCAAATCAGGGGGTATGGGTCATTACTGCGCCAAGAGGGCGAGGTAAATCGACACTTGCAGGTATGTTAATGCAGCAATGGCAAGGAAATTGCTGGTTAACTGCACCAGCAAAAGCGGCAACCGAAGTTATTAGGTGTTATGCGGAGGAAAAGGGAAAATTCTGGGCCGTAGATAATTTGCTGAAATATTGTAGACAAAATAGCGTGTCAGATATTGATTGGTTGCTTATCGATGAAGCCGCTGCTATTCCAATGCCTCAATTATCTGAGTTGATCAGCTATTTTCCCCGAATATTGTTGACCACAACTGTGCAAGGATATGAAGGTACAGGACGCGGATTTTTACTTAAATTTTGTGTTGGAATCCCTGATAGTCATATTCTAAACCTGACGGCTCCTGTGCGTTGGGCTGAAAATGATCCGCTGGAAAACTGGTTGGAAAAAGCTTTACTGTTTGAGGATGCAATTCCTGTCAACAATTCTGATAAGGCTATCAGTTATCACGTTTGTCATCAGCAACAATGGATTAAACAACCTGAATTGCTGAGGCAGTTTTACGGCATATTGACCAGCGCTCACTACAAAACTTCACCTTTAGATTTACGGCGTTTACTTGATGCCAAAGGCATGCAATTTGTTGCGGCTTTTGGAAATAATGCCTTAATGGGGGCTTTGTGGATGGTTGAAGAGGGTGGATTGGCGCTTGAGTTAGCCCATGAAATATGGGCAGGCAGGCGTCGTCCAAGAGGAAATTTGGTTGCTCAATCGTTAGCTGCCCATAGCGGTTTACCGCAGGCGGCGGTTTTGAAATCTCAACGGATCAGCAGGGTTGCTGTACAGGCTAATAATCGCAGACAAGGTATTGCTCAGGGAATGATCGCGTATCAACGGGAAAGGGCAGAAAAACAGGGAGTGGATTTTATTTCCGTTAGCTTTGGTTATACCGCGGAGCTTTGGGCATTATGGCAGAAATGTGGCTTCCAATTAGTGCGAATGGGAACTCATTTAGAAGCCAGCAGCGGTTGTTATACGGCAATGGCTATTTTTCCCCTGAGTGAACAAGGGATTGTGCTGGGGATTCAAGCTGAGCAACAGCTTGCCCGTGATGCACATTGGCTGGAATCGCAGATTGGATTTAGCTTGCCTGTTGATTACCAAACTGACCATCATCTCAATCAGCATGATTGGCAGGAACTGTCAGGTTTTGCATTTGCTCACCGACCATTTTCTGCTTCATTACCGGCCTTGCAACGATTGTTGCTGAACAGTGATTTGCCGTTGATTGCGCTAAGAAATCATCTCCAGCAAGAAATGAGTGTTGAGCAATGCATCACCGTATTAAAGTTGAGTGGATATAAGGCATTAATGCGACTCTGGCGGCAAGAAACCGCACAGGCGTTGTCAAGTCTCAATCGGAAACTTACCAGAGAGTGGCAAGAGTGGACTATGGCTTTTTCTGTGGCCAATCATCTTCATCATCCCACTTGCTATTAAGATCCCGATGAGGAGGTAGTTCCGGTTTATTGTCCAGAAATTTTTTAACATCCAGTCGGCGTAACTCTTTAATGGCATTGAGAAGAACGCCAACTAATAAAACTAAAATAATCCACCAGTAATCAGCTAACCATTGCATGAGGTTGTCTCCTGCGCAACATGGAGGTAATTTTCAAATACATAAGGTAAGTTAGTAGATAACCAGTCAATGCCGGCGATGTCATGCTGTTGCCATACATCCAGTAACATCTGCTGAGTCAGCAATTTTTCCAATTGCTTGGCTAATGGTTGGTAGCTGATATGCCACGGTTCATCAGCGACACTGCCACGGTTACCGACAAAAGGACGGTAAAAACCGAAATGAGCCATATTCTCGGTCAACCAATGAGTTAATGGTGCGAAATAACCACCATTTTCATATTCCCAAGGTTCGAGTAATAACGTCTGGTTATCCGGTAGCATCGTTGGATCATAGATATCCAAATCTGTTCCCCAATGATGACGGCTGGCGCCGGGCAGGGCGGACCAACGAAGAATTGCCTTACAGCGTTCTCCTTCTGATAATTGGGTGATGTCCATGGGTTGGCTGTTTTCATCCAACACCGGGCGTTCACCACGGAATTTTCCATTCCAGATAGCTTGCTGACGTTGAAAATCACGGAACGTGCTGGCCGGTTGCAGATGAATTCCGGCCTTTTCAGCGGCTTGTTGCATGGAAAGAAAAGCATTGGCGGCTTCTGGTTGTAATCGGTGATTGCCAAAGAGAGAAATCAAGTGGCCAGTAGCCAGGCCGGTTAACATATTTGCTGTGATCACTGGATTAATTGCTCCATAACACGTTGATAAATCCGGCTGAGTTGTTGCAGATCGGCGGCGCTAACGGACTCATTAACTTTATGAATTGTTGAGTTCAGTGGCCCCAGTTCGACAACTTGAGCACCCATCGGAGCAATAAATCGCCCATCGGATGTACCACCACTGGTAGATAATTCAGGTTGATAGCCGCAATATTGGTCTATTGCTTGAATGACGGCATTGACTAACTCACCTTTGGCTGTTAGGAAAGGCTGACCTGCCAGTATCCACTCAATCGTGTAATTGAGATTGTGATTTTTGAGGATAGTTTCAACCTGTTCACGGATTTGGCTGTCAGTCAGTTCTGTACTGAAACGGAAATTGAATTGAACTTGCACATTCCCAGGGATCACGTTATGACTGCCTGTTCCCGCGTGGATATTGGCAATTTGCATACTGGTCGCCGGGAAAAATTCATTCCCTTTATCCCAATGTGTATTGATCAATGTCTGTAAAGCAGGAAGGAGACGGTGGATTGGGTTATCAGCTAAATGCGGATAGGCAACGTGGCCTTGAATACCGTGAACAGTGAGATTCGCAGTAAGGGAACCTCGACGGCCGTTTTTCACCATATCGCCAAGATGATGCTGGCTAGAAGGTTCACCTATCAGGCAATAATCCAAACGTTCATTGCGGGACATCAAGGTTTCAACCACTTTAATGGTGCCGTGGGTGGCTTTCGCTTCCTCGTCTGAAGTAATAAGAAAGGCCAGACGTCCATTATGGTTGGGATAGGCGGCAACGAAACGTTCAGCCGCGACAATCATGGCAGCTAATGAGCCTTTCATATCTGCCGCACCCCGGCCATATAGCATGCCATTACGGATAGTTGGCTCAAATGGGGGATATTCCCACTGAGATTCATCGCCCGCAGGGACGACATCGGTGTGCCCGGCAAAGGCTAATGTCGGGCCTATGCCGCGATAGGCCCAAAAATTGTTTGTATCGCCAAAGGGCATTCGTTCAATGGTAAAGCCAATTGCTTGCAAATGAGCGATCATAATATTTTGGCAACCTTTATCGTCCGGGCTGATAGAGGGTTGTCTGATGAGTTGTTGTGCAAGTTCAATTACAGGGCAAGTCATTTCAGAGTGCCTCAGCAAAAAATTGCTGATACTCATCCACTTTATAGCCTAATAGGCAATCACCTTTTGCAGAAATTAATAGTGGACGTTTGATAATAGCGGGTTGTTCCAACATCAACGCTTTTGCTGCGTCAGCATTATTAATTGTTGTTCGTTGTTGATCGGTCAGTTTACGCCAGGTTGTACCACGGGTGTTAATTAATGATTCCCAACCCAGTTTGTCAATAAATGACTGCAAAAGTGTTGCATTGAGTCCATCAACACGATAATCATGAAACAGGTAAGTAATTTCCTGTTCTTCCAGCCAACGACGGGCTTTTTTTATCGTGTCACAATTCTTGATCCCATAGAGAGTAAAAGCGGGTTGAGAAGATTTATCCAATATCATTTAACAGATCCTTAAAAAAATTTAAATACCTAAACATAATGCTGGAAAATGCCTGTTTTATCTAGATGATATCCTGATTTTTATTATCGGAGATACCAAAACAGGAGACTCAATTTTATTGGCCTGTTCTCATAGGGGGTATTTGCTACATAACAGCGATAAGAGCCGACCCTCGGTAATAAGCTCAAGGAGCGGCTCGGAAGAAGTATTAGGCTACTCCATTTTTCCTATGTTGCAAATACATGATTGTTGCAGCCAGACGGGAACGTACATTCAGTTTTTTTAACAAGTTTCTGATGTGTACCTTCACTGTCTCTTCAGAAATAAATAAGACATCAGCAACTTCCTTATTGGTCATGCCACTGGAAACTTCTTTTAATACATCTAACTCACGTTTGGTCAATTCAGATAAAGGATCAACATGTTTATGACGGTTAGCGAGATGTTGGTATATTTTTTCACTAAATACAGTTTGTCCACGAGCAGCATGGCGAATACTGCTTAATAACGAATCTAAGTCGCTATCTTTAAGCAAGTAGCCATTAGCTCCTGCGTCAATGGCTGCGTAAACATCATTTCGATCATCTGAAACGGATAATACCAGTACATAGGAATTGATCCCTTTTCTACGGATAGATTTAATCGTGTCCACGCCTGAAAGGCCATTCATATTGAGATCTATCATAATGACATCAGGTTTCAGCTTGCATGCAATATTTATTGCTTCTTCACCATTGTCAGCTTCCGCTGTTACGGTAAGCGCCCGATCGAGCTCTACAATCTGTTTCAAGCCATGGCGAATGAGAGGGTGGTCATCAACTATCATCACTGAATGGTTATACATTTTCCTTCTCCCTTAAATAAGTAAAGCCACGAAATGCAGACTTTGAATTTGATTAAAAGGCAGTAATGAATGGGTCTGCCCTAAATTAAATTGCTATGAAAAAATTTTATCAAAACCGATTGATTTACAAAGTTGATAGCTCTGTAAGTCCAGAAAGCACATCCTGATATAAAAATATAAATAGCGCAAATTAGTTTGATAAGTAAAAAAAGAAGATGAGTAATTTTCACAAAAAATACATAATTTAACTTCTTTTAATGGTGTTAAAAATCAATATGTTAAATGTATGATTATTAGATTTGTTTTCTTTTATAAAATTTATTTTAATTGAATTTATATTGAGAGTTTTTCCGAGTTATAGTTATTATTGTTACTATAACTTCAATGATATTGTATAAATGGTAATGTTTCTTTCTTTATTTTCCTATATTAAGTAGGGCATTAGTGGATAAATTGGGTAGTATTTTTCATGAACAAAAAAGTGCTACTTTATTGATAAGATGCTGTCAATGTTATGATTTGACACACAGTACCTATTATACTGCTCCTGCTTTTACTCCAGATTGTATATAAAGGATCCGACGATGGATGAAAAATTAAAACAGAGTGCATTGGATTTTCACCAGTTTCCACAACCAGGGAAAATCACGATTACTCCTACTAAGCCTCTGATAACTCAGCGAGATTTGGCCTTAGCTTATTCACCAGGTGTTGCTGCGCCTTGCCTGGAAATTGCAGAAGATCCATTAGCGGCTTACAAATATACTGCGCGTGGCAATCTTGTGGCAGTGATATCTAATGGTAGTGCGGTCTTAGGATTGGGGAATATTGGTGCACTGGCAGGTAAGCCAGTGATGGAAGGAAAAGGTGTCCTATTTAAAAAGTTCTCAGGTATTGATGTATTTGATATTGAAGTTGATGAGTCTGATCCTGACAAATTGATTGATATCATTGCGGCACTGGAGCCGACGTTTGGGGGAATTAACCTCGAAGATATCAAAGCACCGGAATGTTTCTATATTGAGAAAAAACTTCGGGAAAAAATGAACATTCCGGTATTCCATGATGACCAGCATGGCACAGCGATAATTTGTACTGCTGCTGTTTTGAATGGCTTGCGGATTATGAAAAAAGAGATTTCAGCGGTTCGCTTAGTCGTTTCTGGTGCCGGTGCTGCCTCTATTGCTTGTATGAACTTGCTGGTTGCGCTTGGGTTGCAACGCAAGAATATCGTGGTATGTGACTCTAAAGGGGTGATTTATCGTGGTCGCGATAAAAATATGGAAGAAACTAAAGCTGCCTATGCGATTGAAGACAATGGCAGCCGCACATTAGGTGATGTTATCCCTGGTGCAGATATTTTCCTCGGATGTTCCGGTCCTGGCGTGTTGACTCAAGACATGGTGAAAATGATGGCTAAAGATCCCCTCATCATGGCATTGGCAAACCCTGAACCAGAAATTTTGCCGCCATTGGCAAAACAAGTTCGCCCTGATGCAATCATTTGTACTGGTCGTTCTGATTATCCGAATCAGGTTAATAATGTGCTCTGTTTCCCGTTTATTTTCCGTGGTGCGCTGGATGTTGGTGCAACAACCATTAACGAGGAGATGAAGCTCGCCTGTGTTCATGCGATTGCGGATTTAGCGCTGGCGGAACAGAGTGAAGAAGTGGCTTCCGCTTATGATGATCAGGATCTGTTTTTTGGCCCGGAATATATTATTCCTAAACCATTTGATCCGCGCCTGATTGTAAAAATTGCCCCGGCAGTTGCCAAAGCAGCAATGGATTCCGGCGTAGCAACCCGCCCGATTAAAGACTTTGGCGCGTATATCGAGAAGCTGAATGAGTTTGTCTATAAAACAAACTTGTTTATGAAACCTATTTTTTCTCAGGCTAAGAAAGCGAAAAAGCGTATCGTTTTGGCCGAAGGGGAAGAAGTACGTGTATTGCATGCGACTCAGGAGCTGATCTCTCTTGAGCTGGCTTACCCGATTCTAATTGGTCGCCCCAGTGTTATCGAAATGCGTATCCAGAAACTGGGATTGCATATTGAAGCGGGTAAAGATTTTGAAGTCGTCAATAATGAGAATGATCCGCGCTTCAAAAAATACTGGCAGGAATATCATCACATTATGAAACGTCGAGGTGTTTCTGCTGAACAAGCTCGTCGTGCAGTTATCGGTAATCCCACCCTGATTGGGGCGATTATGGTACTGCGTGGTGAAGCTGATGGCCTGATTTGTGGCACCGTTGGCAGTTACAGTGAACATTACGATGTCGTGAGAAATGTGTTTGGTTTCCGTGATGGGGTTCATACTGCTGGTGCAATGAATGCATTGATGTTGCCAAGTGGTAATACTTTTATTGCGGATACTTATGTCAATAATGATCCAACGCCTGAACAATTGGCCGAGATTACCCTTATGGCCGCAGAGACAATCCGCCGTTTCGGTATTGAACCAAAAGTTGCTTTGCTTTCTCATTCAAGTTTTGGTTCCACAGATTGCCTCTCAGCACAGAAGATGCGCCAGACGCTGGAATTGGTGAATAAAATGTCACCTTCGCTTGAAATTGATGGTGAAATGCATGGTGATGCCGCATTGGTTGAAAGTATTCGCCGTGACATTATGCCAGATAGCCCATTGAAAGGGGCTGCCAATCTGTTAATTATGCCGAATATGGAATCTGCCCGTATCAGTTATAACTTGCTACGTGTCACCAGTTCTGAAGGCGTTACCGTTGGCCCAGTTCTGATGGGGGTTTCCAAACCGGTACACATTCTGACACCAATTTCTTCTGTACGTCGTATCGTTAATATGGTCGCTCTGGCGGCAGTTGAAGCGCAAACTCATCCGCTGTAATACCCATCGCCCCTGTTTCCTATAGGCAGGGGCGGTTTGTTGTAAACGATTCTTATTATCTATATGATGCGCAAAACATTAATATGGATAATGGGCATAATGAAATTTCTCACGGTTGTAAAATCTTTTCTGATTATCTGTGGCTTACTGGTCTTATCTGGGTGTGTATTTGTACAACAGAAACCAACTCTCCAAGCGCTTTCACCGGAACTGACTCAACAAGGGGCTATTATCGATCTTAAAACAGGTCATGCCCTGACCCCTGAGGAATTGATCAATCGGCTGGCATCACATCAGCGGGTAGTTGTGGGTGAAAAACATGATAATCCATATCATCATCAGATAGAGCTTTGGTTGGTTCAGCAACTTCCGCTTAAAAGAGAGCAGGGTTCAGTCCTGTTAGAGATGATTAATCCTGATCAGCAGCAAAAAGTGAATAAGGTTAAGAGTTGGTTGCAAACTAAGCCTATCGTACGTGAAAGTCGCATAAAAGAGCTTCTTGCATGGCAAGATGGGTGGCGGTGGGAGTTGTATGGAGGATTGGTCATGGAGCTTATGTATCAGCCTTATCCGTTGCTGTCTGCAAACTTAGATCGCAGTGAAATTAAAGCAGTTTACAGTAACCCTCCGACCCTCCAGGGGAATATTTCTGTTGCTGAAAATGTTAAAGCGCAGATTAAAGCGGTGATTAAAGATGTTCACGGTGGTGAAATAACGGAACAACAGTTATCTGCCATGACAGCTATTCAGCAAATGCGGGATCGCAGAATGGCGGAACAGTTACTTAAAGCGCCGGCTCCTGCCACACTGATTGCGGGTGGATATCATGCAACAAAAGTAATAGGTGTTCCTCTGCATGTTAAAGACTTATCTCCCCAAGAGGATCTTGTTGTGTTGATCATCGCTGAAAAAAGCAATGTACTGGATAGCCAATATGCTGATTATGTCTGGTATACACCAGTAAAAAAACCGTAGATATTTTAAACAAATGGTAATCTTTTCCCCGTATATAAGGGGCCTTGGCACAGGGATGTGCTCAAGTTAACGATACAGGGAAAAATAATTTTCATTAGCATATGAAATTAATTATCATTACTAAATGATAATTAAAATTATGCGCTATCATCCATGTTGACGCTGACACACCCGGCCTTTCAAACGGGGCATTTTAAAAAATGGCTCATTTCTGCTATTGCTGCTCACCTCATTTTGGTTGGTTGGATTATCTACCAGCCAGACGAAATTGCTATTGATGAACTGATGCCGCCGCCGGCGGTGATGATGGAGCTTTCATTGTTAACAGAAGCGACACATCGGGTACAAAAACAGCCTATCGGTATTGAACAGCAACTTGCTGTTGCCAGCCGGCAGCAGGAAAGCGAGATTAATGAGATTAAGACGCCTGAGCTTATTAAAGATGAACAGGCGCAGATTCTGGTGCATAAACCTAAAAAACAGAAAAAACACCATGAGGAGCTTGAAAAAACACCACCGGTGAAGCGCCAGCAGGTAGAAGAGCAAGAGAGTGAAAAATCTCAAAGTAGTGCTGCTATGGTGAGCAGTACGGCTATATCTACGAATGTTACTTCGCGGGTTGCTGCTTCTTATGACAGTGATTCAAAGGCTATCGCTGATGCGGATGCACTATGGCGAGCCGAAGTTATCGGGCATTTGAACCGCTATAAACGCTATCCAGAGGATGCACAGAGAAGAAATCGCACGGGTCGGCCTACAGTCAGATTCACTATTGATAAACAGGGCTATGTTACTAACAGTGACTTAGTTCGTCGTTCAGGAACTCATTCTTTAGACAGGGAAGCGAAGCAAGTTCTGGCAAGAGCGCAACCGTTGCCAGCTCCCCCCGATACCGTTTTAAGCGGTAATGGAATTACGATAGAACTTCCGATTGATTTTAGTTTAACTAATTAATACTTTGAGCGACTTAAGGACAGCAAATATGTTAAGGCAGCAAGCGCGGTTTGCCCTGAAAACTAAAGGGCTGTTATTGATGTTTTTATTAAGCGGCTGGTTGAATCCTGTCGCCGCAGAGGAAGAAATTATGCCACCAAAGGCAATGAAACAACCACACCATATAACTACCCACGGTGATACTCGTATAGATGATTATTACTGGATGCGGGATGATAATCGTAAAGATCAAAAAGTCATTGATTATCTGACAGCCGAAAATAAATATACCGAACAGATGCTAAAACCCGGTGAACAGCTACGGGATACGTTATACGAAGAAATGGTTGGCAGGGTGAAGCAGGATGATCAATCGGTACCCTATACTTATAATGGGTATATTTATCGGACAACCTATGAAACGGGCAAAGATTTCCCGATTTATCAGCGTAAACCTGTTGATGGCTCATCAGATTGGCAGGTATTGGTCGATGGTAATGAAAGAGCTAAAGGGCACGAATATTACCAACTGAGTAATTTTGCCATCTCTCTGGATAATAAACGTATTGCGATTGCGGAAGATACGCAAGGGCGCCGTAATTATCAGATATCTTTTAAAGATATTGCGGATAAACAGTGGAATAACGATGTAATAAAAAATACTTCTGGCAACATGGTTTGGGCTAATGACAATAATACGTTGTTTTATGTGCGCAGACATTCACAGACCTTATTGCCATATCAGGTATTTCGTCACCAATATGGTAGCAATACCAGCGAAGATCAGAAAATATATCAGGAAGACGATGAGCGTTTTTATTTAAACGTGTCTAAAAGCACTTCCCGTGATTATATTATGTTGTCGATAACCAGTAATTCGACTTCTGAATATTTGCTGATTGATGCCAATAAACCCCAAGCTGAACTTCAGGTATTTTCTCCTCGTCAGGAAGGCAGAGAGTATTATATTGACCATTTCCGCGATCACTTCTACATCCGGTCAAATCATGAGAATGAAACTTATGGGCTTTATCAGACGGATGCCATTAATACACCGTGGAAAATAGTCATTGCTCCGCAACAAGATAGTGATCTTGAAGATTTCGACCTGTTTAATGACTGGTTGGTTGTACAGGAGCGAACAAAAGGATTGCCGACAATTCGTCAGATTAATTGGCAAACACAGCAAGAAAAACAGATTAAGTTTGACGATCCAAGTTATATGGCATGGATTGATTACAACCCCGATCCTAATACTGATTTTGTCCGTTATGGTTATTCATCCATGACGACACCAAGCTCAACATTCCAATGGAATATGAGAACAGGCGAGCGGGAATTACTTAAGCAGCAGGAAGTAAAAGGTTTTGATAAACATCATTATGAGAGCCAGCGTATTTGGGTGAAGGCCCGTGATGGCATTGAAGTTCCGGTATCTCTGGTATATCGCAAATCACTGTTTAAAAAAGGTCATAACCCAATACTGATTTATGGATATGGGGCTTATGGTATCAGCATGGACCCTTCATTTAGTTCACCACGATTGAGTTTATTAGATCGGGGCTTTGTTTACGCCTTGGTGCATGTGCGTGGTGGCGGTGAATTGGGTAAGAAATGGTATCTACAAGGTAAAGTCGAAAATAAAATGAATAGTTTTAATGACTTTATTGATGTGACTAAAGCACTGATTGCTCAGAAATATGGTGACAGTAAACGTGTTTATGCGATGGGAGGGAGTGCGGGTGGTTTGCTAATGGGCGCTGTGATTAATCAGGCACCGGAATTATATCGCGGTGTGGTTGCTCAAGTTCCATTTGTTGATGCCGTAACAACCATGCTTGATCCTTCTATTCCGCTGACCGTAGGAGAATATGAGGAGTGGGGTAATCCTGAAAATAAAGAAGATTATTTCCGGATTAAATCATATAGTCCGTATGACAATATAAAACATCAACGTTATCCAAACTTATTGGTTACGAGTGGATTTTATGATTCCCAAGTGCAATATTGGGAACCGACTAAATGGGTAGCAAAATTACGGGATATGAAGGAAGATAACTCTATTTTGTTATTAGAAACCAATATGAGTGCCGGGCATGGTGGTAAATCGGGCCGATTTAATCGATTAAAAGATACTGCACTGGATTACAGTTTTATTTTGATGCTGGATGATGCTAATAAATATTTTCCACAATTAAAAGATAACTGAAATAAATTATAAATAGTATAAGTTTGTTATTTAAAGCACTGATAAATCATTATCAGTGCTAAACATTTTTATTTTCTAAAGACGGGCATGTGAGCAAATATTGATTTGTATGCATTTGGGATGATTGAAATGAAAATAATGACAAAGATAGCAGGGGCTGGTGTGATTTTCATTGGGCTTCAAGGGTTTGCTTATGGCGAGGAAAAGCAAGAGAAAAAATCAGATAAGGTGATGAAATTCAGTAGCCTTAAGGTTTCTGGTTCACAGGATGATGCGGAAGTGAGGGCAATGGAAAGGCCCGGTTCATACAGTTCTAAAGGAGAAGATACAAAACTTCAATCAACGGATAGTATATTACGTAGTATGCCTGGGACCTATACGCAAATAGATCCGGGGCAGGGAACCGTGAGTGTGAATATTCGTGGATTAAGTGGATTTGGGAGAGTAAATATGATGGTTGATGGTGTTAGCCAGAGTTTTTATGGTACATCACCTACCAGCGTAACCCACGGTAATAGTCTTCAGAGTCAGTTTGGTTCATTAATTGATCCTAACTTTATTGTCGGTGTGGATATTAGCCGGGGACAATCTGATGGTTCAGATAGTGTCAACGCATTAGCAGGTAGTGCTAATTTCCGTACGATTGGTATTGATGATGTGATATTCAGTGGTAATACACTGGGAATACGTACAAAAATGCTCTATGGCGATAATGGCATTGGTCATAATGGCATGATAGCCGTCGCTGGTAAAACTCAGGTTTTTAGTTCTGAAGGATCAGTTGGCGCTATGTTGGCCGTCAGTGGACATTCAATTGATGCAAATTATAAAAATGGGGATGGAATATCAAGTGATGAATTTGGTACCAATAAATATTTTAAACAGAAACCAAATTCGCAATTAATGAAATTAAATATTAAGTCAAATGAATTTCATGATATGGAATTAAGTGGTCGATTGTATCACAATAAATTTACCCATCGTCATATTGATAGCGAGGATTTTTATCTGAAATACAACTATAAGCCATTCAGTGAATTGGTTGATATGAAATTGTTAGTTAGCACTAGTGGAAGTGATCAAATATATAATACTGCACTTAATGCATTGACAAAAAGCAAAACTAAAAATAAGTCAAACGCTATTAATCTCAGTAACATCAGCCGTTTTAATTACGGCGATACAGATTTTGATCTGATATTCGGTGGTAAGTTGATGAAAACTGAATATAGTAAGACGACTGATAGTATTTACTCTGATATAGAAGAGGAAGATGAAGAGAAAAAGAAGGAATATAAAAAGAAAGATGGCGAAGCAAAAGAAAATAATAGTTTCGCACCAAGTGGTAAACAAAATATTGCCAGTATTTATAGCGGATTGAAAATTACTCGTGATATTTACCAAGCTAATATTAATCTTAATTATATTGATTATAGTGTAAAGGGCCATAAACCAGCCTGTGAGCCACGAGTTAACTGTTTCCCGCAAGGTAAAGCCGAATTGAATTTGAAAGAGCGTGGATTTAATCCAAGCTTTCTGCTATCAGCGGAAATCATTCCTGAATTCCAGCCTTTTGTGAGTTATACTCATTCAATGAGAGCGCCGAACGTACAGGAAATCTTCTATGGCAATGAAGGTGGCCCATCAATTAATCCATTCCTGAAAGGAGAAAAATCGGATACTTATCAAATCGGCTTTAATAGTTACCGTCCAGACATGATTGTAAAAGGAGATACTTTCCGTCTGAAAGCAGCCTGGTATCATACTAAGATAAAGAATTACATCAGTAGTGATTTATATGCTCTGTGTAAAGATGGTAGGGTATGCCAATCTTCGAAATTATCAGAAGAAGATTGGAAGCATGTTGACTCAAATTTCGGTATACATATTTATAGCAATAGCATAACTCCGGTAAGAATGCGCGGCTATGAAGTCTCTGCTGATTATGATGCCGGTGTATTTTATAGCAAATTGGCTTATAGTCGACAAAAAACAAGCCAACCGACTTCTATTTCTACATCGATTTTTGGGGCAGATCCTGTATCACAATTACCTGAAAGTTTTATGACTTTGGATACAGGGGTTCGCTTATTAGGCGAAAAACTTCGTATTGGAGCGATAGTTAAATATGCCGGTAATTCCTATAAGCTAGATTCAGATCCTTATAATCAGGACAGTGATGGACGAACGGTGATGGAAAAGGAGAAAAAAATTCCAACCGTGGTCGATTTTTACAGTGATTATAAAATAAATAAAAATGTGCTACTTAAATTCTTGGTACAGAATTTGACAAACAAAAACTATTCTGAAGCACTTAATCGTATGAATAATACGGCTGCATTAATGAATGAATCCACTTCTGCTAATCAAACCGCTCGGGGCCGGACTTATATTGTCGGCGCAGAAATTCGTTTCTGACTTGTAGGAGAAATAAGTGGCAAAGGAAGGCCACTATTTCAGATTTGCAGATCGTTTTTTCCGTTCTTTTTTGATTTTTAACACTTCACTTTCAATCCAGCCATCTTGTAAACGGGTATTCAGGACATCACCAACATGTACCTGTTTGGTTTGTTTCAGTAATTTTCCATCCGATGCTTGACTGATGCTGTAACCACGGGCCAGTGTTGCCAGAGGGCTAACGGCTTCCATCCGTGAACAGGAAATGGCAAATTTTTCTCTGGAACGGCTGATTTGCCTTTCAATCGCTTGTCTTAACCGAAAATCTTGTTGCTGAATCTGTTGGCTATACTGGTGGATTTGCGAGCTAGGTTCCACGTACCAGAGCCGTTGCTGCAATTTCTCATAAGCCAGGCTGCTTTGCTTTAAGTACCGTTGCAAGCTGTCAGTGAGTCGCTGGCGTAAATTGACCAGTAAGTTTTGCTGACGCGCTAGTCGTAAATGAGGGTGTTGTTGCTGTAAACGATGAGATAACAGACTGAAAACACGTTGTTTCTGGGCAAAGAAATAATCCATTGCCATTTCCAACCGCTGTTGTTGCGACTGAATTTGACGTAATAATTCGAGCTGATTACGGCTAACTAACTCAGCGGCCGCTGATGGCGTCGGGGCGCGTAAATCTGCCACAAAATCAGCAATGGTGACATCTGTTTCATGACCGACCGCACTGACTATCGGAATATCACTGTGAAAAATGGCTCTGGCGACATGTTCATCGTTGAAACTCCATAAGTCTTCCAGCGAGCCACCACCGCGCCCAACAATCAATACATCACACTCCCGACGCTCATTAGCTAATTCAATAGCCCGGATAATCTGTAACGGTGCTTCTGTGCCCTGAACCGCTGTTGGATAAATGATGATGGGTAATGATGGATCACGGCGCTTTAAAATATTCAAAATATCATGCAGGGCTGCGCCACTGGTTGAAGTAATGACACCAAGCTGTTGAGCAGGGGATGGCAGGGGCTTCTTGTGGCTTTGGTCAAATAATCCTTCGGTATCAAGTTTTTGTTTCAATAATTCAAACTGTTGCTGTAACAGGCCATCACCGGCGGGTTGCATATTTTCAACAATAAGCTGGTAATCTCCTCTTGGTTCATAAAGCGTGATTGTCGCGCGAACCAAAACTTGCTGACCATTTTGTGGCCTGAATGTTACCCGTTGATTGCTACTGCGAAACATTGCCGCCCGCACTTGGGCACGCTCATCTTTCAGCGTGAAATACCAGTGCCCGGAGGCGGGGTGAGAGAAATTGGATATTTCAGCGCTTAGCCAAATTCTGCCCATTTCCATTTCGAGCAGTTGCCGAACCGTCTGATTGAGACGGCTGACAGAAAAAATTCCAGTATTAAAAGGTAGTGACATGTGAGAAAGATCAAATTTCAAAACAATAACTTAATATGCTGATACTAACCTTCATCATGAAGTAAGCAAGAAATTTTTTAATAAAATGCTGGAGGCAACCGATTACGTTCTGTATAATGCCGCGGCAATATTTTATTCCTTAAATTTTCAGCAGCTTGGTGAGATATTGCTTATGTTACGAATTAAAAAAGAAGCTTTAACCTTTGATGATGTTCTGTTAGTTCCTGCCCACTCTACTGTTTTACCTAACACTGCTGACCTGTCTACTCAACTGACTTCCTCCATTCGTTTGAAAGTTCCTATGTTGTCTGCCGCTATGGATACCGTCACCGAATCCGGTTTGGCTATTGCGTTGGCTCAGGAAGGTGGAATGGGTTTTATCCATAAAAATATGTCCATTGAGCGTCAGGCAGAAGAAGTTAGCCGAGTCAAAAAACATGAGAGTGGGGTAGTGACAGATCCAGTCACTGTGGCACCTAAAACAACGCTGCGTGAAGTTAAGGAATTGACAGAACGTAATGGTTTTGCGGGTTATCCGGTTGTCACTGAAGGAAATGAGTTGGTTGGTATTATTACTGGCCGTGATGTGCGTTTCGTTACCGATTTGGATCAGCCTGTTACTGCGGTAATGACGCCTAAAGAGCGTCTGGTGACAGTAAAAGAAGGTGAAGCCCGTGAAGTTGTGTTGCAAAAAATGCACGAAAAACGTGTCGAAAAAGCGCTGGTAGTTGATGAAAACTTTCATCTACTTGGCATGATCACGGTTAAAGATTTTCAGAAAGCAGAACGTAAACCGAACGCCTGTAAGGATGAACGTGGTCGTTTACGTGTTGGTGCTGCGGTTGGTGCCGGTGCTGGCAATGAAGCGCGTATTGATGCATTGGTTGCCGCCGGTGTTGATGTTCTGCTTATTGATTCCTCGCATGGTCATTCTGAAGGGGTACTGCAACGTATCCGTGAAACCCGCGCTAAATACCCGAATCTACAAATTATTGGTGGTAACGTGGCGACTGGGGAAGGCGCAAAAGCGCTGGTAGAGGCTGGCGTCAATGCGGTTAAAGTCGGTATTGGTCCCGGTTCTATCTGCACTACCCGTATTGTTACCGGTGTAGGGGTGCCACAAATTACGGCTATCTCTGATGCTGTTGAAACGTTGGAAGGCACCGGTATTCCAGTTATTGCTGATGGTGGTATTCGTTTCTCTGGCGATATTGCCAAAGCCATCGCCGCAGGAGCGTCATGTGTTATGGTGGGCTCTATGCTGGCAGGGACAGAAGAATCACCAGGAGAAATTGAGCTCTACCAGGGGCGTTCATTTAAATCTTATCGCGGCATGGGATCATTGGGGGCGATGTCCAAAGGTTCTTCTGATCGATATTTCCAAACTGATAATGCCGCAGACAAGCTGGTACCGGAAGGTATTGAAGGCCGTGTAGCCTATAAAGGTTTGCTGAAAAACATTGTCCATCAGCAAATGGGAGGCTTGCGTTCCTGTATGGGGCTGACTGGCTGTGCAACTATTGATGAATTGAGAACCAAAGCAGAATTTGTTCGCATTAGTAATGCCGGTATTCAGGAAAGCCACGTTCACGATGTCACCATTATCAAAGAGTCTCCAAACTACCGGTTAGGTTTGTAATCCATATTTATTGTGGCCCATATAAGGGCCACTTATCTTTTATTTGTTACTTGTTTTTTTGGAATTCACCGCACATGACAACTAATATCCATCAACACCGCATTCTTATCCTTGATTTTGGTTCGCAATATACTCAATTGATTGCTCGCCGTATCCGTGAAATCGGGGTTTATTGTGAACTTTGGGCATGGGATGTCACTGAACAGCAAATCCGCGAATTCAACCCAAGCGGTATTATTCTTTCCGGTGGTCCGGAAAGTACCACAGCACAAGGAAGTCCACGTGCACCTGAATATGTTTTTAACGCTGGCGTTCCGGTTCTGGGCGTTTGCTATGGTATGCAAACGATGTCAGTACAGTTTGGTGGTAAGGTAGAAGATTCTACTGAGCGTGAATTTGGTTATGCCCAGGTTGAGATTAAAGCGGAGAGTGCATTATTCCGTGGGATTCAAGATTCATTAAATGAGCAAGGTAAACCATTATTGGATGTATGGATGAGTCACGGTGATAAAGTTACTGCAATTCCCGAGGACTTTGTCACTATCGCCAGCACTGATACCTGTCCATTTGCCATCATAGCAAATGAAGAAAAACGTTTTTATGGCGTGCAATTCCACCCGGAAGTCACCCATACCCATCAGGGGCAGCGTATATTGGAACGTTTTGTACTGGATGTATGCCAATGTGAAGCGCTGTGGACACCTGCTTCTATTATCGAAGATACCGTTGTACGCCTGCGTGAACAGGTTGGTGAAGATCACGTTATTTTGGGGCTGTCCGGTGGTGTTGATTCCTCTGTCACCGCATTGTTACTGCATCGCGCAATTGGTAACCGCCTGACCTGTGTATTTGTTGATAATGGTTTACTGCGTTTGAATGAAGCTGAGCAGGTGATGGAAATGTTTGCCGGTAAATTTGGGCTGAATATTATTCATGTCCCAGCAGAAGACTGCTTCCTTACTGCACTGGCTGGCATCAATGATCCTGAAGAGAAGCGTAAAACAATTGGTCGTGTATTTGTTGAAGTCTTTGATGAAGAGGCGAGCAAACAGGCTCAGGTTAAATGGCTGGCACAGGGCACTATATATCCGGATGTCATCGAATCAGCAGCATCTGCGACAGGCAAAGCACACGTTATCAAATCTCATCATAACGTAGGTGGTTTGCCGGAAGAGATGAAATTGGGTTTGGTGGAACCGCTGAAAGAGTTATTCAAAGATGAAGTGCGTAAGATTGGCTTGGAATTGGGATTGCCTTATGACATGTTGAACCGTCATCCATTCCCAGGCCCTGGCTTGGGTGTTCGTGTACTGGGTGAAGTGAAGAAAGAGTACTGCGATCTGCTGCGTCTGGCTGATGCTATTTTCATCGAAGAGCTGCACAAGGCTGATTTGTACAATAAAGTCAGCCAGGCGTTTACCGTATTCTTGCCAGTTCGCTCCGTGGGCGTGATGGGGGATGGTCGTAAATATGACTGGGTTGTTTCGTTACGGGCAGTAGAAACGATTGATTTTATGACCGCACATTGGGCGCATTTGCCATACGATTTCTTGGGCCGGGTTTCTAACCGGATCATCAATGAAGTCAATGGGATATCGAGAGTTGTCTATGATGTCAGTGGTAAACCACCGGCGACTATTGAGTGGGAATGATCCCGCGTCCGGCATAGACCGGCACCTGGACCTGCAGCGCGACGCGCTCAAGCAGGCCGGGCTTGCAGCAGCCCGCGCACGTGGCCGCAAACCGAAGCTAGACGACCAGCAGGAGCGCGAGATCAAAGCCCTGTTGCGCGATCCCGATATTCAGGTGGCCGAGGTAGCCCGCCGTTATGGCGTGTCCCGAACCACACTTTACAAGCACGTCGGCGTCATCACGCCGCGCCAATGAGGATTTGGGATGACCCAACAACTAGATGCCGCAGACAGCGTGCGCAGCATGGTTACTCCTAGAGCTGTTGCAGTGCCTGTATGTCCCGTCACGGTAGCGACTGAGGCTTTGGCGACGGAGGGCGGGCTCGAAGCCCGAGGGGCCATTTTCACGCGCTCTGAGGTGGTGGATTTCATTCTCGACTTGGTTGGTTACACAGAGGATCAACCGCTTCACGAAAAGCGGCTTTTGGAGCCGTCATTTGGTGGTGGCGACTTTCTGTTGCCGATCATTGAGCGGCTACTGAGTGCATGGCGGGCAGCAAGGCCGAGCGGTTCCGCGCTCGACGAACTAACCGATGCAATCCGGGCGGTGGAACTGCACTACGAGACCTTTAAGAGCACCAAAGCTGCCGTTGTTGCACTGCTCAGGCGGCAAGGGATCGCTGCGAATGCTGCGGCAACGTTGGCTAGTTACTGGCTGTCGCAAGGCGATTTCCTGCTGGCACCGCTGGAGGGGCAATTCGATTTTGTGGTTGGCAACCCACCCTATGTCCGTCAGGAGTTGATTCCGGCGCCGCTGCTTGCCGAATATCGCGGTCGTTACCTGACGATGTATGACCGGGCAGATATTTACATTCCCTTCATCGAGCGGTCTCTGTCGGTTTTGTCGGATGGTGGCAGCCTAGGCTTCATCTGCGCTGATCGCTGGATGAAAAACCGCTATGGCGGGCCACTGCGCAGCCTCGTAGCCGAGCGGTTCCACCTGAAAGTCTATGTCGACATGGCGGATACACCTGCCTTCCACTCCGATGTGATTGCCTACCCAGCAATCACTATCATCAGCCGTGAAGTGCCGGGGTCAACGCGCATCGCTTACCGCCCGGCTATTGACCGGGCGACGCTGACCGCATTGGCAGGTTTGCTCAAAGCACCCTCGCTGCCGAAGGAAGTCGGCCCGGTGCGTGAACTTGCCCAAGTGACCAACGGTTCGGAGCCGTGGTTGCTGGAGTCATTCGACCAGATGGCGGTTATTCGCCGTCTGGAGGGGGACTTTCCCCTGCTGGAAGAGGCAGGGTGTAAGGTCGGGATCGGTGTTGCGACTGGCGCGGTCTGGGTGTTATCAACCCCTTTGCTGAGCAGGGCGGACTGGTCGATCTTGACGAGTATCCCCGTCTGCGGCGCTACCTTGAGGTTCGACGAGAGGTGATCGCTGGGCGTCACTGTGCGCAGAAAGCTCCGGCCAACTGGTATCGCACAATTGACCGCATCACGCCGTCGTTGGCTGCGAGGCCAAAGCTCCTGATTCCAGATATCAAGGGACAGGCGCATATCGTCTATGAAGATGGTGAACTGTATCCTCATCACAACCTCTACTACGTCACGTCAGACGACTGGGATTTACGGGCCTTGCAGGCTGTTCTGCTATCCGCTGTCACTCGTCTGTTTGTGGCGACCTATTCAACGAAAATGCGAGGTGGATTCCTACGCTTCCAAGCGCAGTACCTGCGCCGTATTCGCATTCCGCACTGGGCTGAAGTGCCAGAACCGCTGCGCCGTGAGTTAGCCGAGGCTGCTATCAAACGGGACTTGCAAGCTTGCAACCGGGCTGTGTTCAGGCTCTACGACCTAAGCCAAGAAGAACGATCTGCCCTCGGGGGAAATGGAGAATAAATGGCGCTCGATCTCGTCGACTACGAACAGAAAGCCCGCGAAGCCGTGAAGGAGTTTTGGGGCAACCGCGAAGCAGCAAGACAAAAATAAATAGAGTCGGGCAAGGCTGACCAAGGTGAACGTGCAGGAGTCACCGCTGGCAAGAACATGGACGGGTTCTTGGCTTTGGTGCTCTACAAGGGACAATTGATCGCAGCCATCGAACTGAAAAGCCAAGTAGGCCCCTCGTTCGGAAACAACTTCAATAATCGAACTGAGGAAGCAATCGGGACGGCTCATGATTGATGGACAGCCTTCCGTGAAGAAGCTTTCGGCAAGCAACCGCGTCCATTTGTAGGGGGGATGATGATGGTTGAGGATGCGCTGGAGTCTCTCTTCAATCACGTTGCGGCCTCGGTTCGGTTTATCAAGTCGCTAGAGGCGAGGATAAAAGCTAAAGTGACACAGGCGAAACACGGTGGTTGGGACGAAAGTATTAGGTAAGCACAACCGTTCTAGCCGCGATGGCATCGCACGGAACTTGGCTACCAAACCGTGCACTTTGAAAGGAGGGAGACACCAAATGAAAGACAGATCGCCACGGCCTCGGAACAGGATGCGAGTAAGATGCAACCGATGTAGGGCGCAAATTAACCCCTTGATTAGAACGTGGTATTTTTCATGGTCTTGTGAGTTCCTGTTGTTGCAATATGCTGATTTATATGTGTTTTTATTCGTAATTTATAAGAGTGGAAAGTTCTCAGAGTCTATAGACATCGGTTGAAGCCTAAACTAAAAACACCAATAAAATTAAAGCGTTTTTTGGTGTTTTTATTTGTGATATGCACTGTGGATGTTCACTTTAGGTTTTTGTTAAGACTAGGTTTTTTCAGCTTTATTTTGTCCAGAATCTGGACTGGGTTTAATGACAACAAATGGGCTATGTGCACAAATTCCACGACATCTATACCCGTTATCTTTCAAGTTGCCTCTTTGTTGGCTGCACTCGCTCACCTCAGTCACATAGTTAGCTATGCTCCCGAGGATTCGCTCCCTTGCCGTCGCGATGTATCTTGAAATCCATAGGGTATATATCAGCATTGTTTTTTTAGTTGCTCATTCTAACCCTAAGCAAAGGAGGGTAAAAAACACCTACTATTAAAGCAGTTTATATCAATAGACATTTATGCGTCATTGACTTACTGTGTGATGGGGCATATGATGATTTCACATACACTTATGACGTACTTAAATATGATATTCATTGAAACTGATATTTTTACTGAGGACTGTAAAGAGTTATTAAGTGGCGATGAATATCGTGAGTTTCAGCAATATCTTGCAGATAATCCCACGGCTGGAGATGTTATCCAGCGTACTGGCGGGTTGCGTAAAGTCAGGTGGGTCTCTCGTGGTAAGGGAAAGCGTGGTGGTGTACGTATTATTTATTACGACAAAGTGGATGTTTCACATATCCGATTGTTGTTGATTTATAAAAAAGGCGCAAAAGACGATCTGAGTGAATCAGAGAAGAATATCCTGAGAGACTTAAATGAGAGGTGGTAAAGATGGATAGTAAATTATTTGCCAGGCTGACTGAAAGTATGACACAGATGAATGAGATTATTAATGGTGAACGTGTGCCCTCTCGTGAAATTAATGTTGAGGCGATAAAAGTAAAGAATATTCGCCAAGCGACAGGCTTAAGTCAAACTGGTTTTGCTAAGTTGATTTCCGTTAATGTTGGGACTTTACGCAATTGGGAGCAAGGAAGACGTGAACCAACCGGGCCAGCAAAAGCATTGCTGAAAGCAATAGAAAAAGATCCTATTCATGTTTTAAAAGCGTTGTCTATGTAAATTAATTATTCGTAAGGTATCAAACCTCGTCTCAAGCGGGGTTTTTTCATATCTAGCCACTTAACTTTGGTTTTTTTATTTTTAACCAATCTGCTCCGACAGGTTTTTTTATAAGTGAAACATGGCAATAAAAGAATTTAAGTGGTGAACTCAGGTACAGAATAGTCCTGCTGGTGAGTTTGTTCACAATGTAAGAAAAGTGCAATTTGGTGACGGATATTCCCAAGTTGCCGTGAATGGTATTAATCCTGTGTCTCAGAAATGGCCTTTCACTTATGCAGGGCATAAAAATAAAGTAATTTCTAGTGTTTTTTAACAGGCATTATTGTTGTTCAAAATAGCCTGATGGGATAGCTATTAATTCGGTTGGCAAGACCATTGCATATAATACCGTTACCGGTGACTCTTTGGCCCATATATCGTCTCTTTCCCTATAGATATACCCGTCATCTTTCAAGTTGCCTCTTTGTTGGCTGCGCTCGCTCACCCCGGTCACATAGTTTGCTATGCTCCCGGGGATTCACTCCCTTGCCGTCGCGATGCATCTTGAAATCAATAGGGTATCCTTGATTAGATTGCTTAGCTATTTTGGGATGTTTTCCGGTGACTCTTTGGCTCATATATCGTCTCTTTCCCTGTAGATAATATAATTTCATCATTGAATTGCTTTAATACGGCAGCAAAGTCCGCACGAACCTTATCCAGATCATCTGCTAAAGCGTCAGCGTCACTTTTCTGTGGGATGAAATAAAAATAGTTTGTATTGGGCATAATATCGAATTTCGGGGAAATTGATCTTAATTTATTAAAATATTGTATGAAAATGTTCATTATATTACCTGCGTTATTAGTTGTTTTTATTAGTTAAATGATTCATTAGCAATAATATTTTATTGGCTTTTGATTGAAGAATCATACCTGATAAATAGATTTATTCCATAGAAATATTGCGAGACGCTTCAAAGAAAGGACTGAAAATAATAGAATACAATTTCATTCAAGATAATGATTAATTGTTCATATAAAATGATTAATTAGCATGATTTACGACGAAAAGTATCAGAATATGCTATAGTGCTGGCTGGTTTTTGCTTATATTTTTGGAATCTTATGTCTTATCAATGCCCCTTATGTCATCAATCTTTATTGCTCACTCGACAACAATGGCGCTGTGAGAATAATCATCAGTTTGATTGTGCTAAAGAAGGGTATGTTAATTTGATGCCCGTTCAGCATAAAAAATCCAAGGAACCGGGGGATAGCCCAGAGATGATGCAATCAAGAAGAGCATTTTTGGATTCAGGGCATTATCAACCATTACAACAACGGGTTTCGGAATTACTGGAAAAGTATCTGCCAGAAAATGCAGGAAGTTTGCTGGATATAGGATGCGGTGAAGGTTATTACACCGCTGCGGTTGAAGCACAGTTAGGCAAGAGACGTAATCTTAAAATCTATGGGTTAGATGTTGCTAAGATCGCGGTTCGTTATGGCGCTAAGCGCTATCCTGCTGTCAGCTTTTGTGTTGCGTCGAGTCATCGTTTGCCATTTGCCGATAAATCGCTTGCCGGGGTGTTAAGAATTTATGCACCTTGTAAAGCGGAGGAATTGGCAAGGGTGGTTAAGCCACAGGGAATTGTTTTGACAGTTACTCCCGGTCCTCGCCATCTTTATCAGCTCAAAGAGTTGATTTATCAAAATATTCATCTTCATCCATTGAAGGCAGAACCATTGGAAGGATTTGAATTGATAACCGATGAATCGTTATCTTACCCAATGAAATTAGATGGCGTGCAAGCGTATCATTTATTACAGATGACACCATTTGCCTGGCGAGCAATAGAAGATGTGAAAAAAGAATTGGCAGATAGAGCGCTGCTTGAATGTGAAACTGATTTTATACTGCGGGTCTATCAACGCCTTAATTGATCAAGATTTCAGCCCAAAATATAGTGTTTAACAGATAGATATTTTGGGCTGGTAGAGTTATTTCGCGTACATAAATAATTCGAGATGTTCAAATAAGATATTGAAGCCAATTGCAATCAGAATCAGTCCACCAATAAGCTCAGCGCATTTGCCTAGCAGTGGGCCAATATAACGGCCAATTAATATTCCCAATGTTGCCATAATCATTGTCACCATTCCGATAGCCATCGCAGTGTGTACGATATTGACTTCAAGGAACGCGAGCCCAATACCAATTGCCATTGCATCCAGGCTGGTGGCAATGGCTGTTGTTATCAACACTATTGAGTTATTGCGGCAGGGTGATTCACACTTTTTTTCCTGATTTGCTTTAAAACTCTCTGTTATCATTCTACAACCTAGAACAAATAACAGAGTGAAAGCAATCCAGTGATCCCACTCCATAATATACTGGCTGGCGTAAAGCCCTATCGACCAGCCAATCAATGGGGTACAGGCTTCTACTAAGCCAAATATCAAACCTGTACGGATTGCTTCACGAAAATGTGGTCTATGTAGTGCGGCCCCTTTACAAATTGCAGCAGCAAAGGCATCCATTGAGAGTGCTAAAGCCAGGATAAGGGTTGCGTACATATTCATTAATATAGCCTCGGTTGGGTGTTTCCATATACATATAATCCACCCCCAACCAATGATGGTGTTATATGCAATGGTCTTGCCAACCGAATTAATAGCTATCCCATTAGGCTATTTTTTTGCTATTTTGAGCAACAATAATGCCTGTTAGGATAGCAATAAGGCTACCCGCACCACGTTTATTTTGTAACGAGCGTGTTGATACGGGCTTTTCAGAGAAATTAACTAAATCGTTTCTCTGAAACAGGCTACTCCCCATGACAATTTAAAAGATAGCACAATAATTCAAAAAGGGAAAATAATATTATTTTTAGGGTTAAGGCACGATATTGATAATAATTATCATTATCTGTTTTATAGGGAAAATAAAAGTCAGCGTAAGGCTGACTGTTTATTATTTGCTTTTTTATTTATTATTTTTTCTTATCTATCTGTTTTCGATGAGAAATTTATAAATTCTTTCCAAATCATCAATTTGGCTTACTGATATATATAATTTCTTGTTTTCTAAACCAATAACCAGAATGCCATCTTCAGATAAATTCATAGTTTTTATCCGGTTATAGGAAATAAAGGTATTTACATAGAAGAAACCGTTATTTTTAAAAAATAATTTAGGCGAACGTATATAGGCAATATAAATAGTCATCAAGATAGTAAACAGCAATAAATATGTGGTTAAACGGCTACCATAAGCAGTAATATTATTATAAACAACAATAAGTATCAGGATAATAAAGATGAGTGCATCAATTTTATGTTTTCTTTTTAGCTTTATTTGTAAGTAAGTTTTCCCTTTTAGAAAATTAACCACGAATTCGTCATAAACAGCAAAAGCTAGCATTAGTACGATTAAACCAGCTAATACTATATCATTAAGGCTCATTCCTTATCCTTGCATTGTTATGAAAAAGAAAATATGGGGAGGAGTTCCTCCCCGAATGATATTGTACTAGAGACCAAGGAAACCAAATCTGGCGCCAATAATTCCCAGAATAAAGAAACCAATAATGATCCACAGGGCATTGACTTTATGTCGTAATAACCACATACAAGCAAATGTCAGCAAAAGTGGTACCAAGCCTGGCATCAATTGATCGAGGATATTTTGAACCGTGGTTATTGTCTTTTCACCTGTCTGTTGGTTAGGAATTTCTGATACAACCAGCGGGATATTGACTTTCGTCCATTTATTAACTAATGCCCCCATAACAAATAGACCAAGGATTGACGCTCCTTCCGTCATTTTTTGCAAGAAGCCACCACCCATATCTTGAACGATATTGATCCCTTTCTTATAACCATAAGAGATACCTGAATAGAGAACTAATAGGCGTACTAGATTGAATAAGAAGAAGAACAAGACAGGCCCAAGCCAGCTACCACTCATTGCCAGGCCAGCACCCAAAGCAGCAAATACTGGGCGGACTGTCCCCCAGAAAATAGGGTCACCAACACCGGCCAATGGCCCCATCAGACCGACTTTGATACCGTTAATCGCACCATCATCAATCGTTGCGCCATTAGCACGCTGTTCCTCCATTGCCAGCGTGACACCCAGTACAGGTGCGACGACGTAAGGGTGAGTGTTAAAGAATTCAAGGTGGCGTTTGAGTGCCTGTTTACGCTCATCGGTATTTTCTGGATACAAACGACGAAGAGCTGGCACCATAGAGAAACAGAAACCCAAAGCCTGCATACGTTCAAAGTTCCATGAACCTTGAAATACATTAGAACGGAGAAATACACCACGGATATCACTGGGTGTCAGTTTTTTCTGGTCTGCTGTCTGAGCAGTCGTTTTTGTTGTATCTAACATGTTGCTCATCCTTTTAATCTAATTCGTTATCAAGGTCGTTATTGGTGTGTCCAGGGGTAGCCACTACCTGAGATTTGTTATATTTAGGGCTTAGCTGGATGTACAGCACAGCCATAACAATACCAATAATGCCTAATGCAACCAGGTTAAAATCAGTGAATGCCGCTGTGACGAAACCGAGATAGAAGAAGGGCATTAGGTAACCGGCACGCATCATGTTGATAACCATTGCGTAACCCACAACGACGATCATACCCCCAGCAATGTTCAAGCCATCTGTTACCACTTTTGGAATAGAAGCAAGTAACTGCTGGACTTCGTTGGTACCAACCGATAGTGCAACGATCAGGGCAGGGATGGCGATACGCATAGCCTGGAGCAGTAATGCGGATAGATGGATCAAGCTAATCGCACGCAGGCTGCCACGTTCTGCCGCGTTGTCAGCAGCATGCTGAAAGGCGACTGTGATGGTACGTACAATGATAGTCAGCACTTGCCCTGCTGCTGCCAGTGGAATGGCCAAAGCGATACCTTCACCGATATCACGACCACCCGCGATGACCAGAATCGTTGAGATGATTGATGCTAAGGCCGCATCCGGGGCAATTGCAGCACCGATATTCATCCAGCCAAGAGCGATCATCTCTAGCGTACCACCGATAATGATACCGGTTGTCATGTCACCAAGAATGATCCCGATTAAGGTGCAGGCCACGAGTGGGCGGTGGAATTGAAATTCATCAAGAATGGAATCCATTCCGGCTATACAAGCTACGATGAATATCAATGCAATTTGAACAACGGTAATTTCCATTGTTTGTCTCCTGTAACCAAATTAAATTTGGTGAGAAATTTTTGTCATTGAGTGATTTTTGTCGTTGAGTAATAGTTAAATTGCTCTGTTCTGATTTTCGTTTTTAACCTTCTGGAGTAGATCCATCATTTGTAAGCGGCTGTCACTGGCAACCTTACGGGCTTCAAGTTCAATGCCTCGTTCATTTAGTTTTTGGAAAGCTGCAATATCGGTTTCATCAACGGATATTGCGTTGTTAACTTGCGTTTTTCCCTGACGGAAAGCCATTCCACCAATGTTGACAGAAGTGATATCGACACCATCTTCGATTAAACGCAAAACATCTGTTGGGTTTGTAAACAGTAACATGACACGTTCATTGGCATATTTCGGGTTGTTATAAACGCGAACACATTTTGCAACATCAACAACGTGAGCACTGAGCCCCGGTGGAGCAACTTGTTTTAGCAAGGTGGTACGGACAGTATCAGCAGCAACTTCATCGCTGACGACAATGATCCGTTTGACATTGGTTTCTTTTGTCCAACGTGTAGCAACCTGACCATGAATGAGGCGGTCATCAATTCGAGCCAGTGCAATTTTCATATGACTACCGGTTGATGGTGCAAATGAAGGTGCCGCAACGGATGCCACGGGCTTGGCTGGTTCAGCTTTTTGAGGTTCTTCTGTTTTCAGGGCCCGGATGCCTTCTTTCCCGGTTTCCAGAGCAACAGAAACCAGTTCTGCCAGAGATGGGTCATCATCTCGACACATAAAGGTTTCAACCAGCATTGGAACGTTAACTCCGGTGATGATCTCATAATTCTCTTTATCTACGGCGATACGGCTAGCCGCATTGAATGGACTTCCTCCCCATGTATCGACAAGAAACAGTACACCTTGCGCTGTATTAAGCGTTTCCAGTTTACTGTTGTATTTTTCAAATAAGGTATCGGCATTTTCACCAGGAACGAAGTCAATGTAAGAAACATTTTCTTGCTCTCCAATTAACATCTCTGCGGTACGAAGCAGTTGCTCAGCCGCAGCCCCGTGTGTGCCAATCATAATGGCTATACTCACCTGTTTTCCCCTCTGTTAACAATATAAACGCAGGATTATTACAAAGTTACTGCAATAATTTTGATGAATCATTCCTCCAATAAAAATCTTATTTGTATGAATAGTGACCTTTTATCAATATGATACCTAAATATTTGACTTGATTTAGACTTTATCTCTTATTGACTGAAAAAATCGGCTGTTAGATTAACATTAGAAATACCAGAGGAAAATTGCTGTCAGTCAGAAAAAATGAAATAGATAAAAATGTTAACCACAAAACAATTTAATAAGCTAAAAATCGCAAAATTAATTTATAATTATCTATAATTTGCTTATTGTTAGATATTTATTCTGTTTTCGATAACATCTTATTAGTTTAAAATGGAAAACATATTCATCTTTTTAGATCAAAAGATGATCATTCCACGTTTTGGTCAAAAAATATCCCAACCATAGGGTAGGGATATTTTCATTACAGAAGCATTTACTGATTAAAAAATAAGTTATTTATTTGATTAATCACACTGAACCTTAATTGCTAACCCACCGCGGGATGTTTCACGATATTTAGCGTTCATGTCTTTACCTGTTTCGTACATGGTTTCAATAACTTTATCGAGAGAAACGCGCGGTTCACTGGTACGGCGCAAAGCCATGCGTGCAGCATTGATTGCTTTTACTGACGCAATGGCATTTCGTTCAATACAAGGTACTTGTACCTGGCCTGCTACCGGGTCACAGGTAAGGCCGAGGTTATGTTCCATACCGATTTCAGCCGCAACACAGACCTGTTCAGCGCTGCCACCGAGCAGTTCAGCAAGGCCGGCTGCTGCCATCGAGCAGGCAACGCCTACTTCCCCTTGGCAACCCACTTCAGCTCCAGATATCGATGCATTCATTTTATATAGGATGCCAATAGCGCCAGAAGCCAGGAAATAGCGGATATAGAGCTCTGGTGTTACAGGTTCAATGCAATGGTTGTAATAAGCGAGTACGGCAGGAACAATGCCACAAGCGCCATTGGTTGGTGCGGTAACAACACGCCCACCCGCCGCATTTTCTTCATTGACTGCCAAGGCAAACATATTCACCAAATCCACGACATTCATTGGATCATTAGATAAATTATTTGATGAGGTTAGCATACGATGTAATGCCGCTGCCCGGCGTGGTACACGCAGTGGACCAGGTAAAACCCCTTCGGTGTTCAAACCACGTTCAATACAAGCCTGCATGGTATCCCAGACATCGGCAAAATAGGCATTAATTTCTTCTTTGCTGTGGAGATCCAGTTCGTTTTTCATCATTAAACCGGAAATAGATAACCCGGTTTTATTACAATTCATCAGTAATTCTTTTGCTGAATTGAATGGATATGAAACTGGTTTTGTATCCTGAGAGGGTTTACCAAAGTGTTCTTCATCAACAATAAAACCACCACCAATCGAGTAGTAGGTTTTGCTATAAACTTTTTTGTCCCCCGAGAATGCGTGAATTTGCATGCCGTTTTCATGTAATGACAGATTATCACTTCGGAAAACCATGCCGCTATCACGTGGGAAATCGACTTCATGTAAACCGTTGGCTAGTTTAATACGTTGTGTTTGCTCTACATCACGAATAAAACCGGGGATCGAATCAATATCAACGGTGGCGGGTAAATTACCTGCCAGACCCATGATAATGGCGATATCCGTATGATGACCCTTGCCGGTTAATGAGAGTGAGCCGTAAACATCGACGGCTACACGCGTGATAGAAGGCATTAATCCCTGGTTTACCAGATCGTCGACAAACTGTTTGCCGGCTTTCATCGGGCCAACCGTATGAGAGCTAGATGGGCCAATACCGACCTTAAACATGTCGAAAACGCTAATCACGCCAGACTCCTTAAAAAAGATAGAGATATAGTTATATATATTGAGGTACGCTACTTTACTGTGATTTAGTAGTGTTGATAAGGGAGTTTACAGGTTTTTTTGAATTATGATAGCAACAGCGATAAAGATGAGTAAAAAAAATACAAATTTGTTATCCTTAAATGATTTGGATCAAACTTGAATTTGTTGAGCTAATTGATGAATTATTGTCGCTGTCAATCCCCAAATGAGATGCTGCTGATACCAGTAAAAATAGATACGATGCCGCTGACCACGGCGACTAACGTCAAGATAATGATAACTCGAAAGTGAAAGCGCTTCAGATAGAGGAACTTCGAATATTTTGGCAACTTCCGCCGGGTTGCTGTGGAGGGATAATCCGGGAGGCAATAATCCGACAATAGGCGTCACCAGATAGCCACTGATGCTATTTAAAGGAGCGAGTTGTCCCAGAACCTGAACTTTCTGATGAGGTATGTTAACTTCTTCTTCCGCTTCTCGTAGTGCTGTCGCGATTATTGATTTATCTTTAGGATCAGCAGCCCCCCCTGGAAAGGCGACTTGACCGGCATGTGATCGTAAAGTGGCGGAGCGTCGGGTCAATAATAACGTTGGCTTCGGTTTGCAGATGATTGGTAATAACACCGCAGCATGGCGGTTGTTATCTGAAAGCCGTTTAGGTGGTGGTGGAAGTTGTAACTGAAATCTGTTAACGAAATCAGACAGTGATATCATATTACTTTTATTTTCCCTAGTTGCGGCAAGATACGATTCAACTTATCAAATGTTTCCTGATACTCTTTTTCAGCAATGCTGTCGGCAACGATTCCGCCACCGGTCCAGCAATATATTTTTTCTTTCTCAGTTAAGAGGGTACGAATGTTGATATTGCTGTCCATTGTGCCACAGAAACTAATATAGCCAATTGAACCACAATATCCATGTCGGCGGTGAGGTTCAAGCTCTTCTATTATTTCCATTGCTCTGATTTTAGGCGCTCCGGTAATAGAACCACCGGGAAAGCAGGCACGTAATAAATCCGTAGCATGTTGTTCATTTGGCAGTGTTGCGGTGATTGTGCTAACCAGATGATGAACGGCAGGGAATTGTTCAACTACAAATAATTCAGGAACTTTAACTGACCCCGGTGTGGCTACCCGGTCAATATCATTACGCAATAAATCGACGATCATCAAATTTTCAGCCTGATCTTTTTTCGAGGCTGCCAGTTTTACAGCTTGCAATATGTCCTTTTCTGTATCACTTAAGCGCGGTAATGTTCCCTTAATCGGGCGAGTTTGAATTTGTTTATTTTCCAGGAGTAAAAAACGTTCAGGAGAGACGCTGATAACGCTGTTTTCCGGTAAACGAATAAAGGCGGAAAAAGGTGCGCGGTTGTTCTCATTAAGTTTTATGAATGCTTGCCATTCATCTCCTTGGTAATCAGCGCAAAATCGTTGTGCCAGGTTAACTTGATAACAGTCACCACTTAACAGATAGTGATGAATACAGTTAATTTTCTCATGATATTGTTTGGCACTCATATTTGATTGCCCCTCACTGGTCAACGTAAAAGCCATTTTTGGCGAAACTGGGTGAGAAGTAAGCCAGTTCAGACGCGTGTCAACATCACTGTAGCTGAATAAAATCACCTCTTTTTTGTGATGATCAACAATTAGCGCCCAGTCATAAATACCTATTGCCATATCTGGAAATGACAGCTCATTTTTGGCTTGTGATGGTAACTCTTCAATATAACGCCCAAGATCATATCCCCATAGACCTAGCGTACCGCCCTGAAATGGCAAATCAGGATCAAGCTTTGCTGTAATATTTAATTTCTCTAGTTGTCTTTTTTTAGCAGGTAAAAGGGATCTTCCTCAGTAATATAGCTATTGCCGTCTTCATTTATTTCAGTTGATTTATTATGACTGAGCAGTGTTATCCGTGGTTCTGCAACCAAAATATCGAACCGGTTATGGGGATGGTTGGCAGCACCAGAATGGAACAGCATCGCCCAAGACTGATTTGAAATCGGCGCGAAATAGTTGATGGCAGCGTCTGGTTGATAGGGTAATTGCCGTTTTTGTAGTGAAATGCTCATTATATACCCGTTATCTTTCAAGTTGCCTCTTTGTTGGCTGCACTCGCTCACCCCGGTCACATAGTTTGCTATGCTCCCGGGGATTCACTCCCTTGCCGTCGCGATGCATCTTGAAATCCATTGGGTATAGTGTTGGTTTAGCAATTGTAATGCAAAAGTTAGTCTTGATTTTAATCCTTACAGATTAACATAGAAATCCATTCCTTACTTGAGTTAAAAATCGCTATACTCTTCGGCATAGATCACTTTATAGAGGTTATTATCATGTTTTCAGAGATGCCAACTTTATCCCATGAGGAACAGCAACGAGCGGTAGAAAAAATTCAGCAATTGATGGTTGAAGGAATGAGCAGTGGCGAAGCGATTGCGTTGGTTGCACAAGAACTTCGTGAGCGGCATCGAGGAAAAGAGCAGGTTAATGTGGTGTTTGATGATGAAAAATCAACATAATTAAATTATTTATTTAACAATAATCACACATTTATTTTACCTGACATGTTAGGTTAGCTCCATATTTAATCTCTTACTTTGAGATATTAACGGGAGGTAGTATGAAAGCATGTCATATCATTAACAGAGTTGGCCTATCAGGTGCTGCACTTTTGCTCACGGTTTCATTCACAGTATCTGCTGTGTCGGAGAACAAACGTGTTGATAAATTTATTTCTTGTGACAATTTAACTAAATCGCAAATTGCCGCTCAAGTAAAGCGTGATTTTCTGCAAAACCGCATTAACCATTGGTCAGAAGATAGAAAGCAATTGGGAACGTCTAAACCAGTGGTATGGGTAAAAGCGGAAAATATCACTGGCGATAAAGATGTATTAAAAATTCCGCTGACTGTTCGTGGTTCTAAGCGTGACAAAGATTACCGAGTTGTCGTTGATTGTCAGCAAAATACGATTAGCTATAGCGAATTGAAATGACATTTTCTGATAGTTATCTCTACCCGTCATTAGACGGATACTAGATTTGGTGTTAGCCAGTAAAGGAAATGTTATGTCAGAATTGAGAAAATTATATCCGGCTTGTGAAGCTTATCGTTCGGGGTATTTGGATACAGGCGACGGTCATCAAATTTATTGGGAATTGTGTGGTAATCCTGTAGGTAAGCCAGCTGTATTTATTCATGGTGGGCCGGGGGGTGGTATTGCCTCTTATCATCGTCGGTTATTCGACCCGAAGAAATATCATGTCATGTTATTTGATCAGCGTGGTTGTGGGCGTTCAAGACCTCATGCCAGTTTGGAAAATAATACCACTTGGCATTTAGTTGAAGATATTGAGCGCTTACGTCAATTGATGGGAGTAGAAAAATGGCTGGTATTTGGTGGTTCGTGGGGTTCAACTTTATCTTTAGTTTACGCCCAGACTCATCCCCAACACGTTTCTGAATTAATTCTTCGGGGAATTTTCTTGCTGAGACCACAAGAGTTGCACTGGTATTATCAGGATGGTGCTTCTAATTTCTTCCCTGACAAATGGCAACGAACGGTATCTATTTTATCGGAAAGTGAACGAAAGGATGTGATCAGAGCATATAATAAGCGGCTGACTAGTAATGATCTTCGGGTGCAATTAGAAGCCGCGCGTCTCTGGAGTTTATGGGAAGGAGAGACGGTAACATTGCTTCCTTCAAATAATGTAGAGTGTTTTACGGAAGATGAGTTTGCTTTGGCATTTGCTCGGATTGAGAACCACTATTTTATCAATGAGGGTTTTATGAATGAGGAGCAGCAACTGTTGAATAATATTGACGTTATACGGGATATTCCGGCAGTTATCATTCATGGCCGATATGATATGGCTTGCCGGGTGCAAAATGCTTGGGATCTGGCGCAGGCATGGCCGGAAGCGGAATTACATATCATTGAAGGAGCAGGGCATTCATTTGATGAGCCGGGTATTTTACATCAGCTTATTAGTGCAACAGATAGGTTTGCAGATCAGTAATTGGATATACCCGTTATCTTTCAAGTTGCCTCTTTGTTGGCTGCACTCACTCACCCCGGTCACATAGTTCTCTATGCTCCCGGGGATTCGTTCCCTTGCCGCCGCGATCCATCTTGAAATCCATAGGGTATATAACCACCGGTTATCCGGTGGTTACCCATTCTTACTGGATGATCAGCGGCCTTTTGGCTCGTAGGGTAAATTGGAAAATTGTTTGGAAAATTGGCGATAATGCACTAAACGTTGTTGAAAATATTGCCGCAGATGTTCGGGTTGTTCTTGTTCAACTGTATCAGGAAGTACCGGCATATTGTAACGTTCCTTAAAGGCTACACCAGAAGCTGCCAAATCAACATTCACTTTGTCCATATTCTCTGTAGAAAGTTCGGCCAGATTATGTTTCATCAGTGTCTCTCTCATTCACAAAGTGATAAAACTAATCCAAGCAGGTTTTTCTGGCAAGGGCTGAATTGATTATTTTATAAATATAAATAATATTCATTATCATTAAATATCAAAATTCCTTGATGAAGATTATTTTGTAAATGTGATTCATTTTCATTTAAATATATTAAATGAGATTCATTTTCATTTTTTTATTAAAAAATATATTGATATTTCAATGTGATACTTATTTTTGATTTATTTTTATTATTGGGTTTTATTATTTTCATTTAATTGGCATAATATAGTTCAATTAATAACTGGAGTATCTATTATGTTAAATCAAGAAATGGTTAATAAATTAAATGAGCAGATGAATCTGGAGTTCTATTCTGCGAATTTATATCTGCAAATGAGTGCATGGTGTAGTGAACAAGGGTTACCAGGTGCCGCTGCGTTTTTTAAATCGCACTCTCAGGAAGAGATGCAACATATGCATCGCTTGTTTGAGTATCTGAGTGATACAGGCGCAATGCCACGTTTGGGGCAAATTGATGCACCTTCGGCCGATTATGAATCTATATCTCATGTACTCAATAGAACTTATGAACACGAGAAATTTATTACTGCCGAAATTAATAAACTGGCTCATTTGGCGATAACCGCGCAGGATTATTCTACTTTTAACTTTCTGCAATGGTATGTAGCAGAACAGCATGAAGAAGAGAAATTGTTTAAATCTATCCTTGATAAACTGGATATGGTTGGTGAGGATGGTAAAGCACTTTTCTTATTAGATAAGGATCTGAAAGGTCTGGCTGCTGCAAATCCTGTCTAATGAAATGGAATTAATTAGCCGCAGTAGTCGCAATAACTTTAGGTATTTAAAGTCAATACTGCGGTTTTCCTTTATTTTTGCGCGATAGTTCACAAGACGAAATTCTTATTGTAAGTTATCGCAGATAAAATAATTCTTTTGATATAAAATGATGACAATTTATATCCTATGGATTTCAAGATGCATCGCGACGGCAAGGGAGCGAATCCCCGGGAGCATAGGTAACTATGTGACCGGGGTGAGTGAGTGTAGCCAACAAAGAGGCAACTTGAAAGATGACGGGTATATAGAGATTCATTTGAAAATTAAGAGGTTATTGATGACCATTAGCACAATCCGCTCTTTTGGCCGAAAATTATCTGCTTTAATTGTCCTTTTTGTTGCCATATCTTGCCAGCAAGCTTTGGCTCATGCGCATTTAACAGAACAAATTCCGGCAGAAGATACTACAGTAGAAAATACACCGCAGGTGATCACGCTAAGCTTTTCTGAAGGTATTGAGCTGAGTTTTAGTAAAATAAAAGTGATTGGCCCGGAAAATAAACCCATTAAAACGGGAAAATTGAAGCTTGATCCGGTAACTAATACGAAACTTATTCTTCCTATCGAAGATAAACTGACGACAGGGAGATATGATGTTAACTGGAGCGTGGTCTCTGTTGATGGGCATAAGACTAAAGGTGTCTATAGCTTTACAGTGAAATAATTATGTCTCTAGCGACGCTGTATATTCTTTGTCGCTTCACTCATTTCGTGGCAGTTATGTTAGTGTTTGGTTTTAGCATATTTACTGCCATATTGGTTCCTGAGCGTTTATCTGTTCTGATTGATGTGCGCCTTCGTGTAGGGGTAATTATCAGTACAGTTGTGACATTAGTAACAACAATGGGATGGTTGGCAATTCAATCGGGAATAATGGGTGATGGTTGGCAGGATATTTGTAATCTAGAAATCTGGTTGGCAGTATTGGAAACAACTTTTGGTAAAGTTTGGCAATGGCAAATACTGGTTTCAATAGTTGCTACAGGGTTTTTGTTTATCAGTAAACAAAAAGCCAGAAATATTTTGATGTTAATCAGTTCTGCTGTTTTACTCTCCTGCCATGCCTTTATAGGCCATTCGGTAATGCATGATGGGATAACAGGTGTTTTTTCTCAGATTAATCAGGTAATTCACTTAGTGAGTGTTGGATACTGGTTTGGTGGATTATGGCCGTTTTTGTTATGTTTGCAATTTTTACGGATACAAAATGAATTGGCTATAGGGTTGGATAAACAGATTATGATCTCTATGATGCGTTTTTCCACATATGGTCACGTTGCTGTAACCCTAATTATCATTACTGGTATTATAAGCGGCTTAATTTTGCTACCGAACTGGCCGAAATATAGCGGTAGTGAATATCAATCCATGCTATGGCTGAAGATAGCATTGGTGGTGGGTATGGTGATGCTTGCATTAATTAACCGCTATATCTTGGTTCCTAAACTGAAGCAGCCTGGCCGCTATCAATTGTTAATTATCAATAGTTGGGTTGAAATTATTCTTGGAGCATTAGTTCTATTATGTGTTGCTGTTTTTGCTACTTATCAACCGATTTGATTTTCTTAATTAATTATCTGTCTCAATAGGTGCTGTTGGTATATACCCGTTATCTTTCAAATTGCCTCTTTGTTGGCTGCACTCACTCACCCCGGTCACATAGTTATCTATGCTCCCGGGGATTCGCTCCCTTGCCGTCGCAATGCATCTTGAAATCCATAGGGTATAGTCTATTCTTGACACTAAAATATAGTGAATATGGAAAAAATGGGAGTGTATAGATAGTGTGTGAAAAGATCCATTTCGCTCGCTTTTATATCTACATTGGTAACTATTATGAAACGTTTACTTTTATTATTTTCCTTGTTTTGTCTCTCTTTTCAAAATGTTGCTGCACCGATTGAAACGGTGAGTGAGCTACAATTTGGTGATAAATGGGCATTTACACGGGAAGAGGTGATGTTGGATTGCCGAGCAAATAAGGCTCTGTTTGTGATTAATCCAAGTACGTTAGTGCAATACCCATTGAATGATATAGCCACGGATATGATGAAGGTGGGGAAAGTGAATGCTAAGTCTTTGGATATTATTCTATTGGATGATAGCAAAAATCCGACTCAAAAAATGAGTATAGAGCCATTCCAACAAGCAGCTTTAGCATTGTGCGATAAAAGATAATGTCATTGAGTAAGCGATAGCGTCTATTTTGGCTTAATGGAAGATGTTGTTTTTGATTATTTATTATCCAAAAAGTTGGTAAAATGCAAGTATGTCAGCTACTCTTTAAATTGTAAGTTGTTTTTCGTCTCAATGACACTTTTAGCGCACGGCTCTTAAGAGCCATTTTCCCTAGGCCGAGTAGAGGAGTCAACTCGGCCTCTTTTTGTCACAATTTTTGTGGACATCAGACCACCCTCATAACCCATGCATGTTTTTGTCTATCATAATGCTTTCGGTAGAGAAGAATGTGTTTATCGTTTAGTAAGGCGGGAATACTGGTATGTTCATCCCATCCATCCAACTGCATACAAAGTTCGTGGTCGGAATTACAAGGAATACTAATGGTGATATCGTCCTCTTGGGAAGGTGAAGAGAGAATAGCATCATCAATTTCGTAGCTGGAAATTCTTAATTTTGTCTGGTTCATGATCGCTCCTTAACTTTTAGATAACAGGTAAGACCAGTAGGGCCATCATTGAGAATAGATCAAATAGCTGAGATTTCCAGTAATAATATTTTCTGTGCTGGATAATCGGTAGATGATATTGCTGTTATAATGATCTGTTCTAAAACTTACTCTTGTCATATTGCTTTTTTTATCTCTGTTATTCTTTGACCTTTTATACATTCAGTAGGAAATATTTATTTGGTGTGGTAATAAGGACTCAAAGTGTTGGTGATGGTGTGGTAAATGCAATAATTCTATGGATAACTTGTTTGAATGTTTGGTTTTTTTACTACACCACTAGTCAATTCTCAAATGAAAGGGGCTAATGAGCGATACTGTTATCAGATAATTGATCTTTATAATTGTGTAAAAACTCAATTTGATTTTATTGTATGAGGGCATAGAGGCACTAACAGTGAATCATATTCATACTGGTTGTACCTCTGATAATGTTTTGGTGAAGTAGTGTGATATCTCACTAGCCTTTGCAAGTATTCAATAAATATAATTAAAGAATATCTTATTAAAGACAGTAAAAAATTTACGTCAGTGTGACAGACTGTTAACCTTATTGTTATGGGCACTTGATGTTTTTTTGATATAAAAATAGAGATGCGTTTTGTGAATTTCATCGGATAGGTCAATTATGAATAAAAATGAGTTCTATCGGGAGCTTACGGGAGACCTAAAAGCTCTGTTGTCTGGTGAGTATGACTTAATAGCGACGCTGGCTAATACCAGTGCATTGTTGTATGAACGTTTGCATGACGTTAACTGGGTTGGCTTTTACCTGATTGATGGTAATACGTTGGTGTTAGGGCCATTTCAGGGAAAAGTTGCTTGTGTCAGAATACCTGTTGGCAAGGGGGTATGCGGAACGGCTGTATTGAAAAAGCGTATCCAGCGTGTTGATGATGTTCATGCGTTCCCTGGTCATATCGCCTGTGATGTTGCTAGTAACGCTGAAATTGTGTTGCCGTTGATCGTAAGCGATAGAATTATTGGTGTATTGGATATTGATAGTACGGTCTTTAATAGGTTCGACGAGAAAGACGAATTTGGCTTACAAGCCCTTATTGATGGGCTTTGTGCTCATTTAGAACAGTGCGTTGTGCCGAAATATGTTGAATTGAATGTAACTTAACATATGGATAACGTGGCATTTATCAGCAACGCTATTATAATGACGCCAGTTCATGCCTATGCTGGTTGGCAAAACCGTTGTAATCAGGAAATTTCATGGAAAATCAACCTAAGTTGAATAGTAGTAAAGAGATTATTGCTTTTTTAGCTGAGCGTTTCCCGCTCTGTTTCGTAGCCGAAGGTGAAGCTCGTCCTTTAAAGATCGGTATTTTTCAAGATATCGTTGAACGTATTCAGGACGAAGAGTGTTTAAGTAAAACACAATTGCGTTCCGCCTTGCGTCTGTACACATCAAGTTGGCGTTACCTGTATGGTGTGAAAGAAGGTGCGCAGCGTGTTGACCTTGATGGTAATTCATGCGGTGAATTGGAAGCGGAACACATTGAGCACGCTCTTCAGCAACTGACTGAAGCTAAAGCACGGGTTCAGGCACAGCGTGCAGAGCAAAGAGCTAAAAAACGTGAAGCTGAAAATGTGGCTGCTGGTGAAAAAAATGAACGGCCCACAGCCAAGAAACCAGCTCCTCGTCGCCGCGCTAATAATACTGAGGGGGAAAAACGGCAGCCACCACGCCAGCAAAAGCGCCCTCAGCAAGCACGTAAACCCGTTGCTAAACCTGTTCAACCTGTACCGATTCAGATTGTCGATGTTTCATCGCTGAAAATTGGTCAGGAAATTAAAGTAAGAGTGGGTAAAAGTTCAGTGGATGCTTCTGTGCTTGAAGTCGCCAAAGATGGTGTACGGGTACAATTGCCTTCCGGTTTGGCAATGATTGTACGCGCAGAACATTTACAGTTCTGATACGGAGGCCGACCTGGGCATGAACAAATTCGTCAAACTGGCTTTTGTCTTAGGTGTTTCAATTTTTGGTACTTGTTATGCAAATACAAACAGTCCAGTGGCTGTTCCTGTTGGTATTGAACAATTACCTATATTGAAGCAAGAGCCTCAGCATTCAACAGTTAGCGAGCGGGTAACATCCCGCTTCACTCGTTCTCATTATCGCCAATTTGATTTAGATGGTGATTTTTCGGCAAAAATATTTGACCGCTATCTTAATATACTGGATTACAGCCATAACATATTATTAGCGTCAGATGTTGCTCAGTATGCCGATAAGAAAAAGTTGTTAGGCAAGGAGTTGGAAAATGGGAATCTGGAAATTCCGTATGACTTGTTTAATTTGTTACAGAAACGTCGCTTTGAGCGTTATCAGTACGCTTTATCGCGTCTTGAACAACCAATGAATTTTGATGGTAACGATACAATTGATGTTGATCGTTCCAAAGCCCCTTGGCCACAGAGTGTGGAAGAGCTAAATAAACTTTGGGATGCTAAAGTTAAATATGATTGGCTCAACCTCAAGCTCAGCGGCAAAGAGGACAAGAAAATCAAAGAGATGCTCACCAAACGCTATCAATCCGCGTTAAAACGTCTGACACAAAGCCAGAGTGAAGATGTTTTCCAATTGATTATGACTGCGTTTGCCCGTGAAATTGATCCTCATACTAATTATCTTTCACCACGCAATACTGAACAGTTTAACTCAGAAATGAGTCTTTCCCTGGAAGGGATTGGTGCTGTTTTGCAAATAGATGATGACTACACGGTCATAAATTCTTTGGTTGCTGGTGGACCTGCCGCCAAAAGCAAAGCATTAAACGTGGGTGATAAGATTATCGGTGTTGCCCAGTCAGGAAAGTCTATGGTGGATATTATTGGCTGGCGTCTGGATGATGTGGTTGCGCTGATTAAAGGTCCTAAAGGGAGTAAAGTGCGGCTTGAGGTTATTTCTGATACCAAAGGAGCAAAACCGCGTACTGTTATTTTAACTCGCGAACAGATCCGTTTGGAAGATCGGGCTGTGAAGATGTCAGTTAAGACAATGGGTCAGGAAAAAGTGGGCGTGCTTGATATCCCGGGTTTTTATGTTGGTTTGACTGATAATGTTAAAACTCAATTACAAAAACTGACCAAACAGCATGTCAGTGCTATTGTCATTGATTTGCGTAGCAATGGTGGTGGTGCGCTGACAGAAGCGGTTTCTTTATCAGGCTTGTTTCTCCCAAGTGGCCCGATTGTCCAGGTTAGAGATAATAATGGGAAAATTCGTCAGGATTCTGATACTGATGAAGTGGTGTACTATAAAGGACCTTTGGTTGTTCTGGTAGACCATTTTAGTGCTTCTGCTTCTGAAATTTTTGCCGCAGCAATGCAGGATTATGGGCGAGCGTTGATTGTTGGTGAACCGACTTTTGGTAAAGGTACAGTTCAGCAATATCGTTCTTTGAGTCGTATTTACGATCAAATGATGCGTCCTGATTGGCCATCACTGGGATCTGTTCAATATACGATTCAGAAGTTTTATCGTGTCAATGGCGGTAGTACTCAGCGTAAAGGGGTTACTCCTGATATCGTAATGCCTACGGGGGTTGATCCGGCAGAAACCGGGGAAAGTTTCGAAGATAATGCTTTGCCTTGGGATAGCATTCCTCCTGCCCATTATACAGGGTCTAAAATTATTGCTGCATTGGTTCCTCAGTTGAATGTTGCTCACAATGCCCGCATTACAACTGATCCAGAATTCAAGTATATCAATGAGGATATTGCTCACTATAAAGCGCTGAAAGAGCATAAAAATATTGTTTCTCTGAACTATGTACAAAGAGAGAAAGAGAATAAAGAAGCGGATGCTCTGAAGTTGAATCGCATAAATGATCGCTTTAAACGCGAGGGTAAAAAACCGTTAACTTCACTGGATGATTTGCCTAAAGATTATCAGGGGCCGGATCCCTATCTTGATGAGTCAGTGAAGATTGCACTTGATTTAGCGCACCAACCTGCTGAGAAAATGTTGGCTAAGTCTAAGTAAAATAATGGGTTAAAGCCTGTTAATGATTAATGCCCAATATCGTTCGCTTGGGATGTTTTGAGTGAATGGTATATTGGGCTACCAGTAATATAAACAGTCTCTTGAAGGTGTTTTTTCTTTTCAGGAAGGATGAATTATTTCACATTTTCTCAGTATTACCAGGTATTGGCGTATTTTGTTTAACCAATTGGTGTTAGGCTAATGTGGTTTTTTTCATGATTTTGTAAAGTTATGTTGGTTTTATCGCTTAACAGGCTAAAAGCCTTGAATATAGTAAGAACAGCCTTATTTATAGAGTAGTTCTGAAAGTGCATTGATTATTAATAAAGGAAGCCGGTTTTTATGATGCGAATTGTTTTGTTCCTCCTCACTAACCTCGCTGTTATGTTGGTGTTCGGGATAATACTTTCTTTGACAGGAATTCAGGGGAGTAGTGTACAAGGTTTGATGATTATGGCTGGTCTGTTCGGATTCGGTGGGGCGTTTGTTTCCCTGTTGATGTCCAAATGGATGGCCCTGCGTTCTGTGGGTGCCCAGGTCATAGAACAGCCAGTAAATGAAGTTGAACATTGGTTAGTTGAAACTGTTCGCCGTCAAGCGGAACAAGTCAATATTGCCATGCCCCAGGTTGCGATTTATGCCGCGCCTGATATTAACGCATTCGCTACCGGAGCGCGTCGTAATGCTTCTCTGGTTGCTGTCAGCACCGGTCTATTGGATAACATGAGTAGGGCAGAAGCAGAAGCTGTTATTGCTCATGAGATTAGTCATATTGCTAATGGTGATATGGTGACGATGACCTTGTTGCAAGGGATAGTAAATACTTTCGTTATCTTTATTTCCCGTCTACTGGCTCAAGCTGTATCAAGTTTCCTGTCTGGCAACAGTGATGAGGAAGAGAGTAACTCCTCGGGCAATCCTATTGTTTACATGGTTGTTTCAATGGTGTTGGAAATAGTATTTGGTATTCTGGCGAGCATTATCACAATGTGGTTCTCACGTTATCGCGAATTCCATGCAGATGCAGGTTCTGCCAAGTTGGTCGGTCGTGAGAAAATGATCGCTGCTTTACAGCGCCTGAAAACCAGTTATGAACCGCAGGAAGAAGGCAGTATGATGGCGTTCTGTATTAATGGTAAGTCAAAAACATTCAGTGAGCTGTTCATGTCTCACCCACCATTGGACAAACGTATTGAAGCACTGCGTAGTGGACAGTACCTGAATAAATAATATTGTGAATAAAATAAAAAGCCGGGGAATCAATTCCGGCTTTTTTACAGTTTTTGAAGTTTAAATTATAGCTGACTTAATTCAACGTGTTCTTCCTGATCGAAGATAGTTTTATCAGTTTGTCCCATCAGTTGGCTGGTAATAGTGCCAGCAGTCATTGAACCACTTACATTCAGTGCCGTACGGCCCATATCAATGAGAGGCTCAACAGAAATCAATAAAGCAATCAACGTTACAGGTAGTCCCATTGCGGGTAAGACAATCAGTGCTGCAAACGTAGCACCGCCGCCCACACCAGCAACGCCAGCAGAGCTGATAGTGACAATGCCAATGAGTGTTGCAATCCACATTGGGTCGAGTGGGTTTATGCCTACTGTTGGAGCAACCATTGCGGCCAACATGGCGGGATAAATTCCGGCACAGCCATTCTGACCAATTGTTGCTCCAAAAGATGCTGAAAAGCTGGCGATTGATTCTGGTACGCCAATACGGAGTGTCTGGGTTTCGACATTCAGTGGAATACTGGCAGCACTGGAACGGCTGGTGAATGCAAAAGTCAACACTGGCCAAGTTTTTTTGAAAAATCTAAGTGGATTGATGCCGAAGAGAGAAAGTAGAAACCCATGAGCAACAAATACTAGTGCTAGTGCAATGTAGGATGCGATAACAAAGGTTCCCAGTTTTGCAATTTCATGGATATTAGAGTTGGCGACAACTTTGGTCATCAGGGCCATAACACCATACGGCGTTAAGCGCATAACCAGACGAACCAGTTTCATTACCCATGCCTGTATAGTGTCGATAGCGACTAATATGCGTTCACCCTTCTCATGATCATCTTTCAACATTTGCAGGGCCGCGATACCTAAGAAGGTTGCGAAAATAACAACGCTGATAACAGAAGTTGGGTTAGCGCCGGTTAAATCTGCGAACGGATTTTTAGGAATAAAAGATAAAATCAATTGTGGTACAGATAAATCAGAGACTTTGCTGACATAGTTGTTTTCGATAGCAGACAGACGTGTTGTTTCTTGGGGACCTTGAATCAGACCTTCAGCAGTCAGGCCGAACAGGTTGATAATCATGATACCGATAAGCGCTGCAATCATTGTAGTGAATAACAACGTTCCGATAGTCAGAAAGCTGATTTTTCCCAGAGAAGATGCTTTGTGTAGTTTGGCGACTGCACTCAAAATAGAGGCAAATATCAGAGGCATAATGACCATTTGTAGAAGTTGTACGTAGCCATTACCTACAATGTTGAACCATGATATGGATTCCTTCACTATGGTATTATCAGAACCATAAACCAGTTGCAGTGCTAAGCCAAAAGTAATGCCAATGGCAAGGCCCGCAAAAACCTTTTTCGACAGATTCCATTGCCGTGAACTGGCTTTTGACAATAGCAAAAGCAGTGCTACGAAGACGAGCACATTCGAAATGAGTGGTAAATTCATCCCCAAACTCCAGAATTCAATTTAGTTAAGTCATAAGCTGTATCGAATCGTGTAGGTTTGCAAACGAACACATTACAACAAGCAGTTGGGGAATATAGTACCAGATTAAACTATTCTCATTTATAACTATATAGAATTTAATATAATTAATGTGACTTTTAAGATTTATTTTTAGTCAATTAGAGCATTAGAAATAGAGATCTTTGATGCGATTTATATAAAAAAGTATAGAATATTCAATATTTTCTGGTAGAAAAATGGCAATGACAATTAATAAGGCAGAAATAAACCTTTCTGCTTTCTTATTTCCTTGCTTGCCAAGCACAGGTAGACAGAAACGTATTTTGATTGGCCATAATAACGGCACACCAGCAGGTGTTAGCATATCTGCAACCAGATGGCTCAAATAGCCAACAATCATGGCATGGAAAAAATCAGTTGGAATTAGCCACTCTTCGGGTATTTTTAGCCAAAATAAAGTAATCCCTAATATGAGAGCAAGTAAACTGTGAGTAAAGCCTCTATGACCGCAGAGTTTGGCAATAGGAATGGAGATAAATCTGAATAATCTACCCAGGGTTGAATTAGGGTGATCGATGTCGGGTAACAAGGCAGTAAGCAGTACCCCTGGTAGCATATGCAACCAGTCTCCATAAGCTATCTCTGGTGTTATCTCTAGCTTATGTGCCAAGATGATGCTGGCAACTGAAAATAAAAGATGCCCTTCTGCGGTCATAAATTCCTCTGACTAATAACTGTCTATCCATACAGTCGGCGAAGTATAGAGGGTTTTATGTGGGTAAGATAGAGGGTGAAAAGCAAAAATATCTTATTTATTAATATATGACGTTAATATTTAATTAGATTTTTATTTGACAGAATAAGACATAAGCGCTACGACTACTATGTGAACAATAAGAAGCTGCCATTGGCATAAATGATGGCAGCTAAAGTTATAATCAGGTGATGTTCATGACAGTGAGTTGCTCGAGAGAATGTAGTTTAATATCTGCGAGAACCCAACTTGGGTCATCAAAGTGATGAGCGGATGGCACAACGATTGAACGCATTCTTGCAGCTTTTGTTGCTATCATTCCATTGAATGAATCTTCCAGGGCCACACAATTTATCGGAGCGACATCCAATTGCTCAGCAGCGCGCAAATAAACTTCGGGATTGGGTTTACTATGAGGTAAGTTGGCAGCAGAAACGACAGTATCAAAATAGTGATTAAGGCTGAACATTTCGAGTACTTGTTCCAACATATATTGTGGAGAAGCTGAGGCTAGGCCGATTTTTAGTCCTTGTTTGCGGCAAAGGTTTAAAGCATATTCAACACCTGGGAGTAAAGGACGGTTTTCTTTTACCAAATCGATAACATGGTCGGTAATTCGCTGTTCCACGTCTGATTTTGATGCCCCTTGCCAGGGAGAAGCCTGATACCAAAGTTCCACAACTTGGTCAATTCGCAATCCAAGAGTATCTGGTAGTTTTTCTGCTAAAGAGAAATCCAGACCTAATTCACTAAATACTTCTTTTTCTCCTTGGGTCCAATAGGGTTCAGAGTCAATCAGTAAGCCGTCCATATCGAAAATGGCTGCTTTTATTGGTAAATGAAAAGACATTTAAGTATCTCTCTTTGGTCAGACAGTTAGCGAAAGCTGATTGTAACAATCTCAGTAGGTGAAATCTTTTCCTGATCGGGAACATGGTAAGAAATGCTTAGTTAATTAAATATAAAGTTAAATTTGGTGATTGATGGGCTATGATTAGCCAAAAATAAAATCTGCTTATTGTTATGAGGGGTATCGATGACTTACCAAAAAGCCGGATACATCGCTATTATTAAGCGAGTTTTAGGTTGGGTGATTTTTGTTCCGGCACTTTTATCGACCATTGTTTCTGTGATTAATCTTGCCTGGCTGCACGGTATTAAAGGTGATGGTATCAATGCTGTTTTGAATGATTTCCTGAAAATGATGGCTGAAATGGTGCGTTTTAATACCCCATTTCTGGATTTCTTCTGGAAAAACTCACCAACACCTGATCGTCTGGCTGGTTTTACCGGATCAACGCTTGGTTTCCTGATTATCTATTTTCTTATTTTTTTCGGCCTTGCTATGAGTGCGTCAGGTCAACGGATATACAGACAAGTGAAGTTTATACGAGAAAACATTGAAGATCAGCTTATTATTGAAAAAGCTAAAGGCAATGATGGCCTGACGAGAGAACAGATTGAATTAAAAATTAAACTTCCTCGTCATACACTGTTCAGTCAGATTTATATCTTATATATTTCACCGGTAATTATCGGTGCAATTTTTTATTTTCTATTGAAAATATTAGGCTGGTAGATTCTCCGGTTGGCTATAGCTGCGGAATAAGTATTTTCGCAGCCTGATTACCCATCTATTGGCTATTTTCAGTCAAAATATTATCGAGAATATTTTGAACCGCAATAAGATTATCACCACCAAATAGATTACTCCGGTTAAGCAAATAATAGAGCTGATACACAGGTTGCCGTTCAATAAAGTTGGCAGGGAGTGGCCATATGCTCTGATAGCCATCAAAAATTTGCATTGGTAAGTCAGGGTATAACGGTAACATAGCGAAATCACATTCACGATCTCCCCAATAACAGGCTGGGTCGAAGGCAACGGCTTGGTCATCTAGTGAAGCACAATTAGCTGGCCAGAGATCGCCATGTAACAGAGAGGGTTGTGGCTGATGGTGTTGAAGTTTGTTACTTATAGCTTGAACGATATTATCAATATCACCAAATATCATGTTTTTTTCTGCTGCGATTTGTAATTGCCAACCAACCCGCTTTTCCGCATAAAATTGGTGCCAACGTCGTTGCCAGCCATTAGGTTGTGGAGTTGTTGCCAGCATATTGTCAAAGTCAAAGCCGAATTGAGGTTGCTCACTCCATTGATGAAGTTTTGCCAGTTGTTGACCGAAGCAATAGGCACTGTGAGGGTCGAAAGATTTTAAAGGCAGAAATTCAAGCAATAGAAAGCTATGGTCACGGGTGTTGCCAATACCATAAACAGTTGGAACACGGATAGTTTGGCTGCGTGCCAGGAGTTCAAGCTGTTCTGATTCTGCTTTGAAGACAGGGAGCATCTCGCGCAGATTTGATTTGACAAAAACTTGTCGTTTTCCATGTGTGACTCGCCAAGCTTGGTGGATGTCCCCTCCGGCTAACTCAGTTTTATCGTGAATTTCAGCAACACCGAAATGTTCGTTTAACAAACGATTTACTGTCTGCCACATGGTTCACCTCTCTATGTCGTCAATTACTTTATGAACAATTATAGTCAGAGAAAACATATGATCAGGTAAAAAAGATGATTAACAGGGTTATATCTCAAAACAGATATAACCCTTTTTGTTATTGATTGGGTTCGTTAGAGATTTGTAGGGCTGCTTGATACGTTTTACGTTTGGATTTTGTTCTTACAAGTTTTATCTGACTGTAAGCCAGTGCCAGTGTAAAGAAGATAGCCTGAACAATAACAATGCATGGCCCCGTTGCACCATCAATGTGGAAACTGACCAGAGTACCCAGGACACAGGAACTGACTGATGCAATGATAGCGACAATTAACATTCGGTCAAAACTGCGGCATAACATGAAAGCGATGATTCCCGGTGATATCAACATTGCGATAACCAAAATCATTCCCACGGCTTGCAGGGAAGCGACAATGGTCATTGACAATAGACAAAGTAAACCGTAATGCAAAAGCTTAACAGGTAATCCCACTACGCGTGCTTGGTTTGGATCGAAGCAGTAAAGCATGAAGTCTTTGCGCTTTAGCAGTACTACCGCCATAGTGATACAGGTAATCCATAATGTTTGATTCAATTCATCTTTAGTGATCCCTAGAATATTTCCGAACAGAATATGAGTGAGATGTTGGTTAGTGTCTATTCGGGCAAAAAGAACTAAACCAAAGGCAAACATGCCTGAAAAGACAATTCCCATGACAGTATCTTCTTTTATCCGGCTATGTTCTTTCAAATATCCTGTTGCAACAGCACAAAAGATACCGGAAAAGAATGCGCCAATAGCCAGCGGTATACCAGCAGCGAAAGCTAGTACAATGCCTGGTAATACAGCGTGAGAGATGGCATCACCCATTAACGACCAGCCCTTAAGAACCAGATAACAAGAGAGTATTGCACATACCGCGCCTGTTACAATAGCAGCAAATACCGCCCGTTGCATAAATGGAAACATAAACGGCTCAGTGATTAACTGTGTCAACTCATTCATAATTGTGTTGTCTCCTGAGCCAAGGCTGAGGATTCTTTTCTGGCACGTATACGTGAAGCGAATAGCCCATGCTTTGGTGCAAAGAAGAATGCGAGTAGGAAAATAACGGTTTGCAGCGTGACAATGACACCACCAGTAGCGCCGTTAAGGAAAAAGCTTAGGTAAGCGCCAAATGCACTGGTCAGGGAACCAATAGTAACGGCAATGATCAGCAGGTGCTTAAAACGATCTGTTAATAAGTAAGCTGTTGCGCCTGGAGTGACAACCATTGCAATCACCAGAATAGCGCCGACAGTTTGTAAAGCTGCGACAGTACAAGCACTCAACAAAGTAAAAAAAATGATTTTCATCCGCAAGGGGGATAAGCCGATAGAGCGAGCATGCGTTTCATCAAAAAATACAATTAGCAAATCTTTCCAGATAAACATGAGCACGATAAATGAAATCGCAATAATGATTTCAACTTGGAGAACATCTTCATCAGCGATGCCAAGGATATTGCCGAAAATAATGGTTTGTACGTTAACCGATGTAGGATTGAGGGAAACGATTAATAAGCCGACCGCAAAGAAAGTGGAAAAAATGAACCCGATTACTGCATCTTCACGTAAGCGAGTGATATGACGAACTAAAGTCATAGACAGAGCTGCCAGCATTCCGGTAAAAAAAGCACCACCTGCATAAGGAAGACCTAGCGCATAAGCACCAGCGACGCCAGGCACAACTGAGTGAGAGAGCGCGTCTCCCATCAATGACCAGCCTTTTAACATCAGGTAGGAAGAAAGGAAGGCACAGACGGCACCGACGATGGCACTAACCCAGATGGCTTTTACCATGTAATTGTAGTGAAAAGGTTGCAGCAAAAGCTCTGTCATGATTGACGCTTCTCCTTATGCTGACCTTGCCTTGGCGGAACATGATGATCATGACCATAAAATACGGCTGCGCGTTCATCATCAGTAATAACAGTCAAGGAGCGTGGATCATCATCATCATGTAATTCCGGACCGGATAGATTAATATGACGAAGTACTCCACCAAAAGTCATCTCTAAATTTTTTTGGGTGAACGTTGTTTCTGTTGGGCCACTTGCTAGAACCGTTCGGTTGATTAGGATAACATGATCGCAGAATTCAGGCACGCTACCGAGGTTATGTGTAGAAACCAGAACCAGATGGCCCTCATCACGTAAATCACACAACAGGTCAATGATGGCATTCTCTGTTTTTACATCAACACCAGTAAAAGGTTCATCTAGTAATAGAACTTTACCTTCCTGAGCCAGAGCCCTTGCAAGAAAAACCCGTTTTTTTTGTCCGCCTGAGAGTTCGCCAATCTGTCGGTTGCGTAGGGCCGTTAAACCGACACGTTCAAGTGCTTTATCAACAGCTTGGTGATCTCTTTTACTTGGGATTCTCAGGAATCCCATTTTCCCATAGCGGCCCATCATAACGACATCAGAAACCAATACTGGAAAGTTCCAGTCGACTTCTTCTGTTTGAGGGACATATGCAATAATATTTTTCTTCAACGCATTTTTGACTGGCATATCACTCAGAGTTACTTTTCCCTGAGATGGGCTTACCAGTCCCATGATAGTCTTAAACAATGTGGATTTACCACTACCGTTAATGCCCACCAACGCACAAATAGTTCCACCGGTGATAGAAAAACTTGCATCATAAATAGCTGTGTGACCGTTGTTATAAGTCACAGTGGCGTCATCAACGACTAAATGAGGACGTTCAAACAGTATATTGCTATTCATTGATTAAATCCTTTTGCGATTGTATCTACAGTTTTGTTCAGTAAATCAATGTAAGTTGGTACCGGGCCAGTACTGCCGGAGAGTGAATCTACATAAAGAACGCCACCATAACGGGCGTCTGTTTCTTTACTGACTTGTTTTGCGGGTTTATCTGAAATTGTACTTTCGCTAAATACAACTGGGATTTTGTTTGCTCTTACAGTATCAATGACATGACGAACTTGTTGTGGTGAACCTTGTTCTTCCGCATTAATTGGCCATAGATAAACTTCCTTGAATTGGTAATCTTTAGCTAAATAACTAAAAGCCCCTTCACTGGTGACTAACCAACGTTGATCCTGTGGAATACGAGAAAGACGTTCTCTCAGTGGAGAATCCAGTTGGGCAATTTTTTCAGCATAGGCTTTGGCATTCCTATTATAAATCTCTGTATTTTCAGGATCGTATTTCACAAATGCTTGGCGAATATTCTCAATATAGATTAAAGCATTTGTGGGTGACATCCAAGCGTGAGGATTAGGGTTCCCGTTGTAAGGCCCTTCACGGATAGGTAGTGGTTCAATGCCGTCAGTAATGACAACGGCAGGTACATCTTTAAGGTTTTCAAAGAAGCGTTCAAACCAGCGTTCTAGATTTAGCCCATTCCAAAGGATCAAATCAGCATGTTGAGATTTTATAATATCTTTGGGGGTGGGTTGGTAATCATGGATTTCGGCACCAGGTTTAGTAATTGATTCAACAATCGCCGCATCACCTGCTACGTTTTGTGCAATATCTTGGATAATAGTAAAGGTCGTGACAACTTTAAATTGTTTGGCGGCGGATACCTGATGACTAAATAGAATTACAGATAAGAGAATCAACATAATTCCCAGAACAGGAGGAGAAAGTAAAAGCAGAGAAAGTTTTTTCTTCATAAATTCAAACCTTACTTGTTATAAGTATATGATAACGATTATCAATATCATTTAAGTAAAGTCAAGATGATAAAATTTGGAAACAGCGATTGTCGCAATAGTCATTCCATATGATATGAACACGAATACAGTGAAAAGTTAAGTAAAAATATTTTTAGATCGTAAACGAAATTGTATATGCTGCGCTGTAGCAAAATTTGATCCAGAGGATTATAGGGTGAAATTAAGACTGAGCTTTATGGCACTGGTCGTGCTGTTAGTCGTCGGTTGTGCTGAGAGAAATGTTCAGCAAACAAATGTTGGTAAACAGTCCGGTCAGCAACGTATGCTTAGCAATACTGCCAACGCAGCTAGAATTTCTTCTTTCCCGCCGACGCCTTTTGATACCTTTATTCAACAGGCATCCAATCGGTACGGCGTTGATGAAACTCTGATCAGAGCGATTATTCAAGTTGAATCCGGTTTTCGTCCTAATGCAGTCAGTAAATCGAATGCAATTGGTCTTATGCAAATTAAAGCATCGACAGCAGGGCGGGATGTGTATCGACAGAAAGGGCGTTCTGGTCAGCCAACAACTCGTGAGTTGAAAGATCCTAAAACTAATATTGATCTTGGCACTGCTTATATCAGTATCTTGAAGGAGCAACATCTGGCAGGTATTGATAACCCTGAGACTCTCCACTACGCCACTATTGTTGCCTACGTAAATGGTGCGGGTGCTCTTTTGCGTACTTTTAATGCAGATCGTCAATTAGCTGTCAATAAAATAAACAGCATGACACCGGATGAGTTTTATCGGTATGTTCAGGATAATCATCCAGCACCTCAGGCTCCACGCTATTTGTGGAAGGTGAAAAAGGCTTATCGTTAACAACAAGCCGCCCGTGGCAATTTGCGTCGCGAGTTCGCCAGAGCGGATAGCAACCCGCAAGTACCGGCATTAACCCCACGCCATCTGGCGTATGTGATTTATACCTCCGGCTCGACCAGCATACCAAAGGGGTGATGGTCGAACATATTTTAGTCTGTTAGAGAATAATGAGGATAAAGTCGTTTTGGTTCAGGCTTTAAATATGGTGTTGGCAGAGGGTTGTAACGAAGAGGTTCAGTAATGGCTTAAATAGACTAAAACGATCCTGTATCCGTATGATAATCTGGCATATATAACTTATGCCGGGTTTTTCTATATATGTCTTGATTAGATGGATTCGACTAATAAATGCAAATGATTTTACCCATACTAAACATCGCCGTGACCTGACTGGTTGTTGGTGGTATATTTTCGCGGTGTTTCGGTATTGAAGGTAATCACTTTTTACATTGTGTACCAATTTTAGTACCAAACTTTAATGGATTGACGAGATAATAATTTAAATCGTTATTTTAGTTGAATATCAAACTCCTTCAAGTGACCTTTCGTGTGGGTCACCACTGTAGATAAGGATTTTAAATGCCTGTTGTTACTCTTCCTGACGGTAGCCAACGCCAGTTTGATCATGCCGTTTCTGTAATGGATGTTGCCTGTGATATTGGTCCGGGTTTAGCGAAAGCATGTATTGCTGGCCGCGTAAATGGTGAGCTAGTGGATGCTTGTGAATTAATCGATTCAGATGCCAATCTTGCCATCATCACCAGTAAAGATGATGCAGGGCTGGAAATTATCCGCCATTCATGCGCTCATCTGTTAGGCCATGCAATTAAACAATTATGGCCAGATACTAAAATGGCTATCGGTCCAATTATTGATAATGGTTTTTACTATGATGTTGATCTTGGTCGTGCTCTGACGCAGGAAGATATTGAACTGCTTGAAAAGCGGATGTTGGAACTTGCCAAAAAAGACTATGACGTCATCAAGAAAAAAGTGAACTGGCAAGAAGCTCGTGATACCTTCGTTGCTCGTGGTGAGGATTATAAAGTACAAATTTTGGATGAAAACATCAGTCGAGATGATCGTCCTGGTCTCTATAATCATGAAGAATATATTGATATGTGCCGTGGCCCACATGTGCCAAATATGCGTTTCTGCCATCATTTTAAATTGCAGAAAGTCGCAGGGGCATATTGGCGTGGTGATAGCAACAATAAAATGTTGCAGCGGATATACGGTACTGCGTGGGCTGATAAGAAACAGCTCAATACTTATCTGCAACGTTTGGAAGAAGCGGCCAAACGTGACCATCGTAAAATTGGTAAACAATTAGATCTTTACCACATGCAGGAAGAAGCTCCAGGTATGGCATTCTGGCATAATGATGGTTGGACTATTTTCCGTGAGCTGGAAACTTTTGTCCGGACCAAACTGAAAGAATATCAATATCAGGAAGTTAAAGGTCCGTTTATGATGGACCGTGTCATGTGGGAGAGAACGGGTCACTGGGAAAACTACGGTGAGCATATGTTTACCACTTCTTCAGAGAACCGTGAATATTGCGTTAAGCCGATGAACTGCCCAGGGCATATTCAGATTTTTAACCAAGGCTTAAAATCTTACCGTGATTTACCGTTACGTATGGCTGAGTTCGGTAGTTGTCACCGTAATGAACCATCAGGGGCATTACATGGTTTGATGCGGGTTCGTGGTTTTACTCAGGATGATGCTCATATCTTCTGTACAGAAGAGCAAATTCACCGGGAAGTCAGCAATTGCATTAAGATGGTGTATGACGTTTACAGCACTTTTGGTTTTGAAAAGATCATAGTTAAGCTGTCAACCCGCCCGGAAAAGCGCATTGGTACTGAAGAACAATGGAATCAAGCGGAAGACGCTTTGGCGGCAGCACTACAAGAAAATGGCGTGCAATTTGAATATCAGCCAGGTGAAGGTGCCTTCTACGGACCGAAAATTGAATTTACTTTGCATGATTGTTTGGATCGTGCGTGGCAATGTGGTACTGTGCAACTCGATTTTTCACTACCAGGTCGTTTGAATGCATCCTACGTAGGTGAAAATAATGAACGTAAAGTTCCTGTAATGATTCACCGTGCGGTTCTGGGTTCACTGGAACGGTTTATCGGCATCCTAACTGAGGAGTATGCGGGTTTCTTCCCAACATGGATTGCTCCACAGCAGGTAGTGGTGATGAATATCACCGATAGCCAGGCTGATTATGTACAGGAATTAGTAAAAAAGTTTCAAGATGCTGGCATTCGTGCAAAAGCAGACTTGAGAAACGAGAAGATTGGCTTTAAAATCCGTGAACACACTCTACGTCGTGTTCCCTACATGCTTGTCTGTGGTGAAAAAGAGGTCGAATCAGGGAAAGTTTCCGTTCGTACCCGCCGTGGTAAAGATTTGGGTAGCATTGATGTTAACGAGTTCATCGAAAAACTGCTTATAGAAATACGCAGTCGTAATCTTCATCAATTGGAGGAATAAGGTATTAAAGGCGGAAAAAGAATTCAAACAGCGCGTCCTAATCGCATTAATGGAGAAATTCGCGCTTCTGAAGTTCGTTTAACAGGTTTAGATGGCGAACAGATTGGCATTGTCAGTCTGAGGGAAGCTCTTGAAAAAGCTGAGGAAGCGGGTGTTGATTTAGTTGAAATCAGCCCGAATGCCGAGCCGCCGGTTTGCCGTATTATGGATTACGGCAAGTTCCTCTATGAGAAGAGTAAGTCGATCAAAGAGCAGAAGAAAAAACAAAAAGTTATTCAGGTTAAGGAAATTAAATTCCGTCCTGGTACAGATGAAGGCGACTATCAGGTCAAACTACGCAACCTGGTTCGTTTTCTGGAAGATGGCGATAAAGCCAAAATCACCCTGCGTTTCCGTGGGCGTGAAATGGCACACCAACAGATTGGTATCGAAATGCTTAACCGCATTCGCGACGATCTGGATGAATTGGCGGTAGTCGAATCCTTCCCTTCGAAGATTGAAGGCCGTCAGATGATAATGGTGCTCGCTCCTAAGAAGAAATAGTTAGGCAATCAAGTAATAAGCTCCAGTCGGTTCATCTGGTTGGGGCTTGTTCGCCTGATTAATTCATTGTAATTCACAATGCGAAGTGGAAATTAAAATGCCAAAGATTAAAACAGTACGCGGCGCCGCTAAACGTTTTAAAAAAACTGCAAGTGGCGGTTTTAAGCGTAAGCGCGCTAACCTTCGTCACATTCTGACTAAGAAATCAACCAAGCGTAAACGTCATTTACGTCCAAAGGGCATGGTCTCCAAAGGTGATCTGGGCCTGGTTGTTGCTTGCTTGCCGTACGCATAAGCAATTTTTAGATTAGAACTCAGAGACGATAGGAGAAGTATATGGCTCGCGTAAAACGTGGTGTTGTCGCCCGTGCACGTCACAAGAAAATTTTAAAGCAAGCGAAAGGTTACTACGGTGCCCGTTCGCGCGTTTACCGTGTTGCCTTTCAGGCAGTAATTAAAGCAGGGCAGTACGCTTACCGTGACCGTCGTCAGCGTAAACGTCAGTTCCGTCAACTGTGGATTGCACGTATCAACGCTGCTGCACGTCAGAATGGTTTGTCTTACAGCCGTTTCATCGATGGTCTGAAAAAAGCCTCTATTGAAATCGACCGTAAGATCCTGGCTGACATCGCTGTGTTTGACAAAGTGGCATTTGCTGCTTTAGTTGAAAAAGCGAAGAGCGCTCTGGCATAAGTTAGAGTAGTAAGAGGGGGGCATGCTCCCTCTTTTACTTTGTTGTCAGATGTAGCTTACGAGAGAGAGTCGTTGCCAAAAAAGAGTTTTACTCTGAGAGAACTAACATTATGTCTTTAGCTTTTTTTCGCATCTTTTTTTACTTTAGCACCTGAATTCAGGGGGCTTTGCGCGTAAGAAAAGAAACGAAAAGTAGCGCCTGAGCCTCCGTTGTGGAGGCTTTTTTGTTTTTATGACAGTAAAAACAGAAATAGGTATACCCTATGGATTTCAAGGTGCTTCGCGACGGCAAGGGAGCGAATCCCCGGGAGCATAGGTAACTATGTGACCGGGGTGAGCGAGTGCAGCCAACAAAGAGGCAACTTGAAAGATAACGGGTATATATAGAGGTCATTAACGATCATTACTAGCAGGCCGTTAGGCCGAAGGAAGAGGAAAACGATGCCACATCTCGCTGAACTGGTTGCAAACGCAAGAGCAGCCATAGAAGATGCCCAGGATGTTGCTGCGTTGGATTTGGTGCGTGTTGAATATTTAGGCAAAAAAGGCCATTTAACTCTCCAAATGTCATCGCTGCGTGATCTGCCGGTCGAAGAGCGCCCAGCAGCAGGGGCGGTTATTAATCAGGCTAAGCAAGAAGTCCAGGAAGCTCTAAATATCCGTAAAGAAAAACTGGAGACTGACCTTCTGAACTTCCGTTTAGCAGCGGAAAAGATTGATGTATCATTGCCGGGTCGCCGTATGGAAAATGGTGGACTACATCCGGTTAACCGCACAATAGAGCGTATTGAGACTTTCTTTGGTGAATTAGGGTTTTCTGTAGAATCAGGCCCTGAGATTGAAGATGATTATCATAATTTCGATGCGCTGAATATTCCTGCTCACCATCCTGCACGTGCTGATCATGATACTTTCTGGTTTGATGCCAAGCGTTTGTTGCGTACTCAGACTTCAGGTGTTCAGGTTAGAACTATGCACAGTCAACAGCCGCCAATTCGCGTCATTGCACCGGGGCGCGTGTATCGTAATGACTACGATCAGACACACACGCCCATGTTCCATCAGGTGGAAGGTTTGATTATTGATCGTGATATCAGTTTTACCAACCTGAAAGGAACGTTGCACGATTTCCTGACTAACTTTTTTGAAGAAGATTTGCAGGTTCGTTTCCGACCTTCTTACTTTCCATTTACAGAACCTTCGGCGGAAGTTGATATAATGGGTAAAAACGGCAAATGGCTGGAAGTGTTGGGTTGCGGTATGGTTCATCCTAATGTATTGCATAATGTTGGCCTTGATCCTGAAATTTATTCTGGTTTTGCTTTCGGCATGGGAGTGGAGCGTCTGACAATGTTACGTTACGGTGTAACTGATTTGCGCGCGTTCTTCGAAAATAATCTGCGTTTTCTCAAACAGTTTAAATAAGGGCGGGAATATCTCATGAAATTCAGTGAACTCTGGTTACGCGAATGGGTAAATCCAGCCATTAGCAGTGAAACATTATCTGATCAAATTACCATGATAGGTCTGGAAGTTGATGGCGTTGAAGCCGTTGCCGGTCAATTTCATGGTGTGGTTGTCGGTGAAGTTGTTCAATGTGCTCAGCATCCAAATGCAGATAAGCTACGGGTAACAAAAGTGAATGTAGGCGGTGGACGACTGCTGGACATTGTTTGTGGTGCGCCAAATTGCCGCTTGGGGTTGAAAGTTGCAGTAGCAACCGTGGGTGCTGTATTACCGGGTGATTTCAAAATCAAGGCGGCAAAACTGCGAGGTGAGCCTTCTGAAGGGATGTTATGTTCTTTTTCTGAACTGGGTATTTCTGAGGATCACGACGGTATTATTGAATTGCCAATTGATGCTCCTTTAGGTGTTGATCTGCGTGAATATCTGAAGCTGGATGATAAGGTCATTGAAATTAGTGTTACGCCTAATCGCGCTGACTGCCTAAGTATTATAGGGGTTGCGCGTGATGTGGCGGTTGCTAATAAAATGCCACTATCTGAGCCACAAATTGAGGCAGTAAAACCGACAACAGATGCTATTTTCCCTATTCGTGTTGAAGCAACAGAAGCTTGTCCACGTTACCTGGGACGGGTAATTAAAAACATTAATGTGAAAGCGGCAACACCACAATGGATGCGTGAAAAATTACGTCGTGGTGGTATCCGTTCCATCGACCCGATTGTCGATGTGACTAACTATGTATTGCTTGAATTAGGCCAACCATTGCATGCGTTTGATTTGGAGCGCTTGAATGGCTCAATCACTGTGCGCATGGCGAAGCAGGATGAAAAATTGGTGCTGCTGGATGGTACAGAAGCCAATCTTTCTACTGATACCCTAGTTATTTCTGATGAAAAACAAGCTGTTGCAATGGCTGGTATTTTTGGCGGTGAACATTCAGGTGTGAATGAAGAAACGCAAAATATTTTACTTGAGTGCGCATTTTTTGCTCCTTTAGCGATTGCTGGCCGTGCTCGTCGTTATGGTTTACACACTGATGCTTCTCACCGTTATGAACGTGGAGTTGATCCTCAGTTACAACACAAAGCAATAGAGAGAACAACTCAATTGTTGATTGATATTTGTGGTGGTGAAGCCGGCCCGATTATTGATGTTACTGATGAATCTCAATTGCCTCAATCTGCGACAATCACATTGCGTCGTGAAAAACTGGATCGTTTGATTGGTCACTATATACCTGATGAACAGGTTGGTGACATCCTGACCCACTTAGGTTGCAAAGTCACTATTCAGGAAAATTGTTGGCAAGCGGTTGCACCAAGCTGGCGTTTTGATGTGGAGATTGAAGAAGATCTGGTGGAAGAGGTTGCCCGTATCTACGGTTACAACAATATTCCAGATGTACCGATGCACGCAGATCTTATCATGAAAAAACATCGTGAAGCGGATCTTTCCCTGCAACGTGTTAAAACGATGCTCGTTGATAGAGGTTATCAAGAAGCAATTACTTATAGCTTTGTTGATCCCAAAACTCAGGCACTGTTACATCCACAGCAACAAGCGTTGATGCTGCCTAACCCAATTTCAGCGGATATGTCAGCAATGCGTTTATCTCTGCTGACTGGTTTGTTAACAACGGTGGTATATAACCAGAACCGCCAGCAAAACCGTGTGCGCTTGTTTGAAACTGGCTTGTGTTTTGTTCCTGATGAAAATGCTGATCAGGGTATTCGTCAGGAGCTGATGCTAGGGGGGGTTATTACAGGAAATCGCTTTGAAGAGCATTGGTCACTGGAAAAACAGTCCGTTGATTTCTTCGATATGAAAGGCGATTTGGAAGCCGTTCTAGAGTTAACTGGAAAATTATCTAAGATTTCTTTTAGAGCAGATGTAAATCCGGCGTTGCACCCAGGTCAAAGCGCCGGGATTTATTTGGAAAATGAATACATCGGATATATTGGTGTGGTTCACCCAGAATTGGAACGCAAACTTGACTTAAATGGCTGCACCGTGGTATTCGAAGTACTCTGGAACAAGCTGGCAAGCCGCGTGGTTCCTGATGCGAAAGAGATTTCACGTTTCCCGTCAAACCGTCGTGATATTGCGATCGTGGTGCCTGAAAATGTTGCTGTAGAAGATGTTTTGGCTGAATGCAAGAAAGTTGGCGTAAATCATATAGTTGGCATAAACTTGTTTGACGTGTATTGTGGTAAAGGTGTAGCAGAGGGTCATAAGAGCCTTGCTATAAGTTTTATCTTGCAGGATACCGCGCGTACACTGGAAGAAGAAGAGATTGCTGCGACGATTAATAAATGTGTTGCAGTGCTGAAACAGCGATTCCAAGCATCCTTGAGGGACTGAACTTATGGCGCTTACTAAAGCTGAAATGTCAGAAAATCTGTTTGAGAAACTGGGAATTAGCAAGCGTGATGCTAAAGATCTGGTTGAATTATTCTTTGAAGAAGTGCGTCGTTCTTTGGAGAATGGTGAGCAGGTAAAATTGTCTGGATTTGGCAACTTTGATTTACGGGATAAAAACCAACGTCCGGGACGTAACCCTAAGACTGGTGAGGACATTCCGATTACAGCTCGCCGAGTAGTGACATTCCGTCCTGGTCAGAAGTTAAAAAGCAGGGTTGAGAAAGCCACACCTAAAGAATAATCAAAAAGGCCGCATCAATAGCGGCCTTTTTCTTAAATGATCCTCCCTCATGAGCTTGATTTACCATGCAATCCACTCATTCCATCACTGAATTAGTGACTCGTCAGAAAAGACATGATTATCGTTTTCTGGCAATTCTCACGTGTTTATTTTTACTCGTTTTTTTTCTCTCGCTTTGTGCTGGGGAAAATTGGATCTGGCCTAATAAATGGTTTTCTGAAACAGGTCAATTGTTTGTGTGGCAGTTACGTTTTCCTCGTGTATTAGCTGTCGTTGCTGTAGGTGCGAGCCTGACTGTGGCGGGTGCAGTAATGCAGGCACTGTTTGAAAATCCGTTGGCGGAACCTGGGCTATTGGGGGTCAGTAATGGTGCTGGCGTGGTGGTGGTGTTTTTGGTGTTGATGTTTCATGGCATTGCGCCGTTCTGGTTATTAAGTATTGGCGCTGTGCTCGGTGCGCTGACCGTCACAATGATATTGCTGACCTTTTCAAGAAATCGTTATCTGAATAATGCCCGTTTGTTGTTGGTAGGGGTTGCTTTTGGTGTTGTCTCTGGTGCGTTAATGACCTGGATGGTTTATTTTAGTACTAGCCTGGACTTGCGTCAGCTAATGTATTGGATGATGGGGAGTTTCAGTGGAATAGACTGGCGGCAGCAATGGTTGGTAGTCGCTTTGTTTCCTTTGATTATTTGGTTGAGCAGACAAGGAAAAGTACTTAATTTTCTTTCACTGGGAGAAACACAGGCCCAACAGCTAGGTATCTCACTTTATTATTGGCGTAATTTATTTGTTTTTGCTGTTGGGTTGTTGGTAGGGTTAAGTGTTGCACTTGCTGGAACAATTAGCTTTATTGGTTTGGTTATTCCACATATTTTGCGTTTATGCGGCCTAACAGATTATAAAACTCTACTGCCTGCCTGTGTTCTATCCGGCGGTTATGGATTATTGCTGGCTGATCTGCTATCTCGTCTTAGCTTGAATAATGCAGAAGTACCGATTGGCGTTGTGACTGCAACATTGGGTGTGCCAGTCTTCATTTGGTTATTATTGAGGGTCAGAGACTGGAGTTAAAAAAGTGAATAATGTGCAAGTGACTAATCAGTTGATGGCTCTCAATCAGGTATCAGTACGAAACCGATTAATGCCGCTGACAGCGTTGGTACAACAAGGTGAACAGATACATATCATTGGGCCGAATGGTTCAGGAAAAAGTACACTATTGGCCTGTATGGCCGGTATTTTACCCTATAGTGGTGCAATTGATTTGCAACAAAAGTGCCTTAGTCAATATAGTCACTGCCAATTAGCACGCTACAGAGCATGGCTTAGCCAGCAAATTTCTTCTGTGCCAATAATGCCGGTTTTTCAATATTTGCGACTGCATTTAGCAGCCCATCTTGTTAATTGTGACGGTGTGTTGTCAGAACTCTGTTCCTTTTTTAAGTTGGGAAAGTTTCTAGAGACACCTGTAGGCAATCTATCTGGTGGTGAATGGCAAAGGGTGCGATTAACCGGAGTTTTTTTACAAGTCTGGCCATCAATCAATTCGGAAGGCAAATTATTGCTCTTGGATGAGCCTACGAATAATCTTGATATCACTCAGGTCGCGGCACTTGATCTGTTGATAAAGAAATTCTGTGAACTCGGAGGAACCGTAGTCATGAGTGGTCATGATCTCAATCATAGCTATGATAAAGCTGATCGGATCTGGTTGCTTGCTAATGGATCACTGGTTGCGAATGGAAAGCCGGATGAGGTAATGAAAGAAAATACGCTCTCCAGAGTTTTTGCCGCTGATATCAAATGTGTGCCAGAAAAGACAGATAAATATTGGCGGGTTTTTTTGCCTGAATTATAGTCCAGCCTTATGTACGTACCTGCCGTGAATCTATTGTAATTTCCACTTAATTTGCTAAATCATACCTGTGTTTACGATTCGTTCAAATATAGTCATCTAATATATCGTTATATTATGAATGAATTGGACTGTGTTTTATGGATAGTTTTCTTCCATTTTCTCGTCCTGCGATGGGTGATGAAGAAATTCAGGCAGTAGAGAAAGTTCTTCGTTCGGGGTGGATTACAACAGGCCCGCAAAATCATCAATTGGAACAGGACTTTTGCCGCATGTTTGGTTGCAAACATGCGGTTGCTTTGGCCTCGGCGACGGCGGGTATGCATCTGACACTAATGGCACTGGGAATTGGCCCTGGTGATGAAGTGATTACACCGTCTCAAACTTGGGTTTCCACAATAAATATGATCTGTTTGCTTGGTGCTGAACCAATCATGATTGATGTTGATCGTCATACTTTAATGGTTGACGCGCAGACAGTGAAAAAGGCGATTACTTCCAGAACCAAAGCGATTATTCCGGTTCACTATGCCGGTGCGCCTTGTGATTTAGATATATTGCGTGGAATTGCTCAGGAGGCGGGTATTCCATTGATTGAAGACGCTGCTCATGCATTAGGAACCCGTTATAAGAATGAATGGATTGGTGAGCATGGCACCGCGATTTTCTCTTTTCATGCCATAAAAAATGCCACTTGTGCAGAAGGGGGGTTAATTGCTACTGATAACAATGAACTTGTTGAACGAATTCGATGTCTAAAGTTTCATGGATTGGGTATTGATGCTTTTGATCGTCAGACTCAAGGCAGGAGACCACAGGCGGAAGTTGTAGAACCGGGTTACAAATATAATTTATCTGATATTCACGCTGCGATTGCTGTCGTGCAATTAAGTAAATTGGAATCAATGAATATTCGCCGCCGGCAAATTGTCGCTCGTTATTCAGCGGCATTAAAAGATTCGCCTTTGCAGATGTTAAGTGTGCCCGATTATGAGCATATTCATGCACATCATCTATTTATGGTGCGGGTTAATAAGGATGTTTGTGGCATTGATCGCGACACATTAATGGAACGTTTGAAAAATAAGAATATTGGCACAGGTTTGCATTTCAGAGCTGCACATACACAAAAATATTATCGGGATCGGTATCCGCAGTTGTCATTACCTGAATCAGAATGGAATTCAGTAACACTCTGTTCATTGCCACTCTTTCCTGATATGAGTGATGATGATGTAGATCGTGTCATTGATGCTTTACAAGAAATTATTTCGGAGCACAGATAAGTGTCATTTGAACAAATTAAAAAAGTTTCTGTGGTTATTCCAATTTATAACGAAGAAGAAAGTTTGCCTCTTTTATTGGAAAGAACCTTAGCAACCTGTAAACAATTGACTCAGGAATATGAGCTTATTCTGGTTGATGATGGTAGTAGTGATAAATCTGCGGAAATTCTGATTCAGGCCGCGGAACAACCTGAAAGTCATATTATCGCAATTTTACTTAATCGTAATTATGGTCAGCATTCAGCGATTATGGCGGGGTTTAATCAGGTCAATGGCGATTTAGTTATTACGCTTGATGCTGATTTACAGAATCCGCCAGAAGAGATCCCCCGTCTTGTTAAAACAGCTGAACAAGGTTATGACGTTGTGGGTACTCGCCGAGCTAATCGGCAGGATTCTCTGTTCCGTAAAACAGCTTCAAAAATCATCAATGCGATGATTACTAAGGCAACAGGCCGTTCTATGGGTGATTATGGCTGTATGCTCCGTGCCTATCGTCGCCATATTGTTGAAGCCATGTTGCAGTGCCATGAGCGCAGCACCTTTATTCCTATTCTGGCAAACACTTTTGCCCGTAAAACCATTGAGATTGATGTCGCTCATGCAGAGCGTGAATTTGGTGATTCCAAATATAGTTTCATGAAGCTGATTAATCTGATGTATGACTTGCTAACCTGCCTGACAACAGCACCTTTGCGTTTACTGAGCGTGGTAGGAAGTGTGATTGCAGTTTCTGGTTTTTTGCTGGCTGTATTATTGATGGTTTTACGTCTGATTTTCGGTGCCATATGGGCAGCAGAAGGGGTATTTACTCTGTTTGCTCTCCTTTTCATATTTATTGGCGCGCAGTTCGTCGCGATGGGCTTATTAGGTGAATACATAGGCCGTATCTATAACGATGTTCGTGCACGCCCACGTTATTTTATTCAAAAAGTGGTCGGAGATAAAAAGACCAACGACAACCAGGAAGAGTACTAAATGAAAGCAATTGTATTTGCCTATCATGATATCGGCTGTGTCGGGATCAATGCTTTAATTAAAGCGGGTTTTGATATTCAGGCGGTATTTACCCATACAGATGATCCTAATGAAAACCATTTTTTCTCTTCTGTTGCCCGTTTAAGTGCAGATTTGGCCCTGCCGGTTTTTGCGCCAGAGAATGTTAACCATCCTCTTTGGATTGAACGTATCCGGGAACTGAAACCTGATGTGATTTTCTCTTTTTATTACCGAGATATGTTGAGTGAAGATATTTTATCGCTGGCGAGCACAGGTGCATTCAATCTGCACGGTTCACTGTTGCCAAAATACCGTGGCCGTGCCCCGATTAACTGGGCGATTTTGAATGGTGAAGTGGAAACAGGTGTAACCCTGCATAAAATGGTGTTGAAACCTGATGCAGGGGATATTATTGCTCAGCATAAGGTTGCTATTGCAGAGACAGATACCGCGTTGACTTTGCACGGTAAAATTCGTGAAGCAGCGGAAAAACTGTTTAATCAAGTATTACCGCAGATCAAAGCGGGAATTTATCCTGCCATACCTCAAGATGAAAGTCAGGCAACTTACTTTGGGCGTCGTACTGCCGCGGATGGTGAGATTGACTGGCGCAAATCAGCCACTGAAATTAACAATCTTGTCAGGGCAGTAACTGAGCCATATCCTGGGGCATTTACTTTCTTAGGTGAGCGTAAGATTACTATCTGGCGTGCCTGCCCGTTGAATGAGGCGCATGACAAACAGCCGGGAACAGTATTATCGGTAGATCCGTTAATTATTGCCTGTGGAAAAGGTACGTTAGAAATTATCAATGGGCAAAGTGAATCGGGTTTGTATGTTCAGGGCTATCGCTTGGCAGTAGATATGAGCATGGTGACTGATATCCGTGTTGGCCCAAAGGCAACCACTCAAATTAACCACCGGAAATGTGTATTAATTCTCGGTGTGAATGGCTTCATCGGTAATCATCTAACAGAACGTCTATTACGTGATGGCAACTATGATATTTATGGTATGGATATCGGTTCTTCCGCCATTGAGCGTTTTATTGGTAATCCGCGTTTTCACTTCATTGAAGGTGATATCAATATCCATACTGAATGGATTGAATATCACATTAAAAAGTGTGATGTCGTTTTGCCATTGGTAGCCATTGCGACTCCAATTGAATATACCCGTAATCCGTTGCGTGTATTTGAATTGGATTTTGAAGAGAATCTAAAGATTGTCCGTTATTGCGTTAAATACAATAAAAGAATTATATTCCCGTCCACATCAGAAGTTTATGGAATGTGTGATGATAAAGAATTTGATGAAGATGACTCTCGTCTGATTGTTGGTCCAATCAATAAACAACGTTGGATCTATTCTGTATCAAAACAATTGCTGGATCGTGTTATCTGGGCATATGGTGAGAAAGAGGGGCTCAAATTCACACTATTTCGTCCATTTAACTGGATGGGGCCACGTTTGGATAATTTGAACTCCGCACGTATTGGCAGTTCCAGAGCGATCACACAATTAATATTGAACTTAGTTGAAGGCTCACCGATCAAACTAGTAGATGGTGGCGAACAGAAACGCTGTTTTACTGATATTAATGATGGTATTGAGGCGCTGTTCCGTATTATTGAAAACCGAGATGGGCTATGTGACGGTCAAATTATCAATATTGGTAATCCAACTAATGAAGCCAGTATTCGCCAATTGGCAGAAATATTACTTGATAGCTTTGAAAACCATGAATTGAGAGATCATTTTCCTCCGTTTGCTGGATTTAAAAAGATTGAAAGTGGCAGTTACTACGGTAAAGGTTATCAGGATGTTGAACACCGTAAGCCAAGTATTAAAAATGCGGAGCGGTTACTAGGTTGGAAACCAACCATTGACATGAAACAGACGATAAATGAAACACTGGATTTCTTCTTGCGTGGTGAAGTGGAAGAATTAGGGAAAAATTAATGAAACAAATTGGCTTGAGAGTTGATGTGGATACTTATCGAGGAACCGTTGAAGGAGTACCGAAACTGCTCAAAATTTTGGCAAAACATCAGATTCAGGCCAGTTTTTTCTTTAGTGTTGGGCCGGATAATATGGGGCGCCATTTGTGGCGTCTTTTACGGCCAAAATTCTTATGGAAAATGTTGAGGTCAAATGCAGCATCTCTGTATGGTCTTGATATTTTACTGGCGGGGACTGCATGGCCGGGTAAGAAGATTGCTAAAGATTTAGGCTACTTGATGAAACAAACGCTGAATGCAGGCCATGAAGTGGGTCTGCATGCCTGGGATCATCAGCGTTGGCAGGCGAAAGTTGGCCGTTGGTCTGAAGCTCAGTTAACAGAGCAGGTTAAATTGGGAGTGGATGCATTGGTTCAGGCAATCGGCCAACGGGTAACGTGTTCTGCTGTTGCGGGTTGGCGGGCTGATGAACGCGTACTCGCGGTAAAGCAACAGTTTGGTTTTGACTACAACAGCGATTGTCGGGGAACTCATCCATTCAGACCCATCTTGCCTGATGGTACTCTTGGTACCGTACAAATTCCGGTGACGTTGCCAACTTATGACGAAGTGATAGGAATTCAGGTTAAAGATGAAGATTTTAACCAGTTTATCTTTGATAAAATGAAAAACAGCCAGGGAGTTCCGGTATATACCATCCATACGGAAGTTGAAGGGATGTCCAAGTCCACAGAATTTGCAACGCTGTTGGAAATGGTTCATCAGGAAAACATACAATTTTGTGCATTGAGTCATCTGCTGCCTGAAAATATACAGCGACTTCCTGTTGGGAGAATTGTTCGTTCTGAATTTCCCGGTAGAGAAGGGTGGTTAGGATGCCAACAAGAGGCTTAACTTATCTATGTTAAATAACCGGGCGTGTAAGGTTGGGGCCTTTTTGATGGCTCTTTTTTTTATCCTTACCTATTTATTACCCCTGAATGGCCGCCTATTATGGCAGCCTGATGAAACCCGTTATGCAGAAATCAGTCGTGAAATGCTGCAACGAGGAGACTGGATTGTTCCGTATTTGCTGGATATTCGTTATTTTGAAAAGCCTGTAGCGGGTTATTGGATTAATAATATTAGCCAATGGATTTTTGGTGATAATAATTTTGCTGTCCGTTTTGGATCGGTTTTCTGTATTTTTATCAGCGCAATTTTATTATATCGACTTGCTATGATGATGTGGCATAACCGGCATATTGCTTTTGCTACTAGCCTTATCTACATCTCAATGTTTCTGGTATTTGCCATTGGCACTTATAGCGTACTCGATCCGATGTTTTCTTTGTGGGTAACGGCTGCCATGATGTGTAGCTTCTGGGGGGTAAAAACAGACTGTACCAGACGGCGAATAATGGCATATTTGGTGCTCGGTTTGTGCTGTGGTATGGGTTTTATGACTAAAGGGTTTCTGGCATTGGCTGTTCCGGTCATTGTGATGTTGCCCATTGTCATTTATCAGAAGCGGGTCCTGCAAATAGTCTGCTTTGGCCCACTTGCCATTATTTCGGCGATAGCAATCAGTTTACCGTGGGTGATTGCAATTGCCCTACGTGAGCCTGATTACTGGCACTATTTCTTCTGGGTTGAACATATTAAGCGTTTTTCTTCCGATGATGCACAGCATATTGCACCGTTCTGGTATTACATACCCATTCTTATTCTTGGTGTGATCCCGTGGTTGGGATTATTACCTGGGGCGGTGATGAAAAGTTGGAAAGAAAGAAAATCCAATCCTGAAATGTTTTTTCTACTTTGCTGGTTTGTCGTGCCATTGTTATTTTTCAGTATTGCGAAGGGAAAATTGCCAACTTATATCCTGCCCTGTATGGCGCCATTGGCAATGATGATGGCTAAATTTGGTGTCGATTGCGTTAAAAATGGCAAGATGGAGTTACTTAAGATCAATGGAATGGTTAACGTATTTCTTGGTCTGCTGGCGGTAATAGTTCTGTTTGCTATGGAAGTAGTGACAAAACACTCTTTATATCAGCCATCAGAATGGCTTAAATGGGTTTTAGCGATTGTTGCTTTTGGTATTTGGGGAATTATCGGTTATCTGTGTTTTGCGTTGAATGGGAAATACTGGTTATGGGCGGCATTTTGCTCCATTGTTGTCAGTTTAGTGATAGGTAATGCTTTGCCTGAAAATACCGTTAATTCCAAATTACCGCAGAACTTTATTAAGTTACACCATCAGGAACTTGCAGACAGTCGCTATATCCTGTCGGAAAGTGTTGGTCTTGCGACCAGTGTCGCTTGGGAGATGAAGCGTAGTGATATTTATATGTTTGAACGTTGGGGAGAGCTGGAATATGGGTTGAATTATCCAGATAGCCAATATCGATATATCAGCTATAAAGATTTTCCGCAATGGTTAGCGAAAGCGCGTAAAGAAGGGCGGGTATCAGTACTCTTTCATTTATATAAAAATGAAAAATTACCTGATTTGCCAAAGGCAGATCAAATTAGTCGCAATTATCGCTTTGCTATTTTGGTTTATGAGAAGCGACCATGATAAGTTTCACTTTATTGTTGCTGATTAGCTTACTGACATGTGCTGGTCAGTTATGTCAGAAACAGGCTGTGATGTGTTGGCGCAGTGATGTTTATCAGCGGGCATCTGCGCTGAAATGGTTAATAGGGGCTGTGATTCTATTGGCTGTTGGCATGTTATTTTGGCTTCGTCTATTGCAGATATTGCCGTTAGGAATTGCTTATCCAATGTTGAGTATAAATTTTATTCTGGTCACTTTGGCGGGGAAATTTTTCTATCAGGAAAAAGCGGGCATAAAACATTGGAGTGGGGTTGTGTTTATCATGTTGGGAATTTTGCTGATGAGTTTGAATGAATGAAAGGTTATATTTGGGGATTGGTTAGTGTATTACTGGTGACAATAGCCCAGTTATTACTGAAATGGGGTGTTGTCAATTTGCCAGCGTTGAATCTTGGTTTGCATTGGTTTGATATTGAGTGGCTATGGAGTCATCACCATTCTCTGGTGGCGGTAATGGCTGGTCTGGCTGGATATCTATTATCTATGTTGTGTTGGTTATTTACGCTAAAATATTTACCATTAAATAAAGCCTATCCGTTAATAAGCTTAAGTTATGTCTTTGTCTATTTAATGGTGGCTTTATTGCCTTGGTTTAATGAAACCATCACATTATTGAAAACTGCGGGCGTGATTTTTATTTTATATGGTGTCTGGTTGATTAGCCGTCCAGAATGAAGAAGGGAAAAACTATTTAACTGTTTTACTTAAAGTACAGACTTGTTTTTTTATTGAGTTCCGGATAGAGTCACCTTGTTTTGCTGATTTTATGAGGAGGGGTTAATGATAATAAGAATAAAAGAGTTACTCTTATTGTTCAGTCTGTTACTTATTGGCTGTTCCAGTCATGCCCCCAGGACTCCGGCTCCGGTGTTAAAGACGGCGCTTTCTGATCCAATCATGGTGATTGCTCAGCTTAAGGAGCAGCTTAATCAATGGCGTGGTACACCATATCATTATGGTGGAATGGATCGTCGGGGGGTAGATTGTTCTGGTTTTGTTTACCGTACTTTCAGTGATCGGTTTGATATTCAATTACCTCGTACTACCGGTGGGCAAATAAAATTAGGGACTCGCATTGATAAAAGCGATTTAATGCCGGGTGATTTGGTCTTTTTCAAAACAGCTAGTGGCGAACATGGGTTACATGTTGGCATTTATGATGCCAATAACCAGTTTATTCATGCATCAACCCATAAAGGTGTTACTCGTTCATCTATGAATAATGTTTACTGGAAAAAAGCTTTTTGGCAAGCTCGGAGAATTTAAGTCCGCTTTTATCCGCGAATTGTAAAAATTATTCTTATTAAGATAGCAGTTTTATTTAAATCTCAGCAATTAATATCAGTAATTTTAATTTTATTAATTGAATTTTAACCATCGAAAACAATAATTATTTTATGACAATAAATCATCCATATTATATTTAACTTGGTCAGGTAATACCTGATTTTGATTTAAGGTATATTTATTTAAAAAGGTTAAAAATAAACAACCAGTCCCTTAATATACAAGGAGCTGGTTAGGATATCTATTATATACCCGTTATCTTTCAAGTTGCCTCTTTGTTGGCTGCACTCGCTCACTCCGGTCACATAGTTTGCTATGCTCCCGGGGATTCACTCCCTTGCCGTCGCGATGCATTTTGAAATCTATAGGGTATAGTATTGTTTCGTTATTTCTATTGTGGCACTATTAGAACTTTTAGTAATATTTTTTTGTATGAATTGTTGGATTAAAATATTTATTGTCTTATGGTTATATCTTTAAATGTATTATTTTCATATTTTCATATTTTCATATTTTCATATTTTCAATAAGTTTTATGTTCAAAAATAAAATACCATCAATGCTAGCTATGTGCTTGATGCAATCAATAATGTTATCGCTGATGATCCCCAATACCGAACGTTGATTGATGCCCGGAATTCGCCCGACTATACCGGAAAGGTGACTGAATTTGGTGTTTTTCTGCCTGATAGTATTCATTATGATGGCAAAACCCAGACATGGTTTGCCCAACAGGAGTGGAAATTGATTTTATCTGGTTATAAAGGGGTTGAACTACCATAGGATTAACCATCCGAGAGATATTAAGATGGCGGCTGAGGCCGCTATTTTGATATTTGGCAAGAATAATACAGTGCTGAGTATTCTTGTATGCCTTTTCGGCATAAAGGCAGACATATTATAAGCGTCTATTTTATATGCCATAATGGCATCCTGTTTATATGGACTAAAAATGCAGATGAGATCGTGACTATTAATACAACAGAATGCAAAGAGACCCATTTAGTTACAAGAACTTCCATAGAGATTCAGGAAATCATCCAGCAATTTTCTTAAATCCTACCAATATTCAAAGCAAATCAGAATTGCCGCCCATAATGCTGGCGGCAATCTTTAGCGAGTTATTGAAGTGTTATTGCCAACTGACAGTAATTTCTCCGGTTTGACCTGCTATCGGCATAACGTTACCGTTTCCAACCTTTAAGGCGAAAAGGAACTGTTGTGCCGGGCTTCTCTGATTAAATTTGTCTGTCGACATTCTTCGTGTGCGTGATATGTCTATGCAATTGTTGGTGTTTCCCTGACAAAGATGAACCGATAAATTTTGAGGCCATCCAACAACATTCCAAGTCCAAGATACATTGGTAATTTTTCCTGTTGCAGGAGGAGAACCGACAATAGGAACGTTAACAGTTTCTAAGAAATTTTTAGAATATAGTGTGGGCAAAACAACTGAAGAGTGATAGCTGCCACTTGCCGCAGGTACTGTTTGTGAAAACATGGCTAACAATAGAGCACTACCAATGCCAAAGATTTTTTTTAATTTCATAGCCATTACCCCAATATCTAATAATTTTCTATTGCGAGAACTTAGATATACATTTTGATCTCGCGCCCTGTATTTCCTGAATTTTTATAAAAGCATGTACGCAATGCCAAAGTAGGCAGGAGTAATTTGGGTGGATTAACACCAAAAAGCAATGGGGAATTTGAATTTATGTTAAGTTAATCTAATATATTTTGCTGTTCGATGCTTTTGCCAGTCACTTAGACCGTAATCTTTTACAACAGGATTTTCCCATGATATAAAATCGGCTAAACAATCAAGTGGAGTCAGTGATACGTTTAATGGATGTCAAAAACGATGAATAAATTAGACATGACAATCACAACTTCTCCATGTCAGGAAGCCCTGATTTACATGGAAAATGTTTGTCGATCTTATCGTATGGGGGAAAAATATTACCCAGTACTTGATGAGATATCATTCACCATCATGTGCGGACAAAGTTGTGCGATTGTCGGCGCTTCCGGCTCGGGTAAAAGTACTCTACTCAATATTCTTGGTTTACTGGATCAACCCTCTTCTGGATATTTTCAGTTTAGGGACGTTAATATAACAAATGTTACTCCTAATGAGCGGGCGAAAATAAGAAATCAGGAAATTGGTTTCGTGTTTCAGAGTTTTAATTTACTTCCCAGAATGCAGGCGTTGGATAATGTGGCGCTACCATTATTATATCGTGGATATTCTCGTTCTCTAGCTCGGCAGGAAGCGAAATACCAGCTTGAGTTGGTTGGTCTGGCTGGGCGTATTTACCATCGTCCGGCTGATCTTTCCGGGGGACAGCGGCAACGTGTTGCCATTGCCAGAGCCTTGGTTGGTAAGCCTTCTCTGATTCTGGCAGATGAGCCGACAGGCAATCTCGATAGTGCGACGGCACGAGATATCATGGCACTTCTTCTGTCGTTGAACCGCGAGCAAGGCGTTACGCTTGTCATGGTTACGCATGATGAAGCCATAGCCAAAAACATGCAGCGCTGTCTATATGTTAACAACGGGCGGCTTTCCGAAACCGATCTGTGGTTGGATAGCCTCGATGCTTAATGTGAATTCTGGTCGCTACGGTTTTTCCTTCACGCAAGCACTGCGAGAATCACTGGGTAGCCTGCGTCTGCTAGGAAGGCGCTCCTTGCTTGCTTTACTTGGTATTGCAGTCGGATGTGCTTCGGTCATTGCACTTTTAAACATCGGTCATAACGCTGTTAATGAAGCTATCAGCACTTTTAAAAGTATGGGAAGCAATATTTTGGTTGCTCATTTTGCTTTCATTCCCGGCGTTGATGTCAAACCCGCGCCATCTACGCTGGATACTCAGGCGCTGACTCGTACAATACCGACTATCACACATGCTGCGCCCATCACGTTACATTCGACTCGTGTACGCTTTCACGGGAAAGGAATCGATACGAATATTACCGGTACATCCTCTGATCTGGCTGCGGTGTTGGATTTACAAATCGAGCAAGGACGTTTTCTATCGGACTATGATCGCCAAACGACCTATGCTGTGCTTGGAGCGGATATTGCCAAACAATTAAAAGTAGCCAATCAACCTATTCGAATAGGCAGTCAATTGCAAATTGGGGAATATCTGTTTGAAGTGATAGGAATTCTCGCTGCTCAGGGGCCGAACCCTTTACTCCCCGGCTCGATTGATCATTCCATCATATTGCCCATTGAAGCAATGCGACGGTTGCGGCCTGCGCCAGAAATTGGGAGCGTCATTGCCAGAGTACGTGACACAACAACGTTAAGCAGTGACGCGGTGTCGTTACGTGACTACCTTGTCTCATTATCAAAAGGTCGTCGTGTCGAAGTTGAAATCCCGAAACAATTGCTTGATGGATTGACGCGTCAGGCAAGAACATTTTCCTATTTGCTCGCGGGCTTAGGGGGAATTTCGTTGCTGGTGGGAGGAGTGGGCGTGATGAATGTCATGCTGATGAATGTTTCGGAACGCAGGCGTGAAATTGGTGTTCGTATGGCTTTGGGAGCTCGGCCTGTTGATATTGGTATGCTGTTTATGTTGGAGGCTGCCATTCTGTCCATTGCCGGTGCAATGGTTGGTTCATTGCTGGGGGTTGCGGCAGGGTACCTATTTGTAAAATTTTCGGGCTGGGTATTTACGTTATCCCTATTCTCTTTGCCTCTGGGTATCGCTAGTTCATTAGTGATTGGTCTGTTTTTCGGTATCAATCCGGCATTAGCGGCTGCCAGATTACAACCTGTAGAGGCACTTCGTGATGATTAGCCGAGTTTTTCAACGTGCTATTGGCATTATCATTGCCCTGATAATAGATGCATCCGTCAAACCAGCGTTAGCGGAGCCGTTGAATCCATCACAGGCAACCATGCCTGCAACGGATACAATTTCGCTTAATCAGCAAACTATTGGTCTGACACTCAGCGATGCAATCTATTTAGGGTTACGAAACAATCGTTCGATTCGCAGTGCTTATCTGGATCGAATTGCACAGAAATTCGATTTACGCGTTGCTGAAGATCGTTTTACGCCCAAGTTACTGATTAATAGCCGTTATATTGCCGCTCGTAATCAAAGCGATCGCTATCGCCAAAGCGAGATTACACCCACATCTACGCTGCTTGGAGAATATGGTACTCGTTTCAGTCTGTCTTGGACGAATCGGACGACATGGGCAGACAATGCAGGCCGTAGCCGTAATGATGGTGTTTCATTCTCAGTTATTCAGCCTTTGTTGCGTGGTGCCGGTAAAGATGTGGCTACAGCACCTGTGCGTCTTGCTCAATTAATGGAACAGACAAATCGTTTGAACCTAAAAGCGACGGTATCCCAGACTATCACGCAAGTTATTATGGCTTATCGTGAATTGTTGCGTGCTCAAGAACAATTACAAATCGCACGTGATGCTCTTGAACGTTCGCGTCAATTGCTGGAAGTTAACAAAGCCATGATCTCCGCAGGCAGAATGGCTGCTTTTGAGATTGTCCAGACAGAGGCTGATGTTGCAATGCAGGAACTGTCTGCGGAGGAAGCAGCTAATCAATTGGATACCAGTCGTTTAGAATTGCTGCGATTGCTCGCCTTAGACTTACAAACTCAGGTGAAGGCGACTGATAGATTGGAAGCTAAACGCGTAGACATTAACTTGCTCCAAGCCCAACATTTGGCACAAGAGCAACAGCCATCGTATCTCACGCAATTGATTACCGCGGAGCAGGCTGCAATTAACCTGACCGTTGCCCGTAATGAACGCTTATGGGATGTCTCTTTAGTGGGTAGTGCCAGTCAAGTACGTGATCGAACAGGGTCAAACCGTTCCCGTAATTGGGAAAATTACGCCGGTGTTCAGGTAGAGATACCCATTGGTGATTTGAGTCAGCGTCAGGCGGAAGTACGGGCGCGGGTTGATGTTCAGAACCAGGATATTCGTCTTGCTGAGGCAAAACAGTCACTGGAACGTAATGTGGGTAATGCGGTACGCGATATTGGTACGCGTTGGCGTCAATATGAGATCGCACAGCGTGCCAGGGATCTATCCCTGCGCAAGTTAGAAATTGAACGTGAAAAATTGACGGTGGGCCGCTCCAGTAACTTTCAAGTCTTGAGCTTTGAAACCGATTTGCGTAATGCAGAGAATGTTCGTCTCAATGCGTTGATCACCTACTTAAATGCACAAGCGGAGTTGGACGAAACATTGGGTACTACGTTAGGGAGTTGGGATATTGCACTTAACGACTAAGATCAGAGAACTTGCCCGTTCCAAATATAAGACTCGTTGGCTCGTGACACTTGCTGTTGCATTAGTCATTGGGGCTACCGTTGCTTATGTTTTCCTTTCTTCTTCAACTGATACATCATCACCACAACAGTGGGTACATGTTGAACCTCAACGACTGGAAAATCGTCTTGGATTAGTTGGCCGTATTCAGGCTGCAACCAGTTTGACGATTGCCGCACCATTTGATGGTGTTATTGCTGAAGTGATGGTTACTGAAGGCCAGCGCGTTAAGCGTGGGCAACCGCTGTTGAGCCTTGATACGACGCAGTTGGATATTCAACTGCGGCAGGCGCTCACAGAACTGTTGAAAGCCCAGAAAACCGTACAAGATTTGATAGGGTGGGAAAACAGTCCGGATGTCGCTAGGGTACGTAGAACTTTAACGAATGCCCAGTTAAGTTTGAGCGATACCGAACGTAAGCTAATTGATACCCGGGCTTTGTTCGAGCGTGGCATTGTTCCCCGTATGGAGGTTGATACACTGGAACAGCAGGTCAGAGTTCAACAGCTCGATCTTGCCGCCGCTAAAGTGGAACTGAGTGTTGCCCTCGATAAAGGCACAGGGGAGAATCGCCAGATTGCTGATATGGAATTAGCTAATGCCCAATCGCGTTATCAGGCGCTTCAGGCCCAGCAAGCCCAACGTGAATTGATTTCTCCTTTTGATGGCATTGTTATTCGTCCCCAGATACCGGAATCAGATAAAGGGGTATTTATTCAAAAGGGGACGCGTGTCACTCAGGGAACGCCTCTGTTAGGGGTAATCAATTTGGAGCAAATTCAGGCGGTAGCGCGTATTGAAGAGGCTGACCTTTATCAGGTGTATGAAGGAATGCCGGTTGAGATCACCGGTGATGGTTTTGCTGGGCTATCTCTACGAGGGCAAATTAAGACAATTGGTGTACAAGGAAGTTCAAAGGAGATGCAGGGAGCGGGTGTAACCTATGATCTATTAGTGGCTATTGATCCTCTCACTCCCGAACAGCGGCAGCGTATCCGGCTGAGTATGAGTGCGAAACTGGCTATTGTCACCTATCGCAATGAACGTGGATTGGCCTTGCCAGCCGAGGCATTACATACCGGCCCAGATGGACGAACTTTCGTCACTTATCGCCGTGAATTAAACGCACAAACCCAGCAGATTGTCGTGACACCGGGGCAGGCCGTTCCTCAAGGTGTGGAGGTGATCGGGTTGGAGGCAGGCTATGTTGAAGTTCCTGCGCGGAAATAACTGATTCAACCTCATTGATCTTTTGCGACACCCTCGCATTGGGCGAGGGTTTACAGCAGTTTTTTCTAATTTTGGGGCAATATTTCACCGTGAAAATTCATATATTGGAAGTTCATTTGCCACAATATTTAAATTTTTCGAGTTTGCGATTACATTAGAAAATAGCGCCAAATCAGATGCCACATGTTCAATATTATTTACTGCAACTAATTTGCTGTTATATATGAAGCGGAAATTTCCTTTATTTTGATCAATCTGTAATGTCATTATTTCTCCGATAATTGCATGTTCCTGTATGGCATCTTTGTTCGTTAGATCTTCACTGTAACCGGAGATGATGGAAATACCAATCGGCCACGGGCGATTGGTATGTAACAGATTGATTGCACGCAATACAGGTTGTCTGGTGACCATATCGCGGGGATAAACCCTATGTTGTTCAAGCAATTGTTGTTCAGACGATATTGAATTTAAAATCTCTGTAAGACGTTGTTGTAAATTGATATGGACCTCCATTGGGACGATCATGGCGAAAAAGGAGGTCCATTTTGAAGAATGAACAACATCTCCTGCTTGCGCCCATCCGACTTGAAATTGAGTATCATTTGATGTGTGAGCCAAATAGATAAACCAAGCGCATATAATATGTTGAACGAGCTCAGTTGAAATAAGAGAGCTATGATTGAGTACTGTTTTCCATTCAGACACATGCCAATCCGGTATTTTATCTATCGTTGCCCGCAATTTAAAAGGCAGCATTGGTGTTGAAAAACGCTCTAGTCTTTTTTGCCAAAATAGCTCTTGTTCGGTAAGTTGTTCATGTATATCTGTTAACGTCTTAATATCTGATCTTTCAATTGTGGGGAGTTGATCACCAATTTCAAGTTTGCATTGATTGGCTAAGGTGAGAGCATTTATTGGGTTGCCACGGCTATTAACAAACGAAATACGTATATCTTCACTACTTGTGGTCATTAGCCAATGGTCCTCGCTAATACCCAACAATGTACCTGGTTTATGATCGGAACGTGTATACATCACCTGTAATGTACCTATCGATACCAGGCGATCTCTCAGCAGAACTTTAGGTAATGTTAGTGGATTAGGATAGTAAACTCCGAAAGTTAAAGATCTGACCAAAGATGACAATTCCTGAGCTTTTTTATTCCACAATAGACAACCCGCAGCGTCTGGGCGGCGACGTCTTGAGAAAAAACTGCGGTTATCGGGATCTTGCTGTCGGCGGGGTATGTCACCGTTCTCTAGGTTGTTTAATAGTTCGGTAAATCCTTCGGCAGCGGCCTGATAACATTTAAGATTCAGTGAAAGTGCGGTGTCGGTATTTTTAATATCAACATGACGCTGCACAACAATATCGCCACTATCGACCATAGATCCGATTAAATGCCAGGTAATAGCATACCGAGACTCACCGGCAAGGATAGCCCAAGAAGTGGCATGGGTGCCGGCATAGCGTGGCAGAGGAGCGTCGTGGTAGTTGAAAGCACCTCGGGAGAACTGATTGATTAATAGAGCAGGGAGAATAACTGGATTGACTATGGAAAAAAGCCAGCATATTGACTGAGTTTTGGAGAGCGTCAGGAGATCTTCTAGTGCTTCAACACAGTGTATATTTTGAGAAGTTGCCCATTCGGAAAACAGAGATTCTGTGGGAAAAATAGCCACAATTATGTACCCGGCCGCTTGAAGTTGTTGGGTACAACGTATCGCAAGTGTTGTACCACCGATGACGACACAAGACCGAGTTTCTCCAGTGGAGTGGTTTACAATTTTGCACTTTTCAACTTCTAGTGTGTTATTGGTTAGTATGTTATCGGTGCTATTTTTTTTCTCTTGCGTTGAAGATGTGAATTCGCCGGGCATGTTATCCCCTTTATTGTTATTGAGTGAAGGGTTTGTTTGAGAGTAAGTAAAGTTCATAGGCTTAATTGCCTTGAACTGCATTTAAACACAGACAAACCCCGATATTGCTCACTTACCTTTGATTCCTTTATGAGGGAAGCCATAGTTGCCTGAATTCCAGACGATCAACAAAGCTAGCACTAACAGAACAAGTAAGGTCCACGGGAACGAGCTGGCGCCAAGTGTTTCAAGTAATATCCCGCCAATAATGCCCCCGGCTGCAATGGCTAAATTCCATAAGGTAACAAGAATCGACTGAGCAACGTCTGCACCTTCCCCGGCAGATTCGGCCAATGCAGTTTGAAGTAGGGCGGCGGCACCGCCGAAGGTTAGCCCCCATAAGATCACGGCAAGAAAAACAAAGACAGGAAGAGTACCGATAACACCAAGTATGAGAGAGGCGAATGTAAATAGGGCAAGACTTATCAGCACCAACGAACGTAACATTTTGTCAATTAACAGCCCTGTCATCCATATTCCAAGCAACGACGCCATACCAAAGGCTAGCAACACAAGATCAATTCTGGCAGTAAGCCCCGCCTGTGTCACAAAAGGCAATACATAGGTATAAAGAATACTGTGCGCCAGTACCCAACAAATAAGAACGCTTAATACCGGCCGTACTCCCGGAATAATGATAACTTTTTTGATTGGTATACGTTTTTCGGCAGCACGTCCTGGGTAGTCAGGGACTTTCAACATGACCCATGCGATGACGACCAATGTTAGAATAGACATCAAACCAAAAGTTGTACGCCAGCCAACAATTCCACCAATGAATGTTCCTAATGGCACGCCAAGGGAGAGTGCCAGTGGTGCCCCGACACCAGCTACAGCCAATGCACGTCCTTTTAAATGATCAGGTACCATCCGTCGCGCATAGCCGACCAACATTCCCCAGATTAAGCCGCCTGCCATACCTGAAAGAAGTCTGGCCGCAAGTGCCACTATATAGTTAGATGTTAACGCGGTGAGCGTATTAAAGACTAATAAACCCGTAAGTGCCATCAAGAGTAATCGGCGACGGCGCCAACCTTGTGTTGCTGTCGTCAGTGGAATCGCTGCGACAAGTGAGCCAATTGCGTAGAGTGTAACGAATTGACCAGCTAATGCTTCGGAAACGGCCAAGCTGTTACTTATTTGGGATAGAATGCCCGCCGGGAATGTTTCTGTGAGAAGCGCAAGGAATCCCGTCATTGCTAACGCGAGTAGAGCAACGAGAGGAAAGTTGGTACTGCCCGCATGAGTGGCAGTTTTTTCTTTAATCATGGAACCCCCTTAAATAATTTTCATTGTGTTATTTACAGAAGCAATCAACTCAAAAATCGAGCTAATTCGTTAACACCTGATTCCTTAAGTACCTCGAAATGATCAATGTTAAGATTGATGTTTTCTGGGGGATGTTTTAGGTATGGTGTTGCTTCTTCGATAAAAGAAACGGCATCATCACGTGCATTAAACACCGTAATTGGCGCCTTGATGATTCGTTCTTGCAGTTCTGCTGCTGAATATTTCTGTCCGTAGGTTTGAATAACTATCCTGGTAATTCGAGCAATTAACATAGGGTCCAGATTTGGGTAGTGCTTATGAACAACAGAGACAAAGCTTTGCTCATCGATAATGTTAGCCAGGCATTTATTCAAAGCTGAACTGTGAGAAGTGCCCGCAAATACAGAGAATAATAGTGATATCAACTCGCTGTTCTGGTAAGTAGACCCGTTTTCTATTCCCGTGGAATTAACGTGATATTTTATCTTCGAGAGCCCAGGCGCGATTAGAACCACCTTTTCGACACGTTCTCCCGCTCGTTCTAATTGGTAAGCCGCTTCGAAAGCCAATACAGAGCCAAAAGAATATCCCCATAGCGTATATGGGCCAGTGGGTTGTAATTTTTTGATTTCTGTTATGTCTTGAGTCACCATTTCGGCTATGGTGGAGTATGGAACCTCTCCTTCATTAATTCCGTAAGCCTGGATGCCATAAAATGATCGATCAGTACATATCTGTGTAGCCAGCAGGTGTAAATTCATTGGGTATCCACCCAATCCTGGCCAGCAAAAGACAGGTAATCCAGTATCTTTTTCCTGTAAACAGGCCAATCGTGAAGATAATCTGGTTGCTTCACCTTCAACGATTTTTGCCAATTGTTTAACTGTTGCAGCCTCAAATAGAGTATGGAGAGGTAGCGATAAAGCAAATTCTTCATTTAAACGTTGTATCAGATGGACGGCTATCAGAGAATTTCCGCCTAAAGCAAAGAAGTCATCTTCGGTAGATATGCGTTCTCGCGTTAGTACTTCTTCCCATATCTTTACAATCTGTGTTTCTGTCGAGGTGCTTGGGAGTACCTGTGGACTGTGTGATACTGTGCTGACTAGTACTTGCAATGTGTCGAAATCGATTTTTCCACTGGAAGTTAGCGGCATGGTATCCAGGAACAAAAATCTGTCAGGTAACATATAGTCCGGTAATGTTTTGCTGAGTTCACTCCGCAGAATTGAAGTAATGTCATACTTTGCTTGCTGGCGTATTGTTTCATCGGCTAATTCAATACAGGCGGTTAATTGTATCGAACGGTGTTGAGGGTCTTTTTCCGCCAAAATTGCAGCGTGTTTCACTTGATCGATAACTTCCATTGCATTTTTTATTTCCTCTAATTCGACCCGCATCCCTCTCACTTTAATTTGATTATCTTTCCGGCCAGCAAAGTGGGCATTACCCTCTTTATCCCAATAAGCCAGATCTCCGGTTCTATAAAGCCGGGTTTTTTGCGTATTTGGTGGTATTGCAATTTCAAGAAAGTGCTTTTCTGTGAGATCCTGACGATTCAGATATCCTCTTGCGACTTGAGTACCTGCAATATAAATCTCTCCAATTTCATATTCTGAGGCGAGCTGATAGTGGTGATCGAGAATAAAAAATTCCGTATTGGATACCGGCTTACCAATAGGGACTGAATTAACTTCGTCAGATATTGGGCAGTGATTAACAAGGAAAACTGAAGCATTAATTGTACATTCCGCCGGGCCATACATATTAATCAGTAGACAGTTTGGTAGTATATGGATACATTGAGTGGCGAGTTTTCTTGATAAGCTCTCTGCTCCGATGAATATTTGCTGAAGGGCATGGCATTCCCGGAATTTGTGATTATCGATCAGTGCTTGTAATAGCGTGGGAACACACTGTAACGTGGTCACATTGTGGCGAATAATCAGGTCAATGAGTTGGGGAATATTCCTGTGTGTTCCAGATGAGCTAATAACAACCCGACTACCACAACTGACTGATAATATTTCCCATTGAGCTGCATCAAAGCTGATGGGCGTTTTCTGAATAATTGTTTTTTCAATGTTTAAATCGCATTTTTCATTTAACCAACACATTTGGTTAACGATACTGCGGTGCTCAATCATTACACCTTTCGGTTTCCCTGTACTTCCAGAGGTATAAATGACATAAGCCAAGCTATCCGGGCTAAGGTAGTCATAGAGGATGTTGCTGGTAATGGCACTGGATTCTAATGATTTCTCTACGTCTTCAAGAGTCACGATATGGATATTTTCTGCAACCAACCTGACTAATTTTTCCTTTAATTTTTCTTGGGTAAATATCATTTTCAGATTGCTATCGTGGATCATGTAACGAAGTCGTTCCTCTGGATAATCATGAGACAATGGCAGATACGCACCACCGGCAAAAAGAGTTCCCCAAACTCCGATCATCTGCTCAATCGACGGTTCAACAAATATACCGACGCAATCACCCGCTAAACATCCCAGGTTTTGCAGATAGCAGGCCAGATGTACACTGCCAATTGCCATTTCCAAATAACTGAGTCGCTCTTCACCGTGAATGATTGCTGTAGCCCAGGGAGTTGATCTGACGTGTGAAAAGAGTAATCCCGGTAGGCACTCTTTTCGTTGAAAACTCGCTGGTAACTTAATGTTATTTAACGTTGTCCAATTTTCATTTGCCGGTTGAGCGCTGGAGATATCATATTTTCGATACTGTCCTGTTTTTAATATATTGCGCCATTTGATTATTGGGAGAGTTGATTGCATCTTATTTTATACCTTTATTTAAGGAGAGAAGCCAAAAGGAGAGCGTATCGGCTTCTTCTTTAACTATCTGATATTTCTGTGGAATAAAATTAAAATATTCCAACTTAGAAAAATCATTTCCTAGTCTTATAAATCCTTCCTTTAAGAAGGGGCTATTCAATATTATTAACTATCATGTTTGTTCTTTTTCCACTCTGACGTTTATTTATTAAATACTTGGGATAAATTATCTTTATCGACTTGATGATTCTTGTATTTAGCAAACCTGAGTTATCTATTTTTTTATTAATAAATATGTAGATATAAGATAATTTCTCCTAACGCCTATACTACTTGCTACCATAGACCAGTGAACAGTAGGATGATGTTCAAAACACTTATGACCAATCTGTCAGCAATGGGGGAAATATGGATAGTTTAGGGTCATTGAACGTGTTCGTTCGGGCTGCTGATGCCCGTAGCTTCACAGTTGCAGGTCAACAACTTGGCATCTCTTCGTCGGCGGTTAGTAAGGCTATTGTTCGGTTAGAAGAGCGTCTGGGAATACGCCTTTTCCATCGATCTACGCGAACCGTCACATTAACGCCTGAAGGGACACTATTCTTTGAACGGTGCAAGCGAATTCTTGATGAGGTTGAGGCTGCTGAAACTGAACTATCTCAGATGCAGAAAATGCCAAGTGGAAAGTTAAAGATTAGCCTACCGTCAGTGGGTATGCTGTTTATGCCGAAATTTGCTGCTTTTAATCGCCTTTATCCAGAGATTAAACTTGATATAAGTTGCTCCGATCGAATAGTGGATGTTATTGAAGAGGGATTTGATGCTGTACTCCGAACCGGTGATCCACGTGATTCCAGATTAATGTCTAGGATGCTAGGTTCTTACCGTCAGGTTATTGTCGGCTCTCCTGCCTATTTTGCGGCCACAGGTTTTCCAGAAGAACCCGAAGATCTTGTTAGCCATCAGTGCTTATTATATCGTTTTCCAACAAATGGGAAATTAAACGTATGGCCTTTGAATCGTGATGGTAAAAAAATTGAGCTTAACTTACCGTGCAATATGGTGACGGATAGTTTAGAACCGCAAGTCTGTTTTGCCGAGCATGGTCTTGGGATAGCTTGTGTGCCGAATATCGCCGTTTACCGACAGTTGAAAGAAGGCTCTTTGGTCACTGTTTTGGATAAATATAACGAAAGTTCCACAATTTTTCGTATACTTTGGCCATCAAGCCGTCATTTATCCCCTAAGGTCAGAGTATTTGTAGATTTTATGGCGGAGAACCTCTTACCTTTTTAAATAAGTTCTGCAAAGTGGTCTAGTATTATAGATACGTAAAGTGAAAATTTACTTTATGGGATTGGCGCATATATCGTGCGCTCCAATAACGTTATAGAAGAAAAAGATAGAAGAGAAAGTTGTATTAAAACGCAGTAAGCCATTTTAAACAACATAAAGGAGAGTATCTAACATGTTAGTACGCAAGTCGTTGTTGGCCCTGTTTGCAACTGCTTCCCTAACTGCCGCAGGTGTTGCTTATGCAGGTCCGCCCGTAACAGTGACATTTAAGCATCTTGGTGTTTCTGGTAGCGCGGATGCTGTTTATACCATCATTACTAATAATGAATCCGGTACATACGTGAATGCAACACCTAAACCTAGTTCAAGCGTAGGGCCAGGAGAAGTTAATAGTTATCAGGTTCAAAGCCCAATTTCACCTGACGCAAACTACGCGATGGTGCGATATAAGATAGGTTTTAAAACCTGCGAATTTATGACTACTTTTGTGAACACATATGTTAATGGCGTTAAAATTCCGAAATGGAATAAAGGAGCAACGTCCGGTAGTGGGGCTGTTTGTAATGCAACCATCACCTATACTAATTATCTTACCTACGCATGGTCAGTTGAATTTACTATGAAGTAGTGAACAGTGATTTTTAATGGCCGATCGGATTTCAATGCGAAACAGAGTTCCCCCGTTATCTATTGTATCGGCCATATAATCGCAGATATTACTTTGCTTTGAAGTGAACATCTCATGACTAATTCTGCTTAGTGAATTGATGTTCAGTTAAGTATATGCATAGTAGGATCTCGCTCTACTGCTATGACTCTGTAAATTTTTGATTATCTGTCCGTTATATTTTTATCTTGCATTTTCTGTTGATTATATAATTACTAACCACTACTATTAGGAGGGTTTTTTCTTTACTGTATATTTAGTGTAAATAACACAATATATGAGTTATGTTAGCACTAGATTAAAAATAAAAAAACATACGGTAATTTAATTTGTTATTATAAATTAGTGTTGAATGTTTATTTTTTTTAGTTTTGATTTTCTTTGGTATTTTATTGACGTACTATTGGTTCTACACTATTTTTAAAGTTAGAAAGTGTTTTAATTTTTTATAATTTTATGGATTATGATGGTTGAATATGGATGTTCAGTAAATTAGTTGAGTTCTCCGGTTTAATATAAATTTTCATATTTATAACTTGGTGTGAATTTAATCTTATAAGGAATAATATATTATGATTGATCAAAACAATTCTAATGATATAGTTGCCCCTAATATATCGATTTCTGATGTAACTATATCCTCTATTCAAATTGCTCCAGAAATAGCTAGAAACAATGTTCATGTTGTCATTGTTGATGATAAAGGTACTTCACGGGATTTTCTTCTGGATAACTCTGCTGGTGGTTATCAAGGGAATGGTAGTTTAATAACTTTGATTCTTGCACATCTTAATTCAAAAAAAGTCACTATTAGAACTACCGGATATGAATATAATAACCATGGATATATCAATGGCGTATTAATTAAGGGAACAGGAGGTAATTCAGGTAGTTCAGGAGGTAGTTCAGGAGGTAGTTCAGGAGGTAATTCAGGAGGTAATTCAGGAGGTGGAACGGGAGGCAGAACCGGGGGATGATAAGGACGGTAAAAATTAGGAATGATAGGAATGAGAATTCTTATAGAAAATATTATTGGCTATTATTTACGTTAAAGGTATTAAAATCCTATCCCATTATGTTATTTTATTTGCCATTTTAAACTTGGGTAGTGTTTAAGATTTTTGCAAAATAACGTCTATTGGGGTAAATAGTGAGTTGGAATTAATTATAAATAAAAACCCTGATGTTCAGTCTTCAGGGTTTTTACTTTTTAACAATTGAACATACCCTAAATTTTAGGAACAGTGTTTTAATATTTATGATCGGTTTTTTTAGTGTTTTTTACCTGCTTGTTGACAGTGAAAATGATCTTATTGATTGAATAAAGAATACTGTATATTATAGTTATGATTTGTATGAAAATATTTTTGTTTTTTAATTATATTAATCAGTTTATTTATCGTGGATTATAAAATCGAATGGATTTTATTGTCATTTAATAAAGTTATTATCCGAAATCACTTATGCTGGTATATGTGGTAATTGTTCTTCATTTCTAGTGAATAAAACGGGACTAGCCAATAGTTATCTTGAAAATCCTTATTTGGTTTTTTGATCTATTATAGTGTTAGTGAATTCAAATAGTATAAGAGTTAAATGGTCAATAAAATATTGACCATTAGGGAATACTATCAGTAAGGTTATTAAGAAATCGATTATTGCTTATGACCTAAGAAGTACTTTAATTCAGGGAGATTGCCATTTTCTCTGAATCTGGCAGGCGTGGTATTAAAGTGCTTTTTGAAGATCCGGGTAAATGTTGCCTGAGAACTGAAACCATACTGTAAGGCGATATCAAGGATTGGTAGGTTTTCTTCACGCAGAGATCTTGCTGCTTCGTGTAAACGCCGCTTACGAACATATTCACCCAAGGTATAGCCTTTCACTTCTTTAAACACTCTTTGTAGATGCCACTTTGAATAACCGCTTCTGTCAGCAATGGTCGCTATTTTTATACCTTCGTTACGTTGGAGCTGAGTTTCGAGCCATCTGACAATATCATTCACTACACTTTCTGACATTTTCACCTCCCACTGATAGTGGGCTAGTTGCTAAAATATTAGATTTCGTTAGTTATTTCTATAAGGATAATAACTATAGTTATTAATGAGTGTATTTTAAAATAAATCCGGGATATCTATAGGCAAAAAATGCTATTTATAATTGATAATTATTATCATTTATGCAAATTTCCTTTGTTTTAATAATAAGTAGCATCAAATGATCTTCACTAATTTATTCAAAACAGTATCATCGTTCGTCATTTAATTTAATGGAGGTTGTAATGCAATCGGACTTGGCTTTTTTAACTAAAAAGTTGGCATTTTTTGTTCTTTATGCTCTGATTTTAGCCATGATCATAGGCTTACTCTTTATTGATGTTATCTATTTGCAGAATGCAGTGAAGGAGAACTCATTAACTGAAATTGCTCAGGAAAGTATACTGTTTGTTATTTCTGCTGTATTTCTGCTGGAAGCGAAAAAGAATAGTCAATTACGTCCTGCATTAGTTTTGATATCAGGTTTTTTTGCTTGTTTATTGATAAGAGAGCTGGATGCTATATTTGATGAAATATTTCATGGTGCCTGGGCGTGGATTGCTATTCCGTTAGCGCTAATTTGTATTTTTTACTCTGCTTATAAAGGTAGGGATACGTTGGCTGGGCTTGTTCATTTTACGCGCCATCAAAGTTACAGCATGATGGTTGCAGGTATTTTGTGTGTACTCGTTTTTTCCCGTTTGTTTGGTATGGGAGAATTATGGAAAGGTTTGATGCTTGAACATTTTGATCGAACAGCAAAAAATATGGTTGAGGAAGGATGTGAACTTCTGGGTTATTGCTTGTGCTTGATTTCAACTTTCTGGTATCTGCCTGATGCAATAAAGTTTCGTAAGTAAAGAGTAAGACAGGCAATTGGCTGAAATAATTTGCCTGTCAAATTTACTGTTATTGCCTCAAATAAATCTGAGGCTGTTGAGTCTCAGGATGGCGGGTAATGCCAAGATCTGCTTGATACCATTTTCTCAGAGTGTGATCATTTAGTACTTCTTCTGGTGTACCCGCAGCGACTAACTTCCCTTTATGTAATAGAAAGATTTTATCTGCATAGAGAGCAGCAAGATTCAAATCATGTAGAACACAGCACATAGCCATAGGCTGTTTCCGTGTCAGTCGGTAAAGCAGGCGTAAAGTATGTTGCTGGTGGTAGAGATCCAAGGCCGATGTTGGTTCATCAAGAAACAAGCAACACTCTGTCGGTGTTGGATGCCAAAGTTGGGCAAGGACACGAGCGAGTTGTACTCTTTGCTGCTCACCACCAGAGAGTTGCCGGTAGTCACGGTGACGTAATTCCTGGCAATCCGTTTGTTCAATAACGGTATCAATTGCTGTCTGTTTATGATGAATACCATGAGGAGAGCGCCCCATAGCGATCACTTCTTCCACACTGAAAGGGAAGGAGAGTGAGCTATGTTGACGCATGACGGCACGAGTGCGCGCTAATTGTTCCGCAGGCCATTGCTCAATGGGTATTCCATGTAAATAACATTGCCCATGTTCAGGTTTTATATATCCCGTTAATAGTCGCAATAATGTGGATTTCCCAGCGCCATTTGGCCCAATGATGGCGACAATCTCGCCTTTATTTACCGAGAGCGAAACATTATCAATAATTTTCTGGTTGCCAATTGAATAGCTTAAATTCTGTGCTTGCAGAGAAATATTATTTTTTATGGCATCCATTATGTGCGGCTCCCCGGCCCTGGTTGTTTGAGTATCAACCATAGAAAATATGGGCCGCCGATTAAACCAGTAATTAGGCCAACGGGTATTTCTGCTGGTGAGACTAATGTTCTTGCCAGTGTATCTGCGGTAAGCAGAAGAGAAGCTCCGCCTAAAGCAGCACCGGGAAGTAGCCAATTATGATCACCACCAAATCTCATTCTGATCAAATGTGGGACAACTAGTCCAACAAATCCAATAACACCACTTAATGCAACAGCGCTGCCAATAAGCAGGGCGCTGAGTAGTAATAACTGGAATTTAGTGCGTTGGACATTTATACCAAGATAGTGGGCCTCTTCATCTCCTAATTGCAGCAGATTCAGTTTACGGGCCTGACTGAATGTTAGGATAATAGCGGGAATAATTAAAGAAGCTGTAATTGCCAACGTCGGCCACTCTATCTGGCTGAGTGAACCCATCATCCATAAAGAGAATTGTCGTAGCTGTTGATCGTCACTGATATAGCTCAGGACACCAATAGCAGACATACAAAGGGCATTGATAGCAATCCCGGCGAGTAATAAGCGGGCCAGATTTCCGTAGTTATATTTATTGAGTGAAAAAATCAGTAATGAAATTAACAGGCTGCCAATAAAAGCGGCGATAATATGTCCATACACAGCGATGACAGATGGCAGGCTAACTGGCAGAACAATTGCCATTGCAACCATCAATGCGGCTCCACTGCTAATACCTAGTAGGCCAGGATCAGCGAGTGGATTGCGAAATAACCCTTGCATTACAGCCCCGGAAGTCGCTAAAGCACAGCCAACCAGTATGGCTAATAGCACCCTTGGTAATCTGATATTCAGCCAGATTTGCCACTGGGGATCACTAATGGAAGATTCCCATAATGTCTTGAAAGATAATGATAATGCGCCAATATTGGCAGAACCAATAGCCAACCCGGACAGTAACAAACAAAGAAACGCCAAGCCCAAACCCGGAGACTTCATACGGCTCATTGAGTCTTCTCCGCCGCCTGTCTGAGTTGTTTCATCACTAAGGGGGTTTCGAGGCCAAAACCGAGTAGCCCCATATCATCTACAATTAAAACCCGTTGTTTTTGACCGGCAGGGGTGTGTTTCAATCCGGGTAATTGCCAGATTTTATCCAAACCGCCCATTGATTTAATACCATCTTCCGTCACTAATAACAGATCTGGTGCGCTGGCAATAACACCTTCCTGGGAAAGTGGGCGGTAATTGTTGAAACCTTGCATGGCATTAGTGGCACCAACAGCGCGAATCATTTTGTCCGCTGCGGTTTTTTGGCCGGCAGCCATTGGCATGATACCTCCGTGACTCATCACAAACAGAATACGAGTCGGCAAGGTAGTTGTTGGTATTTCTGCCAGTGCTTTTTGATATTGTTGAATCAGTTGTGCACCGCGTTCAGTCTGATTGACCGCCTTAGCGACGGTCTTAATTTTTTCAGGAACGGCTTCTAACGCTGCTTTTCCGGTTATCTGAATCACTTCTACACCAGAATCCTGGAGCTGCTTAAGTGCCAGTGAAGGTTTTGCCAACTCACTGGTTAGCACCAGTGTCGGATTCATAGAGAGAATGCCTTCAGGGTTAAGCATTCTCATATAGCCGACATCGGGTAAGGCAAGCAATTCGGTTGGTTTCTGGCTGGTGCTGTCTCTGGCGACAACTTTTTCACCTTCACCAAGTGCAAAAACAATTTCAGATACATCGCCACCGATAGTGACGATCCGTTCAGTGGAAAAAGCACTGAACGATACCGTAAGGACAAATGTCAGAAGCCATTGTTTCATGCTACACGCTCTTCCTGTATTGATTGCAGTTTTGGCAGAGCAGCCACTTGCTCACGCCACTGAGTTTGTTCAGGAGTGCCTTCTGTACGCTGACCAAACAGTTGAGCAATCTGATTGCCATTAGCATCAAATAACTCCAGGCTGGTGACAAAACCATCCTCTGTTGGTTTACGGGTTACCCAGCTTTCAGCAATAGCACTCTCTATTAAATGTAGTGTGAAATTGCGGTTAAAGATATTAATCCATTTCTGATCTGAGTTTTCTTCCTGATGTGGCATCAGACGTTCCAGCTTTCCGGTGAAAATTTGTACGCAACCATGATTACTGACGAAGATCATGATCTCATTCTGATCGTTATAAGCGGCGTTGATAAGTTCATTCAGTGCAGAATTTCCCACCTTGTAAGCCAGATCATCCTGTACCGCATTGAAAACTTGTTGACGGCTCAGATTATGGTTTTTAAGTAACGTGAAGAATTGATGAACGTTAGTCATTGCTCGCCATTCTTTATCAAGCTGTGCTTTCAATTCATTTGTTAGAGTTGAATAGGTGATTTCTTCTATAGGTTTGATGACCAGTGTGGGGTTGTCTTCTGCCTGATATTTTTCTATCAGTGCTTCCCAGGCTGTTATATCAGTATTACCTGTTGCATAAACTTTATGCAATGCGTCACCCTGATGATCAAAAAATTGAATGCTGTGGCGCACACCATTTTTTGCGGGTTCAACCAGATAAAATATACTACTCCAATGTCCAAAGAATATCCTCAAGTCGAGTTCACGAGGGTTCAGGACCAGCCCAGCGTGGCTGCTGAAATGGGTATTTTCATACCGGCCAATTTGTTCATGAACAGCAAAATCATTGCGGGTGATCGCCTTAATTTCACCAACAACAGCTAACTCTTCCAGTAAAGTTGGGGCGTCAACATTAAGGCGTTTGGCATCGATACCAACACGGCTATGTAATAATTCACCTTCACTGACATTCAGATAGGCTGCCAGATCACGGGCATATTTGGCTTTGTTATCGGATTTGGCTTGTAGATAACGTTCATAAAGTGAATAATTCACAATTTAACTCCTTGAAATACATGTATTTAATTACCACTGGTAACTGACTAACAGTTTGGCATTGCGGCCATCCTGCGGTGTTCCCTGTGGTGAGTAGTATTCTTTATCAAAAGCATTGCCTAAAACTGCTGTAGTAGTCACACCTTTGAGCATTCCTTCACCTTGATAGCTGACATAGAAATCATTAATGCCATAGCCTGCCTGTTGTTTAGGATCTCTACCTCTAGCATCTTTACCTTTGAAGTCAGTATGCTTGGTGAATTGACCTACCCAGCCGACAGAGAAACCGGTTTGTGCAATAGGGATTTCCAGTATGCTGGTGATAGTATCTGGGCTGAGGTTATCAAGAGATCCACCGCTTTTTTCATCTTTACCTTCTGTGCGGTTGTAAGCCAGCTCCCAAGAGAACAGATTGGATTCATAGTTTATGGAAGCATCCCATCCCCAAATCTTGGCGCTAGATATATTAACAGATGTTGTGTTCCTTCCTCGGTTGACTACATCTGACTTAATATAATCTTTGGCTTTAGTATCAAAGTAACTCGCTTTAAATTTCAGCTCGTCGTTATCTGCTAGTAGATCATTGAAACGTAATCCAAAACCAGATTCCCACGTTTCGTTGCTTTCTGGACGGAGATTTGGATTAGGGGTCCAGAAGTTTCCAGGATAGTGCATAGAATCACTGTACATTTCCCCCATCGTCGGTGCACGGAAAGCTTGAGAATAAGAGGTAAACAGCATCGACCAGTCAGTTGGTGTAATACTAATAGCTCCTTTGGAAGACCATTTATCAGCGCTGACGTCCTTATATTTAGAATTCGTTCCTTTATAGTTGTCATAGCGAGTACCGACGACAATAGAGACTGGCAGGTCGCGCAGCGTTATCTCATCTTGCAACCAACCGGAATAAAAGCGGATATCAGCATCAGGGAAGCTATCAGTGTTACCTTTTGGGGTCTGTCTCTGTTTGTAAGTTTCACCACCGTAAGTAAATTGATGTGCCAGAGGGCTGTCTGTCCACAGGCGGGAGCGGTTTTCCAATTTTACGCCATAGGTTTTCTGTTTACGGCCTTCGAAACCCTTCTCTTTAGTACGGGCATCAATAGTGATATCGGAATAATAAAGGTCAGTTTTGGCATTTAACCAATCATATTCTGCTGGATTTAATTGGTAGCTGAGTTGGGCGTCACGTTGAGTTGTCGTGCGATCAGTCCATGATTTAGGTTTATTATTTTTACTAGTAAGAGATTGCGGATTTTTAGGCTGATTAGCCTCATTACGGTAATAGCGTAATTGGCTGCTTAAGGACTGGTTGTCATCAATTTTCCAACTGCCTTTTGCCATCAGGTTACTGATAAATTCGTCATTATCGGCAACCACACCACCACCGTGACGGATGTTACCTGAATCACGGGTACTGAAGGCAAATACACCATCCAGGGATTCTGATTTCGCGAACGTTGCACCACCAAAGCCCATACTATGGTCACCCGTTGCACCGCGGGCAAAAACGCGGAATCCGTGATCTTGACCAGCTTGCAGAAGATTTGCGGCATCGACAGTTTGATAAGCGATCACACCGCCTAAGGCACCACTGCCGTAGAGTAGGGCGGAAGGGCCGCGTACAACTTCGACTTGTTTAATGAGTGCTGGGTCTAGGAACGTGCCATTGATATGACCGGTATCGGTACCTTGGCGAATACCGTCAATCAACGTCAAAACACCTTTTGGACCATAACCACGCAGACTAACATCTTGCCCATTAGCACGGTTTGTACCGGCTATATTAATACCGGGTATTTTTTTGATGAGGTCGTTAGCATTACCGGCTGTCTGACTTTGTGGTGACTTACTCTTTATCACAGTTACCATCATGGGAGCGTCGAAACTATCCCTTTCATTACCTGTTGCATAAACAGTTATCACCTCGCGGGATGATTTATCACTGTCGGCATCGAGCGATTTTGTTGCCGCATAAGCAGCCGGAATACTACTGATAATTGCCAAGCTTAATGCTGATAGTTTGAGTGTTGATCTTGCAGATTGAGACATCAGGCGAATCTCCATAATAATATTTTATGAGTTATGGATATAGCTGGCTGCCCCGATACGCGATCCGGGTGGCTGGCTGAGTTATTATTTTATTTAGTTAGTATCAGCTTACCGGCTTTAGTTTGGCGCAATTGGTAGAATTCTCCTTGGTGACGAATTCTGGTAATTCCTAGCTCACCTAATAGTTGTTTACTGTCAATGTAGCCAATTTCTACAATTTCAGCAGGATAGGTGTTGCATTGTTTTTCAAGTGTAATACAAGAATGTTGGTGACATATTTTAGTCATAAAACCACTTTGCGAATACTAACTATTATCATAGTGAGAATTATTATCGTTATATAAAGAGGTGACTTCAAGCAATATTTTTGGTGGTCAGGAGCAACATATTAATGAAATTTAATTAATGTGTTGTCAGTTAGCCTCTTATGAATGAAAAAGGCTAACTCGGAATAAGGATTTAGAAACGGTAACTTACTGCTTCGGCGAGAATGTCAATAAGCTGTTCTGTATCTTGCCAGTTTAGACAAGGATCTGTGATCGATTGACCGTAATTTAGCGGTTGCCCCTGAATGACTTGCTGGGTGCCTTCAACCAGAAAACTTTCAACCATCACACCGACAATAGCGGTAGAACCCTCTTGAATCTGGTGGCCCACCTCTTTTGCTATAGTCAGTTGGCGTTTATGAATTTTTTGACAATTACCATGACTGAAATCGATAACTAAATGTTCTGGTAAATTAAATTCACGTAGTTGAGTACAAGCTGTAGCAATATCTTTAGCACTGTAATTAGGTTGTTTGCCTCCACGCATAATAATGTGGCCGTATGGGTTGCCTTCGGTTTGATAGATGGTCATCTGGCCGTGCTTATCTGGCGAGAGAAATGTGTGACAGGCACTGGCTGCACGGATTGCATCTATGGCGATACGGATGTTGCCATCCGTTCCATTTTTAAAGCCAACTGGACAGGAGAGGGCAGATGCCATTTCTCGGTGAATCTGGCTTTCTGTTGTTCTGGCTCCGATCGCGCCCCAACTGATCAGATCGGCAATATATTGGCCGGTCACCATATCCAGAAACTCGGTTGCCGTAGGTAAACCCAACTCATTGACGTCAACCAATAATTTCCGGGCCAAAGTAATGCCCCGATTTACCTGGCAAGAACCGTCGAGATAGGGATCTGAAATTAAACCTTTCCAGCCCACCACTGTGCGTGGTTTCTCAAAATAGGTGCGCATAATAATTTCCAGTCTGTGCTGGTATTTTTCACGCAATCTGTTCAGTCGCTGAGCATAATCTAAAGCGGCATCAATATCATGAATAGAGCAAGGACCGATGATTACCATAAGCCGTGGATCGTTCCCGCAAAGAATATCGGCAATACGTTTCCGTGACGCTGTCACATTGTTGACGATTTTTTCGGATACGGGAAATTGAATTGCAAGAGTTTGAGGTGTTACCAAACTGTCGACACGGTGAGTCCTTAAACCATCTGTTTTGTACATATATTTTCTCGAAGTTCGTTTCACATTAGCAGGCATATCTATAGGTAATTGAAATTACAATAAACGAAAACGACTAAGTTAAACAAATGATATAATTAATCATATGATAAATTTTTTTCCATTATTCCTATTGATATATTTTTAAAACATTCGGCGGTTTAGCTTCATCATATCGATTATTTTGGTTGAGATTTCTTCAACAGAATAATTGGTGGTGTTAAGATAATTAATCTTATTCTTACGGAATAAAGCTTCAACTTCGGAAATTTCTATTCTACATTGCCTCAATGATGCATAACGGCTATTTTCTCGACGTTCTTCCCTAATAGCTGCCAGCCGTTCAGGGCTTATAGTTAAACCGAATAACTTATGTTGAAATTGTTTTAATGTCGCAGGTAATTGTAAATTGTCCATATCATCCGCAGTAAAAGGATAATTTGCAGCCTGAATACCAAATTGCATGGCTAAATAGAGGCTAGTGGGTGTTTTCCCACAGCGGGATACGCCCAATAGGATAACCTGTGCCTGGTCAAGATTACGTAAAGAGATACCATCATCATGTGCCAGGGCATAATCAATAGCAGCTATACGTGCATCGTACTGGCTGAGATTCTTCTCAGTCAGGCCGTGAGTGCGATTAAGTTCGGGTTTGGGTTCCAACCCGGTTTCTTGCTGTAATGGCGCTACCAGTGTTTGTACAATGTCCTGACAAAATCCTTCGCTGCTGGTAATAATATTTTTCACTCCAGAAGAGATAATAGAATAGAAAACTAAAGGTCTTATACGCGTATCCTGATATATCTGATTTATTTGTTGCTTTATTTCTTCTGCACGGGTTTCACTGGCAACAAAAGGAAGAGTATAAGAAGTTATTTTGATGGGAAATTGTGATAAGACAGCATGGCCCAATACTTCTGCGGTAATTGCCGTGCCATCTGAAATAAAAAAGACAGTGCGTTCAACACTTTCAACACTATTACGACCATTACGTTTCGCTGATGTTTCTAATCTGAATTTTGCCATGATATTTATAGTGACCTTTTATCTTTCCAATCGTTTAGTTAAATGAAACCGAGTTTCGATTTTCTGCAAAGTATACCTAAGAAAAAAATAATGTGTTGGGTTGATCGATTCACCTTTCTATGTGTGCGAAAACATTGTGTTAGTCTATTTATGACTGCGCTATGCAGTGCCAATTTTCCGATTTGTATACCCTATGGATTTCAAGATGCATCGCGACGGCAAGGGAGCGAATCCCCGGGAGCATAGATAACGATGTGACTGGGGTGAGTGAGTGCAGCCAACAAAGAGGCAACTTGAAAGATAACGGGTATCTCTCACGAATGCTAAAAGGATTGTTTTAATGCCCAATAATGACCTCACTCCGCGTAATGTGCTTTGGTATAACCAATTAGGTATGCATGATATTGACCGGGTTGGTGGTAAAAACGCCTCCCTGGGAGAAATGATCACTCACCTGTCAGAGTTGGGGGTTTCTGTCCCGAATGGTTTCGCCACGACAGCACAGGCATTTAATGATTTCTTGGAACAAAGTGGTGTCAATCAGCGTATTTATGACTTGCTGGATGAAACGGATGTTGATGATGTCAATCAACTGGCTAAAGCCGGTGCACAAATTCGCCAATGGGTGATTGATACACCATTTACGCCACAACTAGAAAAAGATATTCAGGATGCTTATCAACAGTTGTCTGAAGGAGAGCCTGAAGCCTCTTTTGCTGTACGTTCTTCGGCAACGGCTGAGGATATGCCTGACGCCTCTTTTGCCGGGCAGCAGGAAACCTTTCTAAACGTGCAAGGCATTGATACTGTGATGGTTGCCATCAAACATGTGTTTGCTTCATTGTTTAATGATCGCGCTATTTCCTATCGTGTCCATCAGGGATATGACCATCGGGGGGTTGCATTATCAGCGGGTGTACAACGCATGGTGCGTTCTGATCTCGCCTCTTCCGGTGTGATGTTCACTATTGATACTGAATCAGGGTTTGATCAGGTTGTTTTTATTACCTCTGCTTACGGATTGGGTGAGATGGTTGTTCAGGGCGCTGTGAATCCGGATGAGTTCTATGTTCATAAATCAACCCTGAATAAGGGTAAACCAGCAATTGTGCGACGTAATCTGGGTTCTAAAAAACTGCATATGATCTATGCTGACAATAAAGAACATGGCAAGCAGGTACGTATCGAAGATGTACCTGCATCACAACGCAATCGTTTCTCTTTAGCTGATGAAGAAGTTGAGGCATTGGCGCGTCAGGCGTTACTAATTGAAAAACATTATGGCCGACCAATGGATATTGAATGGGCTAAAGATGGTCATAACGGCAAGTTATACATTGTTCAGGCGCGTCCTGAGACTGTCCGCTCAAATCAGCAGGTTATGGAACGTTACCAACTGAATGAACAAGGTCAGGTATTGGTGGAAGGACGTGCCATAGGCCATCGTATTGGTGCAGGTCGAGTAAAAGTTATTCACAACTTGAATGAAATGGATCGCATCCAACCGGGTGATGTTCTGGTTACTGATATGACCGATCCGGATTGGGAGCCTATTATGAAAAAAGCTGCTGCGATTGTGACTAACCGCGGTGGCCGGACCTGTCATGCAGCGATTATTGCCCGTGAATTGGGCATTCCCGCAGTTGTTGGATGTGGTGATGCAACGGAACGTTTGAAAGAGAATCAGTCGGTGACAGTGTCCTGTGCGGAAGGTGATACGGGTTTTGTTTATCAAAATCAACTGAATTTTACTGTACAAAGTTCTCAAGTCGATCAGTTACCAGAGCTTGATGTAAAAATTATGCTAAACGTCGGCAATCCAGATCGTGCATTTGATTTTGCCCGTTTGCCGAATGATGGTGTAGGTCTTGCTCGTTTGGAATTTATTATCAATCGGATGATTGGTGTACATCCCCGAGCATTACTGGAGTTTGATCAGCAAACTCCTGAGTTGCAGCAAGAGATAAAATCGCTGATGGCAGGTTATGACAACCCGGTTGAGTTCTATGTTGGGCGCTTGACGGAGGGGATTGCCACTCTGGCGGCTGCATTCTGGCCGAAACGGGTTATTGTCCGTTTGTCTGATTTTAAATCCAATGAATATGCCAATCTGGTTGGTGGTGACATTTATGAACCTGATGAAGAGAACCCTATGCTAGGTTTCCGTGGTGCAGGGCGTTATGTTTCTGACAGTTTCCGTCGCTGTTTTGCATTGGAGTGCGAAGCCGTTAAACGTGTACGTAATGATATGGAGTTGACCAACGTTGAAATTATGATCCCGTTTGTTCGTACGGTAGCGCAGGCTGAAGCAGTGATTGCTGAATTGGCATCCCAAGGGTTGAAGCGCGGTGAAAACGGATTGAAAGTCATTATGATGTGCGAGATTCCGTCCAACGCAATTCTGGCAGAACAGTTCCTTGAACATTTTGATGGCTTCTCTATTGGTTCTAATGATATGACTCAACTGACTCTTGGTTTGGATCGGGATTCTGGGGTGGTATCTGAACTATTTGATGAACGTAATGATGCGGTCAAAGCGCTGCTCTCATTGGCTATTCAAGCGGCTAAGCGTCAAAACAAGTATGTGGGAATTTGTGGTCAGGGGCCTTCAGACCATCAGGATTTTGCTCATTGGTTGATGGAAGAAGGGATTGATAGCCTGTCATTAAATCCAGATACCGTTGTAAAAACTTGGTTAGGATTAGCGAAAGTGAGTTAATTGAGAATAATACTCAATTGAAACTAAAGGCCCGTCAAAATAATGGCGGGTTTTTTAACAACTAGAGTCGTTAATTATCGTTCTAAGGGAAAGTATAAAAATAGCAAAAAAAAAAGCCTATCATGGGCGTGATAGGCAAGGACTACACACAGCAATATAGGTGTTTCTAACAAGTAGAACCATCAAAAGGAGAAATAAACGTCTCGTTCATAGCCCACTTATATTAATTTAGTTAAATAGTTTATTCATTAAGAATTGTCCTAATTTACGTATTATTTACGGCTATAATGAGCCAAATTTAACGATTTTTTAACAATTACTTTACAATAATGATATTTAATAAATCAGCACCTCAGAAGAATGATAAGTTTTATTGAGATTATGATTTAGCGAAAGAGCTAACTCTCTTTCGCTATATAAGTCAGAATTAATTATCATACAAATTTATTCTGAAAATTTCTGTTCCAGATATTTTTCAGTTTCGGCTAAATCATTTTTAGGTTCTGGGACTTCATTCATCCATGCGATTAATAAACGATAAGCAACTGCTAATACAACGGGGCCGATAAATAAGCCAATCATGCCAAATGAGAGTATTCCACCAATAACGCCTATTAATATTAGCACCATAGGTAAATCTGCGCCCAGACGGATTAAAAATGGGCGAAGAAACCCATCCATTGTCGTTACGATACCGCTCCAGACCAGTAGCACGGTTCCCCAGGTTGTATCACCTGTCCAATAAAGCCAGGCAACAGCGGGAACTAAAATCAGTAATGGGCCGAGTTGAGCGACACAACAGACAAACATGAGTACTGTCAGTAATGTAGCATAAGGAATGCCTGAAACAGCCAAGCCAAGACCACCGATAATGGCTTGAACCAATGCGGTAACCACCACTCCAAGCGCTACGGCACGGATGGATTGTGCTGCTAACAGGATGGCGGCATCTCCGCGTTTATTTGCCAAGCGAATGGCAAAATGGCGAATGCTCATCGTCACCTGTTCTCCTTTTAGATATAAGAGCACGCTGAATAGCACCATCAAACCGAGATGGAATACGAAACGCCCGGCATTTGCTGCTTGAGTAAAGAACCAGGTTGCTGCTTCTCCAACATAAGGCTGGACTTTAGCTATCAGAACATTTCCACCATCAGTAATGAGTGAGTTCCAACCGCTGTATAGTTTATCGCCAACCAGAGGGATGTTATTCAGCCAGGTCATTGTCGGTATCTGAAAATGAGAGGGGGATTTAGCCCATTGGATTAATGGCGCGCTGTTTTCCAATAAACTACTAACCAGTAATGCGATAGGGATCACAAATAATAGGATTAACAGTAGCGTCATGATGGAGACAGCAATCCAGCGCTTACCCCACAAACTGTTCTGTAGTTTTTCTAATAATGGCCAGGTGGCGATGACAACCATGCCTGCCCAGACAAAACCAAAGATAAAAGGTTTTATCACCCAAAAACTGGTAACGATTAACAATGATAGGAAAATTAAAGTAAATAATAGTTTGGGGAGGTCGTAATGCGGTTGAGATTTGTCCATAAGTTAATTTCTCTCAGGGATTTAGTGGCGCTAAAGATAATGAATAAATAGGATGTTATCTACAGGTTACTCAAAATAGGTGAATATTATGATAAGGTAAACGCTTGCCTTCTCAGACAAATCAGTTAACGGTGGTAAATGGTTACGGCTGATTAAGGCATTGATTCAAAGATAGTATAAATAAAGCAATGTGGACACTCATTTTAAAAGGGTCAAAACGATAATGATCCCACGCATATCACAAGCACCGCACGTCAGTGAGGTCGCACAGAAGTTCTTGGATACATTAAAGGAACAAGGATTTACCGGAGATGTTGCCAGTAGTTATGCCGATCGTCTGACAATGGCGACAGATAACAGTATCTATCAACTCTTACCACAGGCTGTCGTTTTTCCTCGATCCAGTGCCGATGTGGTTTTACTGGCTCGTGTCGCAGGTGAAAAAGAATATCAGAATTTGACATTTACTCCACGCGGTGGCGGTACAGGCACAAACGGCCAGGCGCTTAATGACGGCATTGTGGTGGATATGTCCCGTTATATGAATCGCATTCTTGAGATTAACCCGGAGCAAGGTTGGGTCAGAGTTGAAGCGGGTGTGATTAAAGACCAACTGAATCAATATTTGCGTCCATATGGTTATTTCTTTTCACCGGAGCTTTCAACCAGTAACCGTGCAACATTGGGCGGTATGATTAATACTGACGCATCCGGTCAGGGCTCATTAGTCTATGGTAAAACTTCTGATCATGTTCTTAGCCTACGGGCAGTTCTATTAGGGGGGGAATTACTTGACACCCGCGCTATGGATATAGTCCAGGCGGAATCGATTGCGCAAGAGGATTCTGTTACCGGTCGCATTTATAACACGGTGCTTAGTCGTTGCCGTGAACAACGTGAACTTATCGTTGAAAAATTCCCCAAACTTAATCGCTTTCTGACCGGTTATGATTTGCGCCATGTTTTCAGTGACGATATGCGGAAATTTGACTTAGGTCGTATCTTAACCGGTTCAGAAGGAACGCTAGCTTTTATTACCGAAGCGGTTTTGGATATTACTCCGCTGCCAAAAGTTAGGCGATTGGTGAATGTGAAATATGATTCATTTGATTCTGCACTGCGTAATGCCCTTTTTATGGTGGAGGCAAAGGCATTATCGGTTGAAACCGTGGATTCCAAGGTGCTGAATTTGGCGCGTGAGGATATCGTCTGGCATTCAGTTAAGGAATTGATCTCTGATGTTCCGAACAAAGATATGCAGGGGTTGAATATTGTTGAATTCAGTGGCGATGATCAACCTTTGATAGACCGGCAAGTAGAAACACTTTGTCAGCGCCTTGATGAACTGATGGATAGCAAGCAAGCTGGGGTTATTGGTTATCAAATTTGCCGAGAGTTAGCTGATATTGAGCGTATTTATGCCATGCGCAAGAAAGCGGTTGGCTTGTTGGGTAACAGTAAAGGTGCGGCGAAACCCATTCCTTTTGTGGAAGATACGTGTGTGCCGCCACAGCATCTTGCTGATTATATTGCGGAATTCCGGCAACTATTGGATAGCCATCATCTCAATTATGGTATGTTTGGTCATGTGGATGCGGGGGTGCTGCATGTTCGGCCAGCGTTGGATATGTGTGATCCTCAGCAGGAAATACTCATGAAACAGATTTCTGATGCAATTGTCAGTCTTACGGCACGTTATGGTGGTTTGCTGTGGGGAGAGCATGGTAAAGGATTTCGTGCTGAATACAGCCCGGCATTTTTCGGTAGCATCTTGTATGAAGAATTACGCCGGATTAAGGCTGCTTTTGACCCGGATAACCGCTTGAATCCGGGTAAAATTTGTCCGCCGATGGGGATTGATGCTCCTATGATGAAGGTCGATGCTGTTAAGCGAGGAACTTATGACCGGACAATTCCGGTAAATGTCAGGAATACATTCCGTGGCGCTATGGAGTGTAATGGGAATGGGCTCTGTTTTAATTTCGATGTAAAAAGCCCGATGTGTCCATCAATGAAAGTGAGTCAGCAACGTATCCATTCGCCGAAAGGACGCGCAACACTGGTGCGTGAATGGCTGCGCCTTTTGACGGAACAGGGGGTGGAGCCGACGCTACTGAAACAAGGATTAGAGCAAAAACGACCAAGTTTGCGTGGGTTGATTGAAAAGACTCGCAATAGCTGGCAGGCATGGCGTGGGGAGTATGACTTTTCTCACGAAGTGAAAGAGGCAATGTCGGGTTGTCTGGCATGCAAAGCTTGCTCAACACAGTGCCCGATTAAAATTGATGTTCCGTCATTTCGTGCACGTTTTCTTGAGTTATATCACGGCCGCTATTTTCGCCCTTTACGTGATCATATCGTGGCGAGTGCGGAAAGCAGTACGCCATTAATGGCTAAGGTCCCTCGGGTCTTTAATTTCTTCCTGAAACAATCGTGGATGCAAGAATTGAGTTGCCGGACTATCGGCATGGTGGATTTACCCTTGTTATCCAGCCCGACGCTGCACCAACAACTGGCGGGTCATTATGCACTTTCGACCACACTGGAACAGCTTGAAAAAATGGAACAAGTTCATCGTAACGAACACGTATTGATCGTTCAGGACCCGTTCACGAGTTATTACGATGCAAAAGTTGTGGCTGATTTTGCCTATTTGGTAGAAAAATTGGGATATAAACCCGTATTGCTGCCATTTTCTCCAAACGGTAAAGCACAACATATCAAAGGCTTCTTATCCCGTTTTGCTAAAACGGCCAAAAAGACGTCAGATTTTCTGAACCGGGTTGCTGAGTTGGGTATTCCTATGGTCGGTATCGATCCAGCGCTGGTACTGTGCTACCGGGACGAATATAAAGAAATTTTGGGAGAACAGCGTGGGAAGTTTGAGGTTCAGCTTGTTCATGAATGGTTGATTAATACCTTACCAGAGAAAAGTGGCCATGAAGAAAGATCCGGTGATAAATGGTATCTATTTGGACATTGTACCGAAGTGACTATGCTACCGGGCAGTAGTCAACAGTGGGAAAAAATTTTCCATCGGTTGGGTAGCAAGCTGGATAATATCAGTGTAGGCTGCTGTGGCATGGCCGGAACCTATGGTCATGAAAACAAAAACATAGAACACTCTATTGGTATCTATAAGTTATCCTGGCAACCTGCCTTACAGAAATTCCCATTGGAGCGCTGTCTAAGTTCCGGTTATTCCTGCCGCAGTCAGGTTAAGAGGATAGAAGGGCAAGTACTTAAGCATCCGTTGCAAGCTTTATTGGAGATAATCCCATGATTTGGAAACGTGATATTGGACTGGATAGCCTGAATCAAGTAAATAGCCAATGTATGATGGGCCATCTGGGCATAAAAATCACGCATATCGGTGATGACTATATTGAAGGCACAATGCCGGTTGATTATCGCACGCGTCAGCCATTTGGTTTATTGCATGGCGGGGCATCTGTTGTGCTGGCAGAATCACTCGGTTCTTTAGCTGGGTATCTCTGTTCCGAAGGTGAGAAAAAAGTTGTTGGGCTGGAAATCAATGCTAATCATATTCGCTCGGTTCGTAGTGGTGAAGTGAAAGGCGTATGTAAACCTATTCATATTGGCCGCAATCACCAGGTGTGGCGAATTGATATTTTTGATGAGCGGCAACATTTGTGCTGTACCTCTCGGTTAACCACATCAGTTTTGCCTGGATAAAATATAAAACAAAAGTAGAAGTAGGTTATTATGTGAAATAACCTACTATTTAAGTGAAAAAGTTATTTTTTAAGATAATTTACTTGAGTTGCGATAACCTTTAAGAAGTATATATATTTATAGAGCTTATCGATATTTTTATAATATTATGGGTTATTTGAGTTGATTGTATATGTTCTATAAGTTTAAATGTCTAATGGAATAGAAGTGGTGAATGATATTAAAAGAATTAATATTGGGATAGGAAAAAATCTAATTGAAAATTTTTATTTAAATCTGTAAACGCCAGTATATATCAATTAATGCTAAAATTTCAGTAGTTTTAATTAATGTCTAATTCCACTGAAATATAAAGGGTGCCTGAGAACTAAAGCCATAACAACATCTAAAAGGGCGGGAGTAAAAACCTCCCGCCTGAGGTTGCCTTACCTGTTGCTGGATTCGTAAGCCATAATTGCCGCAACCTCTGTATTACCTCGTTTGACATGGAGCTTACAGAGTGAACCCCTTGTTATCCATGTGAACAGGAGTAATGTCACACAAATAATGATCAAACTAAATATTGCGATTTTTTGCGGCTTCATCACCTTCTCTCCTTGCTTTTTGTCAGGTAAGAGGCTAGCCTTATGTTGTTCAGCATTAGGAGTAGCCTCATTTCGATTTATAGTCGGATGGGGCTTTTCTCTTCCTGCCTGGAATATAATGCTCAAGACAGAAAGTCTCAAGCACCCGGAGGCAGTATACTTTTATTGATATAAGATGCAACATCTTGAAAATATTTATTATAGTCAAGTAATACCTTTGAATTAAATTAACCAGTCAGTATAGCTATTAATAAAAAATAAAGGAATGTTGGAAGTGGAATATATATACCCTATGGATTTCAAGATGCATCGCGACGGCAAGGGAGCGAATCCCCGGGAGCATAGGTAACTATGTGACCGGGGTAAGTGAGTGCAGCCAACAAAGAGGCAACTTGAAAGATAACGGGTATAGATAAAATTGTTTCTTAATGCGTTTAATTAATTGCCTCAATTAAACAGAAATTCTATTTGCATATATTATCATCATAATGGCAACCTTCATTCTGTACTTTCGGTTAACTATATCAGTTTTGTCTGACTGGCTTTTATTTTTATACTGGGGATGGAGCCATTCTCCTGTGTCTCTGAAAGCTCGCATTAATAATGCTTTTGATGAACTTTTTGTGCTTTTGTCTTACGCCAATAAGTACAAAATAGCACAATTGATCAAACTAATAATTTATAGATAAAACAGTAAATTAAAGATATACCTTCATATGAAATGAACATAAATCATCGCATTTGTATAAAATTCGATCTGCTTAAGGTATATCCTCTTAAAACAAATGGTTGAAGTGATAAAGGTTATCATTACCATTATACGGGAGTAGAGTTCTCCGATAACGGCGGCAAAAATGACCATAGAACAAATGTGAGGTCAACTATGACAAATAGTGTTGAAACCTTTTCTCTGAATGAAACTGCATGGCAAGGAATCACCATCACCGCGAGAGCAGCAGAGCAGATCCTAAAGTTGATGCAGCAAAACCCACAAAGCAAAGGATTATATCTGGGGGTTAAGCAATCGGGATGTGCCGGCTTTGGCTATGTGTTTGAGATGGTTAACGATCCGGCACCTGATGATCTGAGGTATGAAAATGAAGGTGCATGTCTATATGTTCCTCTGAAAGCCATGCCATTTATTGATGGTACTGAAGTGGATTTTGTTCGTGAAGGTTTAAATCAGATATTTAAATTCAATAATCCAAAAGCACAACATGCCTGTGGGTGTGGTGAAAGCTTTGGTATATAAGTGTACCAATATATGTCTCAGAGCAATGTAGAAATCAGTGATGATGTGCAGACTTGGCTTAGCGATCATCGTTATAAAGAAGGCTTCTTTACTCAGGTAGCGACGGATGAGTTAGCTAAAGGTTTGAGTGAAGAGGTTGTGCGGGCCATTTCCGCAAAACGCAATGAGCCCGTATGGATGCTTGAATTTCGGCTGGAGGCTTATCGCCATTGGCTAGGAATGGAAGAGCCTCATTGGTTGAAAGCCCATTATCCCAATCTTGATTACCAAGACTACAGTTACTATTCAGCACCTTCATGCGGTGCTTGTGGTGATAGTTGCAATTCACAATCTGGTGCTGTTCAAGGGACAGGAGCGGAGCAAGCTAATAGCTATTTAACCGCAGAAATTGAAGAAGCATTTGATAAGTTGGGTGTTCCTGTACGGGAAGGTGAAGCTGTTGCGGTAGATGCTATTTTTGACTCCGTTTCTGTTTCAACGACCTATCGGGATAAGTTAGCGAAAGAAGGGATTATTTTCTGCTCATTTAGTGAAGCGATACAGGAATATCCCGGATTGGTCCGTAAATACCTCGGCAGTGTGGTTGCAAGCCATGATAACTTTTTTGCCGCGTTGAATGCCGCGGTGGCTTCTGATGGTACTTTTGTTTATGTGCCAAAAGGCGTTCGATGCCCAATGGAACTGTCCACCTATTTCCGTATCAACGCTGCGAAAACGGGACAATTTGAGCGCACTATCCTGATTGCTGATGAAGGCAGTTATGTCAGCTATATAGAAGGATGCTCTGCACCGGTGCGTGATAGCTATCAGCTTCATGCCGCTGTTGTCGAAGTGATTATCCATAAAGATGCCGAAGTAAAATATTCCACGGTACAAAACTGGTTTTCCGGTGGTGATAGTGCCGGGGGGATTCTCAACTTTGTCACTAAAAGAGCATTATGTGAAGGCGAAAATGCCAAAATGTCTTGGACTCAATCGGAAACAGGTTCCGCAATTACTTGGAAATATCCCAGTGTGATCCTGAAAGGGGATAACTCGATTGGCGAGTTTTTCTCCGTTGCGCTGACTAACGGTACTCAACAGGCAGATACCGGTACCAAGATGATCCACATTGGCCGTAATACCAAATCGACCATTATTTCAAAGGGCATTTCTGCTGGTCGTAGTCAGAACAGTTATCGTGGGCTGGTTAAAATATTACCGGGAGCAGAAAACGCTCGTAACTATACCCAATGTGACTCCATGTTGATTGGTACTGAATGTGGCGCGCATACATTCCCTTATGTAGAAGTACAGAACAATACGGCGCAACTGGAGCATGAAGCGACAACCTCCCGCATTGGTGAAGATCAATTGTTCTATTGCTTGCAACGTGGCATCAGTGAAGATGATGCGATTTCCATGATTGTTAATGGATTCTGTAAGGATGTGTTCTCTGAACTTCCCCTGGAATTTGCTGTTGAAGCACAAAAATTGCTGGCGATCAGCCTTGAACACAGCGTCGGATGAATTTTCTCGGTTTCCCTTTTTTATGACAGAACGTTAAGTCGTTCGAAGGCATGTAATATGTTAAGTATTAAAAATTTACGAGTCAGTGTTGAAGGTAATGAAATCTTAAAAGGATTAAATCTTGAAGTTAAACCGGGTGAAATTCATGCCATTATGGGGCCAAATGGTTCCGGTAAAAGTACATTATCAGCAACGTTAGCTGGCCGTGAAGAGTATGAAATCGATGATGGTGAAATCACCTTTAAAGGCAAAGATTTACTTGGATTTGAGCCAGAAGAGCGAGCCGGCGAGGGGATTTTCCTGGCGTTTCAATATCCGGTAGAAATTCCGGGTGTCAGTAATCAATTTTTCCTGCAAACCGCAGTGAACGCTGTTCGCCAATATCGCTATCAGGAGCCGCTGGATCGCTTTGATTTTGCCGATCTTATCGAAGAAAAAATTGAATTGTTGGATATGCCGCCGGATTTGCTGACACGTTCAGTCAATGTCGGCTTTTCCGGTGGTGAGAAAAAGCGTAATGATATTCTGCAAATGGCCGCGCTGGAACCGACACTCTGTATTCTGGATGAGACAGATTCAGGGCTGGATATTGATGCATTGAAAATTGTGGCTAATGGTGTGAATTCTCTACGTGATCCAAATCGTTCATTCATTATTGTGACCCATTACCAACGTATTTTGGATTATGTGAAACCTGATTTTGTGCATGTGCTTTATCAGGGAAGAATAATTAAATCCGGTGATTTCAGTCTGGCGAAAAAGTTGGAGGAGCAAGGTTATGGCTGGCTTATTGACCAACAGTGAAAAAGCTGAAAAGGTGCGGCAGGTTGCAGAACGTAATCAGCAAGCATTAGCACGTTTTGCTGATTTGTACCACAGCCGTCATGGTGAGGATTCATCTCATGCCAGTTTGCATTGGCAGAAAGCCATTAAAACCGGTTTTCCTCAATTCAGACATGAAGATTGGCGTTATACGCCGTTGGATAAATTGTTAAATCAGCAATACAGCAGCAAAACTTGGGAATTGACAGTAGCACAATGCGAACAACTGGCGATTCCAATGGATTGTTGGCGTGTCGTTATGGTGGATGGTTGTTTTTCACCTTTACTGAGTTCCTGTGAATTTGGGCCATATCAGCTCAGTTTACTGGATAACAAAAGTGGGCTTCCGGCACCGATACAGGGTGAGATTTTTCTGCATTTGACAGAGAGTTTGGCTCAACAACCTTTGGTTATTACATTAAAGGCTGGGCAAGTGGCAGAAAAGCCGCTGTACCTGCTGAATATAACCAGTGGTCACAGTAGTGAAGCATTGAATAGCAGTCATTACCGCTACCACATTGCCGTAGGCACGAATACGAGTGCCAGCGTGATTGAACATTTCGTCAGTATTGATAGACAACAACCTCATATGACAGGAAGCCGATTAACTGCGGAAGTGGGGGATAATGCCCATTTCGCCCATATAAAACTGGGGGTTGAGAACAGTGCAAGCTATCACTTTGCCCATAACGATATTGTGATTGGTCGTGATGCTCAAGTAAAAAGCACCAGCTTTTTATTAGGCTCAGGGCTTGGCCGACACAATACCAGTGTTAAGTTGAATGGCGAAGGGGCCAATCTGTCGTTGAACAGCTTACTGTTGCCACAAGGAAAAGAGGTCGCTGATACTCGTACTTATTTGGAACATAATAAGGGGCATTGTGAAAGCCACCAGTTGCATAAAACCATTGTGATGGATCAGAGCAAAGTGGTATTTAACGGCATGATTAAAGTGGCTCCTCATGCATTGAAAACTGACGGACAAATGACCAATAACAATTTGTTGTTGGGCAAACAGGCAGAAGTGGATACCAAACCCCAACTGGAAATTTACGCTGATGATGTGAAATGCAGTCATGGTGCAACCGTTGGTCGGATAGATGAAGAACAACTGTTTTATCTGCAATCACGCGGTATCGAACGACGTGATGTAGAGCATATGATGGTATTTGCTTTTGCTGCTGAGCTAACTGAATCTATTGAAGATGAATCCCTGAAGGCCGTTGTTATGAAACATATTAAGCACCGTTTAGAGAGAGTGGAAAGATGACTTTTTCTGTAAAAAAGGTGCGGCAAGATTTCCCGGTGTTAACTCAACGGGTTAATGGGCATCCATTGGTTTATCTTGATAGTGCTGCCAGCACTCAGAAGCCGGTTTCGGTTATTGAACGAGAAAGTGAATTTTATTTGCACCAGTATGCGGCAGTTCACCGGGGAATTCATACCCTGAGCTCTGCGGCTACTCGGATGGTTGAAAATGTGCGCTACCAGATGGCGCAATTTATTCATGCTCAAAGTCATGAAGAGATTGTCTTCGTTAAAGGTACGACAGAAGGGATTAACCTGATTGCTAACAGTTATGGCCGCAAGTTTATCAATAATGGCGATAATATTGTTATTACTGAAATGGAACATCACGCCAATATTGTTCCGTGGTATATGCTGGCAGAACAGATTGGGTTTGAAATTAGAGTATGGCCATTGAATGAGAATGGCGAGTTGGATCAAGTCGTCTTAGCCTCTTTGATTGATTCACGGACTAAATTACTCTCTTTTACTCACCTCTCTAATGTGCTTGGTACAGTGAATCCTGTACGTCAAATCATAAAACAGGCAAGAAAACTAGCTAATGAGCAGGGGAGTCGGTTACCTATTCTGGTCGATGGCGCTCAGGCTATTATGCATCAGCAAGTTGATGTGCAGGATCTGGACTGCGATTTCTATGTTTTTTCTAGTCACAAATTATATGGTCCAACAGGCATTGGTGTGCTTTATGGGCGTAAATCCCTGCTGGATGCTATGCCACCTTGGGAAGGGGGTGGCGCGATGATAAAACAGGTTAGCCTGCAAAAGGGGATAACCTATGCAGAACCACCGTGGCGATTTGAAGCGGGAACCCCAAATATTACGGGAATTATTGGGCTTGGTGCTGCTGTCGATTATGTCACTTCACTTGGGCTGGATGAAATTCAGCAACATGAACAGGCACTGATGGATTATGCAATGGCACGGCTGAAAGAGGTCAGAACCCTGAAATGGTATGGTCCTGAGCAACGTCAGGGGGTTATTGCTTTCAACCTTGGCCGACATCATGCTTATGATGTGGGAAGTTTCCTTGATCAATATGGAATAGCGATCCGTACCGGGCATCATTGTGCCCTTCCTTTGATGGAACATTATCACGTTTCCAGCATGTGTAGGGCCTCATTGGCGATTTATACTACGCAAGAAGATATTGATGCGCTTGTTGTTGCATTGCAGAGAATAGAATTGCTACTGGGTTGAACTAGTTATAGATCAAAAGAGTGATAAGGAAAAAGTCATGGCAAGTTGGCCCGACACAAATAAGTTGTTACGTAATTTTTCCCGTTGCCAGAATTGGGAAGAAAGATATCTCTATATGATTGAATTGGGGGCGAGGTTGCCTCCTCTTACTGATGAACAACGCCAACCTGAGAATTTAATCGCAGGTTGCCAGAGTCAGGTGTGGATACTGCTAAGAACAAATCACCAAAATAAAGTGGAATTTATTGGTGATAGTGATGCCGCTATTGTTAAAGGGTTGGTTGCGATTGTCTTTATCTTGTTTCAGGATAAAACACCCCAGGAGATTCTGGATTTGGATGTAACTGAATATTTTGGCAAATTATCTTTGGAGCAACATCTGACTCTCTCACGCACGCAGGGGTTACATGCGATGATATGTGCTATCCGAAACAGGGCAAGTAAAATGGTTTAAATACCAGTCTTACGCGTTTCTATAGCTACTGATAATATATACGGCCAATAAGGCTTCAACCTTTTATACCCGTTATCTTTCAAGTTGCCTCTTTGTTGGCTGCACTCGCTCACCCCGGTCACATAGTTCGCTATGCTCCCGGGGATTCGCTCCCTTGCCGTCGCGATGCATCTTGAAATCCATAGGGTATATACTTAAATTTATTCGATAACATTCAGAAGTCATTCCAGGAAGCAAGCATGAAACGAGTTTTAACGTTTATTAGCGTGTTATTGTTAAGTGGGTTAGCTAACACCGTTAGCGCCACAGAATATATTTTGCCAGCGGCGGCCAATAGCCGTTTAATTGGCGAAAATACGACATTGGTCGTACCCGATGATGGACGTTCTTTAGAGGCCATTGCTGCCGAATATGAAATTGGTTTACTGGCAATGCTGGAAGCTAATCCAGGTACCGACCCTTATTTGCCTGCTCAGGGTTCTGAACTGATTATTCCATCACAAATGTTGTTGCCTGATACACCGAGGCAGGGGATTGTGATTAACCTAGCAGAACTCAGACTCTACTATTTCCCTAAAGAGAAAAACAAAGTCATCGTTTATCCTATTGGTATTGGGCAACTCGGTCGTAATACGCCAGTGATGACAACATCTGTTAGTCAGCTAATTAAAGATCCAACTTGGACGCCGACTAAGAATATCCGTAAACATTATGCTGAACAGGGGGTTATCTTACCTGCGGTTGTTCCTGCTGGCCCGGAAAACCCAATGGGCGCATTTGCGTTGCGCTTAGCTGCCGGGCGCGGAGAATACTTGATCCACGGCACTAATGCTGATTTTGGTATTGGTATGCGGGTGAGTTCGGGCTGTATTCGTTTGCGTCCTGATGATATTGAAGCGCTATTCAATGCTGTTCCCCGTGGAACACGAGTACAGATTATCAATGAGGCGGTTAAGTATTCTGTAGAACCAAATGGTAAGCGTTATATTGAAGTACATCAGCCATTGTCTAAAAAAGAGGATGATGATCCACAGACATTACCTATTGTCCGCTCAGCCAATTTGAACAAGTTCATTGATAATAGCAAGACAGATAAGAATATTGTTGAACAAGCGATGGTACGTCGTTCTGGTATGCCGGTGCTGGTAAGTAAAGGCATAGAGTCTGAAACACAACAGGAGTTGCGAGAAGAGAATATCGTACAGGTGGAAGATGATGATGTTAAAGGTGTAGAACAAGCGGTGAATAAAGATGTATCTGAACCGTTTAAATTACCACCGTTATATCAACCTGGGCCAATCTATCGGGAAAATTAATATTTTATTGCGGACAAAGAAGCCTGCAAATATTTATCTAACAGAATCCGATGATAAAAAATGGCGCACAGATGGACTGTGCGCCATTTTTGTACATAATTACAAAAAATTATTTTTTGTAGGAACGAACTTGATTATCCAGACGCTGATTCGCACGAGCTGCATCGTCTTTAGCGGCTTGAATGTCAGTACGTACTGCGTTCACGTCATTGCTCAGTTGATCAACTTTTGCATTCAGAGTCTGAATATCAGAAGTCAGTTGGTCAACCTTAGCAGTGCTTGAACAACCAGCCAACAGAGTAGAAGCCAGAACTACTGCACCCAGTACAATTTTAGTACGATTCATTATAATACCCTCTAGATTTAAGTTAATCTCCAAGTAGCCATGTAAGTATTACACAAAGTTTTTTAGAAAGAGAATAAATTTTTATCATGAAAACCAATTATTTCAATTTTTCTCTTTAGTGAGCAGATAATTTTCATCTAAATGTAAAAAAACAAAACCGTTGAGTAACATTTTAATCAAAAAAAGCCTATTCCGTGAGGGAATGATATTCTTCGAAATAATTTTAGTTAAAAATTCTTATAAATAAAAAATACAACATTTTGGACATCTTGCATCTATTGAACCATCGGGACATCTATTTAATGAAGCCATTTTTTATACATAAATTTAGGGTTTCTCTTAAAACAAATTTGTTAACTGAATCTTATTGTAGATGAATAACTTGACAATGTTCAGGTTGAATCCTAGGCTCAAATTCAAACTGGTAAGAGGAGTTTGTTATGTTAACTGATCAATCTAACGAATATTTTAACATCAGCATTGACAACGGAGTCGCCCATTTACAACTCAGTCGTCCTGAAAAGGCAAATAGTTTGGCGCTTGGGTTTTGGAAACGATTTCCTGAAACAGTAGAGCAACTCAGTCGTTCAGGTAAAGTGCGGGCAATGGTGATTTCTGCACAGGGAAACACATTTTGTGGCGGGCTTGATCTGCAAATTTTTGCCTCTAGCAAAGAGGCTAATACGGCGAATCCGAATGAACGGGAAGCGATGCAGTTCAGCTTATTGCAAATGCAGGAGGCGATAAGCATATTGGAACGTGCCCGATTCCCCATTATTGCCGCAGTACAAGGCGCTTGTCTTGGTGCAGGTTTTGATTTAATTGCTGCGTGCGATTTTTGTTTTGCTGCTGAAAATGCGAAGTTTCGTATAGAAGAAACCAATATTGGTATGATGGCTGACTTAGGTATTCTTCAACGTTTGCAACATTTGATCCCTGGTGGTGTGGCTCGCTATCTTGCTCTGACTGGGGATACGCTGAGCGCGGTTCAGGCTCATGATTTGGGGCTGGTGGTAAAGGTGTTCCCTTCTACGGAAACACTAATCGAAGGCGCTCTCGCGACTGCTCGGCGTATTGCTGATCGGCCTCCAGTGGCTATTAACGGGGTTAAACGGGCTATGCTTTATAGCCGTGATCATGGTGTCTATGAATCGTTGCAACAAACAGCACTTTTGCAAGCTTCGATTTTTAGTCGTCAAGATATCCTGTGCTCGATTCAAGCGAAAACGACGGGAACAAAAGGTGAGTTCCAGAACTTAAGCGAAGTCGGTAAAGCTTTCGATGAGCCATGATCAAGGCAAAGATGTTGATGATATGTAAAGAGGGTTCTCCACAAATGATGTAGTGCTGGAAAATATTATCATTGTTGAGAGTTAAGCCGTTTTTTGACCACGAGAAAACAGAGAATGGCATTATTACTAATATTAACTAGCATAAAATGAAAAGAAATCTGTGAGTATGATGATTGGGAAAGTAATTTGGTATTGCGACATATTGGCGGAGAAAATCAGATATTCAATATCCTGAAACACCGCTATATTTACGGTGTTTCAGAAATAAAGCGACCTATTAAATTAAAGTACGTGAACAGACGATGTATTGGTTGTGCCGCTTGGAACTAGGGCGCCAGATACCATAACCACGATTTCACCTTTCTTCGCCAGGCCACTTGCTAACGCCGCTTCTTTACCAATGCGGTAGAAATCATCGGTAGAGGCGATTTCTTTAACAATTTGGGTAAAAACACCCTTAACAAGTAGTAATTGGCGGGCAGTCACTTCATTAGTGGTTAATGCCAAAATAGGGGCTCCAGGGAAGTACTTACGAATGGATTTGGCAGACTTACCGCCATAGGTTGCGACCACAATCAGAGGGGCTTCCAGTTTTTCTGCTGTTTCAACAGCGCCACGACACACCGCTTCGGTTACGCGCAGGTTACGGCAATGGACGGCTTCGATACGGCTTGGCATAACGCGGTCTGTACGTTCACAAATCGTTGCCATGATAGTCACTGCTTCTATTGGATATTTGCCTTTTGCACTTTCACCAGAAAGCATAACCGCATCAGTACCATCCAAAATAGCGTTAGCGACGTCACCAGCTTCCGCACGGGTAGGGCGCGGGTTTTTAATCATGGAATCGAGCATTTGAGTTGCAGTGATAACAACTTTGCGAGCGATATTACATTTTTGAATCATCTTCTTCTGGGCGAAGATCACTTCTTCAACTGGAATTTCAACGCCCAGATCACCACGAGCAACCATGATCCCGTCAGAAACTTCCAGAATTTCATCAAAATTGTTCAGACCTTCTTGATTTTCAATCTTAGAGATGATTTGAATATTTTCACCGCCGTGCGCTTTCAGATGTTCACGGATTTTCAGAACATCGGAGCGTTTGCGGATAAAAGAAGCGGCGACGAAATCAACACCTTGTTGGCAACCAAAGATCAAATCTTGCTTATCTTTTTCAGCCAGGGCAGGCAGGCTGATGGAAATACCTGGCAGATTAACACCTTTATTTTCCCCCAAGTCACCGTTATTCAAAACTTGGCAAATGACCTCTGACTTAGTGACCTCTTTAACTGTCATGCCGATCAAGCCGTCATCAACTAGCACGGTATTACCGGGAGCCAGATCCGCAGGGAAGCCATTGTAAGTGACAGCAACACGGTCTTTATTACCGATAACGGAAGTGTCAGTAGTAAAAGTGAAGGTCTGACCTGCGGTTAGAGAGACATCGTTACCGCCTTCCAGTTTCATAGTTCGGATTTCAGGGCCTTTAGTATCCAGCAAAATAGCGGCTTGTTTACCTATCTTAGTCATAACTGAACGGATATTTTGAATACGCTGGCCGTGCTCTTCATAGTCTCCGTGTGAAAAGTTGAGGCGCATAACATTCATGCCAGCATTCAACAGTTCGGCTAGTTTTTCTTCGGATTCTGTTTTTGGTCCGATAGTACAAACAATTTTAGTTTTTTTCATGACAATCTATCTACAGGTTTTAATTGGATAAAATAGTGAATCGCCAACTTTATGGTTTGCGCAGATACCATGTGGTGTTGAACGTTGCGCAACATCATTAAGAACAAGTGGCGGGGAAGACATGCGGTGTTTTTCGTGTGAGGTTAGGCACATGTAATTATGCGAGCTTATACATACGATAATCTGTAACTTTTCCGTGTTCGGCAAATCAATAAGCTGAAACCATTCAACTCTAAATTGCGCCGTATTATAGAGACTTATTTCTGTGAAATGAATCAAAAAATGATTATACCCGTCATCTTTCAAGTTGCCTCTTTGTTGGCTGCACTCGCTCACCCCGGTCACATAGTTTGCTATGCTCCCGGGGATTCACTCCCTTGCCGTCGCGATGCATCTTGAAATCCATAGGGTATATATGAATTAATTATAACGGTAAACAGGAAAAATGATGCAGATCTTAACAGAGAAGAGTTATCGCGCATTGCTCAAACTGTCTGTAAACAAACAACAGTGTATTTTGACGTGGGAAATAAATTAAGCAAAACCAAGAGAAGAGATAATAAAAAAAAGAAGATCCATCTGTAGACTTGGTGCGTCCGAGTGGACTCGAACCACCGACCCCCACCATGTCAAGGTGGTGCTCTAACCAACTGAGCTACGGACGCACTGTAAACCGATGTAATCACTACGCAATTGGTGCGTCCGAGTGGACTCGAACCACCGACCCCCACCATGTCAAGGTGGTGCTCTAACCAACTGAGCTACGGACGCAATCTAAATTGCATTGGTGACAACGGGGACGAATATTAACGGTGAGCTAGCCTTCTGGCAAGGGGAATAATACAAATTATTGCTCAACTGTTCGTATTTGCATCTGTCACAGTGAGTTTGTCGTTTATTCCAACAGTTAAGTATTCATCCCCGGCTTTATAGTAAAGTAAATTAGCGGGTTGAATGTTGTAAAATTACCTCATCTGGTTGTTTTTGTGTCCATGAAATACGGGCAAATATCATTACTGCTGATGCAGTCAGGCCAATAATAAAGCCGATCCAGAACCCTTGTGGCCCCATAGCGGGTACAATATAGTCGGTTAATCCCAAGATATAACCGCTTGGTAGCCCCAGAATCCAGAAAGCGATAAAAGTGATATAAAAGATAGAACGCGTATCTTTATATCCACGTAAAACACCAGCCCCTACCACTTGTATGGCATCAGATAATTGGTAAAGCGCGGCAAATAGCATCAGATGTGATGCCATGGTGATAACTTCAGGATTGTCGTTATACATCAAGGCGATCGGCTCTCGCAGAATGATAGAAAAAGTTGCGGTTAAACAAGCAAATACCAAACCAACCATAATTCCGGTATAGGCTGATATCCGGGCATTCTCGATAGATTTTTTCCCCAAATTATAGCCAACGCGGATAGTGGTTGCTGCGGCCAAAGATATTGGGAACATAAACATTAATGAACTAAAATTTTGTGCAATTTGGTGCCCTGCAACAGCAGTAACGCCTAAAGGAGAGATCAGTAATGCCACTATGGCAAATAATGTAATTTCGAAAAATACTGCCATCGCAATAGGTAAGCCGAGAGCTGAAATGCGTTTCAAAATATGCCATTCTGGTGCGGCGAAGCGATGTTTAGGGCGGATATCCCTTTGTGATGATGCACGTTTCACATACCAACGCATTAGTAGGAACATGACCCAGTAAACGCTGGCGGTAGCAACACCACAGCCGACACCACCTAAAGCGGGCGCGCCAAATTTACCATAAATGAATATGTAGTTAATCGGAATATTAATCAATAATCCTAAAAAACTAATTACCATGCCTGGTTTGGTTTTCGATAAACCTTCACATTGATTACGCAGTACCTGATAAAACAGATAGCCCGGCGCACCCCACATTATTGCGTGGATAAATCCAACCGCTTTTTCTGCCAAAAGTGGATCTATATTGTGTTGCCTGTCAATCAGGAACTTGCTGTTGTATAGAATAGCAATAATGATAATGGAGAGAAAAATCGCCAGCCAGAATCCTTGCTGAGTTTGGTTAGCAATGAGATTCCTGCGACCAGAACCGTTCATTTGCGCAATAATGGGTGTTAAAGCTAATAGTAAGCCGTAACCAAATAAGATAACGGGCAGCCAGATCGAGGTGCCAACAGCAACCGCGGACATATCTGTTGCACTGACGCTACCCGCCATAACGGTGTCCACAACCCCCATTGCAGTTTGTGAAAATTGAGCAATAATGACGGGAATCCCAAGAGCGAGCAAACTACGCGCTTCTTTTAAATACTTCTGCACGCATTACACCTTTTTTATTAAAGTAGAAAATATTAAGAAAGACATCTGTATATAAGAAACGATTTTCGAAAAATCAACCGATTACTAACCGGAGTATTGTATCTATTTAATACTATATTGCAATAATAATGCTGAGTTTATATTCAAATGATCAGGTGGTATTTATCAATGACAACTTGATATAAACTAATTAATAATTATACACAGTCATTAAGAGGTTCTTCTATGTTTACGGGCATCGTTCAGGGAAAAGCACCCTTGGTTGCTATTGATGAAAAAAGTAATTTTCGGACTCATGTTGTTAAATTCCCGGCTGAATTATTGCCAGGTATTGAAACAGGGGCGTCAGTTGCCAATAACGGTTGTTGTCTGACGGTAACCAAAATAGAAGGCGATGAGATTAGTTTCGACTTGATGAAAGAGACTCTACGTCTGACTAATCTTGGTGATTTACAGCCAGGGGATTATGTGAACCTGGAGCGGGCGGCTAAATTTGGGGATGAAATTGGTGGACATTTGATGTCCGGTCATATCATCACGGTTGCTGAGATAGCTAAAATTTTCACTTCAGAAAATAATCATCAAATATGGTTCCGTATCCATGATAAGCAATTAATGAAATATATCTTGCATAAAGGATTTATCGGCATCGACGGAATTAGCCTGACAATTGGCGATGTGGTTAATAATCGTTTTTGTGTTCACCTTATTCCTGAAACACTGGAACGTACGACATTAGGTAAGAAACGTCTTGGTCAGAGGGTTAATATTGAGATTGATTCACAAACTCAAGCGATTGTTGATACTGTGGAGCGTGTTCTTGCTCAGAAAGAGCGGGAACAGGTTGTCTCTCAGCAACCGGAGACATTCATGGAAGAATGCGCAATAAATGAGGAGCGATAGGCGGACTCCGATTGTCGCTTTCGAACAGAATTAACCGTGTGCTAAAAGGGAGCATTGAACCCATCGATGCTCCTTTTTGTGATTTGTGTTGCAGTATTTTGTATATTATGTTAACTAATATAATTAATATTGTTATTATTGCGTTAATGCCCTTTCTCGTAAAGTGCAGGTTAATCCCCGTGATGATATTTTTAGAGGCTACTTTTTTATGGAAAACCCGATTGAGTTAGATGAATGGCTTGAAGAACCAACACACGATGATGCTGTTGAAATGATGAATGCACAAGCTGTTGTACCTTTTGGTACCGCACTTTGGCCTTAACGGTTTTTTATAATTAAGGTTCTTTATATACCCAATGGATTTCAAGATGCATCGCGACGGCAAGGGAGTGAATCCCCGGGCGCATAGGTAACTATGTGACCGGGGTGAGCGAGTGCAGCCAACAAAGAGGCAACTTGAAAGATAACGGGTATAATAAATAGATAAGTAAGGGGAGTCGCCCCTTACTTAAAAATAAACAGGATTGTCCTCATGGATAAAAGTCTTGAGAATATGTATCGTTGTTTATCATATCATCCTGCGATTTCGGATAAAGTAAGAAATGATGAATGTATAAAAATATTTATCGGATCTGATACTGAGCATAGCGATATTGCGCAAAAGATGCATGTGCATAAGAAGAGTTTCGATGTAAAGTCTGATTTTGCTTTTTTAGAAAAAACATCACCGAACGATGTAAAACAAAAAATATCTGATTGTGATTTGTTTATTTTTCTTTACGCATCATCAACATTAAAGAATGCATCTCCACAAGGGCCAGAATATCTAACCAAAATAAGAAGCTTTATTACTGAATCATGGAAGAAATCTGTATTGTTTAAAGATTATGGCCCGCATTTCATTGAAGCATTCAGCGAGCCACCAGCATCAATAACAGAAAGGAACAAAAAACTTATTGAATTATCAAGTCGATCACAGAAGATTCAATATACAGATAATAAAGGGAACTCGATTGTAGGTTATTTAGAAAAAGACCATAAGTGGACTTCCATTGATGGCAGTGGAAATATTGATGTTATTCCTGGGGAAATAGCAAGCCATATAAAGAGCCTTAACGGTAGTGTCAGCTTTAGTGGTACTTTTTTGAGTACGGCCCCCTTTGCCATAAAGTATGGGGTTGTCAATGATATGATGACTATAAATATAAAAGAGGGTGAAATTATTGGGTTTGATTGCGAAAATGATGAATTTAGTCGGGATTTTAATTTATACCTAAACCATAATCACGGAAACCGAATTGTTGAAGAGTTTGGTATTGGGACTAACATGGGTGTGAAAGCGCTTTATGGCAGAAATGCTGGTTTTGAAGAACGACATCCTGGTTTACATCTTGGTTTGGGTGGTGGTGTAAAAGGGAGTCATCATTTAGATTTGATATTTTCTGGTGGAAAAATAGCATTTGATCAAACAGTCTTCTTTGATAATGGTTATGTGAATGATTTCCGTTAGTGAAAAACAGAGCGATCTTTTTAAAGTTAGCATAGGAATTTCCCTTTTAATATTTAGAGTTAAACATGGATATGTTTGTTACATTGACTATACCCAATGGATTTCAAGATGCATCGCGACGGCAAGGGAGAGAATCCCCGGGAGCATAGCAAACTATGTGACCGGGGTGAGCGAGTGCAGCCAACAAAGAGGCAACTTGAAAGATAACGGGTATAAAAGCTACAGTGGAAACCTGTAGCTTTTGGTTAATTATCGGGCTACTCGTAACCCGCCTTCAATACCTTTTAGACTGAATATGATCTGCCACAATTGGATATCGCGAGCACGAAATGCACCTGCACAGGCATTCAGATAATAGCTAAACATGCGTTTAAATGTTGGACTATAGTTATTTTCTATTTCAGGCCAGCAGGCAATAAATCTTTCATGCCAGGTCATCAATGTGCGGTCATAATCTGCGCCAAAGTTATGCCAATCTTCCATAACAAAACGGCTTTTGCTGGTGTGGGCTATTTGCTCAATAGAAGGCAGGCAGCCATTAGGAAAAATATATTTGCTGATCCACGGGTCAGCACTGACTTTAGCTTTGTTGGAACCAATAGTATGTAGCAGGAATAAGCCATCAGGTTTTAGGTTTCTTTGAACAACGTCGAAGTAAGTTGCATAATTTTTAGGTCCAACGTGTTCAAACATACCGACAGAAACAATTTTGTCGAACTGTTCATGTAAATCCCGATAGTCTTTCAAAATGATCTTTACATCTAGATTCTTACATTGTTTCTGTGCATATTTCTGTTGTTCGGCTGAAACAGTGATACCTGTTACGGAAACACCATAATTTTTAGCCGCATAAGCCGATAGCCCACCCCAACCACAGCCAATATCCAGCAGAGTCATACCTGGAGAGAGTGCTAATTTCTCGCAGATGAGTTTCAACTTATCAAGCTGAGCTTGTTCCAGTGTTTTAGCTTGTTTCCAGTATCCGCAGGAATATTGCATATAAGGGTCAAGCATACGGGTAAAAAGATCATTTCCTAAATCATAATGTTGATGACCGACAATCCATGACCGTTTTGGCGTTTGCAGATTACGTAAGCGGGTTATTGCGATTCTCAGCGTGTCTTTGAAATTATTAGGCATTTTATTTTCTAATCCAGCGAGTAAAACGCGATAAAAGAAAATATCCAACCGCTCACAATCCCACCAGCCATCCATATAACTTTCACCTAATCCCATCGAACCTTGTTGTAAAACTCTTTTATAGAAATTAGGGTTTTTTATCTGGATATCATAAGGATTGTGACCATTAATTTGAATACCGGTTTCTTCTAGCATCTCATTGGTAATTCTCTGCCAGGAGTTAATGGCTGTTTTCGGGTTTTCAATACAGGGTGAACTCATATACTCTCCAACGTTAGGGTGATGGAATATTGAGGAGCTCGTTTTAGCTAGCAAAGCAGGATGCTAAGACGCAAAATGCAAAAAATAACAAAGAATCAAAGTAAAAAACCTTAAAGATGACTAATCCATGAGTTTAATGGGGGCAGTCATTGCTCCTGAAAACCTCAAATTCCAAGTTATTTATAATAGGGAACATCTTGAGTATAAAAGCGTAAAATTGTTTTATCAATTAATAAATAAAGGCTGCGATTAATTGGTAATTAGCAGCCTTTATTGAGATAATAATTTGATTAATATCAAGAATTTTGTTCAATTATGTGAATGTGGCGATCAGCGTTTTTTTTCCACTGCATAAAATATCCTAATGTCATTGGAACAACGGTAGAAACCATGACAGTGGTTGTGGATATGAGAGGATTGATGATAAATGCTGATACAATTAGGCTGGCAATAAAACAGAGCCCTAATTGAAGCGTGTTTTGTAATGCAGTAGCTTTCCCACTGTCTTGTGGATAAGCGGATAAAGCGTTTGCTACTGCAATTGGGTATAACGCACCATTCATTGCAGCCATAAAGCAAAAAGGTACCAAAATGGTGAATAGAGTTGGCTCGCTAAATTTTGCAATTAAATAGAGCACAATCATACTGACAGCATAGCCAATTAACAGATAAGGGAAAATAATATCACTTTTTATTTTGGCTAAAATACTGCGGCATCCATAACCTCCAACGATAAAGGCCAGTGTTTGAGGGATATAACTCAGACCGATGTCATCTGGGGTATATCCCATCTCACCGAGAATCGAAGGTGAGCCTGTTAACCAAGCAAAAAAGCCGGCGCTGCATGATGCAAATATCAGAACATTGCCACTAAATAGCGGTGATTTTAATAGCGTAAGGAAAGAGACATTATTTGTTTGCGCTTGAGTTTCACGGTTTTTGCGATTTTCTTGCAAGAACAGAGTAAAAAACAACAGTAATAATGTAATTGTCAGTAAGACTAGGAAAATCATGCGCCAGCCGCCATGTTGTAACAGCCAAGCTCCCATCAAGGGCGCCAGGGCAGGGGAGAGCGCAACCAGAGGCATAATCGTTGCAAAAACACGTTTGGTACGATTGGCCTCATAACGATCAATAACTAATGCTTGCCATGAGACTGCGGCTGAACAAACACCTATGGCTTGGATAAAACGCAAAACTAAAAGTTGGGTAGCGTCTGTTACCCACATCATCCCCAGACAGCCAATAGAAAACAGGGATAGTCCGGTGATGATAATCGGCTTTCTGCCAAAGCGATCTGAAAGAGGTCCCCACAAAAGTTGAGCGAAGGCGAAACCTGCAAGAAAGATGCTTAGGCTGGCACTGATTGCTTCTGCCGATGTATCTAATTCTTGTTGCATAGTGCCGAATGCTGGCAGATACATATCAATGGCCAGATAACCTAGCATACTCAAGCCTGCAAGGTAGAACATGAACTGACTTGAGTTTTTCATTTGATTACTCTCTTTGAATGTCATGATTGAAATAATTTGCAGTGATTGGATAGATAACAATATTGACACATATTCTATATGTCGTGATTTTTACTTGTGAAATGGTAATATTTGCATAGTGCTGTGAAAAAAATTGAAAGGTAAAATTATGTGGTCAGAATATTCACTTGAAGTTGTGGATGCGGTTGCCAGAACAGGCAGTTTTAGTGCCGCTGCATCGGAGCTTCACCGTGTCCCTTCTGCGATCAGTTATACCGTAAGACAACTGGAAGAGTGGCTTGCTGTTTCGTTGTTTGAGCGTCGTCATCGGGATGTAGAATTAACTGAGGCAGGCGCTATTTTTATCAAAGAAGCTCGCTCTGTTATCAAAAAAATGATTGATACTCGTCACCAGTGTCAACAAGTTGCAAACGGCTGGAGAGGGCAATTTAGTATTGCTATTGATCTCGTTGTCAAACCAGAACGTAGTCGCCAGCTTATTCTTGATTTCTACCACCATTTTCCTGATATAGAACTTTTTATTCATCAGGAAGTGTTTAATGGTGTGTGGGATGCGCTGGTGAATAGTCAAGTTGATGTTGCAATTGGTGCAACCCGGGCGGCTCCAGTCGGAGAAAGGTATAGTTTCCGAGATATGGGGTTTATGCCCTGGTTATGTGTGGTTAGCGCTGACCATGCGCTAACCCAGTTGCCGGGTCCGTTATCTGATGATCAAATGCGGCCTTATCCAAGTTTGTGTCTTGAAGATACATCCCGTAATTTACCGAAGCGTGACACTTGGAATCTGGATAATCAGCGCCGGTTGGTGGTTCCTGATTGGGAGTCCGGTCTGTCTTGTCTAAACGAAGGGTTATGTGTAGGAATGGTGCCTAAGCATAGGGCAATGCCGCTTATTCGGCAGAATAAACTAACCGTGCTGGAACTGGAACAGCCTTTACCAGACAGTCCATGTTGTTTGGCATGGGTTCAAAACAGCCATTCTCCAGCATTAAGTTGGCTGCTTGACTATCTTGGCGATAGTGAAACTCTTAATGCTGAATGGCTTCAAGATGAATAAAACGAATTAACGACGATAGTCGATAAATGGACCATCCACGACAGAACGTCGCTCAACCAAACGTGGATGTACTTCAATAGTTTGTGCATCTTCACGTTTATTGATTATTCTGTCCAGTAACATGGAAAAGGCCATCTGCCCCAGTCGTTCTTTTGGTTGATGAATGGTGGTCAATGCCGGAGAGAAATAACGAGCGTTGCGTATATTGTCATAACCGATGACAGAAATATCCTGTGGGACGCGTAATCCTAATTCATCAGCAGCACAAATCGCCCCCATAGCCATAACATCTCCGCCGCAGAAAACCGCAGTCGGGCGCTGTTTTTGATTCAAGATTTGATGCATGGCTTTATAGCCCGATTCTGGTTCAAAATCCCCCTGAATAACCCATTCTTCTCTGATCGGAATGTTGGCTTCTTTTAACGCCTTTAAGAATCCTTGATGACGACCACCACCGGTATTTCGTGCCAGAGGGCCGGGGATCGCGCCAATATCACGATGACCACGTTCGATAAGATAACGACCAGCTAGATAACCGCCGTGGAATGCATTATCAATAATAGTATCGGTGAAATCACTTCTGGCCTGTCCCCAATCCATGACGACCATTGGAATATTGTGATAATCTTCCAACATTCCCAACAACTGTTCCGGGTATTCTGAACACATAATTAGCAGTCCATCCACACGTTTTTGTGCCAGCATGGCTAGATAGGCTTTCTGTTTATCAATGTTATTGTGTGAGTTACATAAAATCAGCGTATAGCCTTTGCTATAACAACTGTTTTCAACAGCCTCAATGACTTCAGCAAAATAGGGGGCTTCACTGGACGTTGCCAGTAATCCGATCGATTTTGTGTGGTTAACTTTCAGACTGCGGGCAACGGCACTGGGTGAATAATTCAGTGCCTTAATAGCAGTCCAAACAGCAGCTTTAGTATCTTCAGCGACGAAGCGGGTTTTATTAATAACATGGGATACGGTGGTGGTTGAGACGCCAGCGTGCTTAGCCACATCTTTGATCGTTGCCATGAGGTGAAAGACTCCTGACCTTTTGGTCTAAATTTAAAACGCTTTGTTAATCGCTTGCTAGCCCTTTACATAGAAGGACTAGCAATAAGTTAGCGATAAATCCTGGATTTTGTCTGATCTGGCTCAAAAGTGAAAGCAATAATCAGTGTTATAAAATGTGTGGTAATCGCTATTTATACTTTTCCTTATGTAAGGGCAATTAACCATCTCAATAGACTGGTTTTTGTCGTTATAAACTTTTTATTCTGAGGAGGCTCTATGAATACCGATTTGAAGCTTGGTTTATTTACTGCTGTCAGCACGTTGGTGATGATTGCCATTTTTGCCGCTCTTTGCTTGATCTTTGCCTGATGTTTTGAACGGGTTAGATGATTTAAAAATTGGGCTTTACGTTGAAAGGAAATTGGGCAGATAGCCTCTTTATCTGCTCTTTGTTTTTCTGCCGCTATTGTGTCTGTCATCTTAACAACCTCTACAATAAATAACCGTGAAAATCATGTCATCTGTGTCAGGATACGAAGAGATCAGGATACATATTAGTGAGAGAAAATGGTATTCTCCGCAATATTGTGACGATGTTGGTTATCAACAGACTGTTGGTTTAAAGGAAATAAAAATGACGACTACTATAGAGAAGATTGAGCGCCAAATTAAAGAAAACCCGATTTTATTGTATATGAAAGGTTCTCCTAAATTGCCAAATTGTGGCTTTTCTGCGCAGGCGGTTCAGGCTTTATCTGCGTGTGGTGAACGTTTTGCTTACGTAGATATTTTGCAAAATCCAGATATTCGTGCAGAATTGCCAAAATATGCTAATTGGCCAACTTTTCCTCAGCTTTGGGTGGAAGGTGAGTTGATAGGTGGATGCGATATTATCATTGAAATGTATCAGCGTGGTGAGTTACAAACATTAATCAAAGAAACTGCTGATAAATATCGTTCTCAGGACGAAAACGCGACAGAGTAATTTTTTAATTACTTATATACCCTATGGATTTCAAGATGCATCGCGACGGCAAGGGAGTGAATCCCCGGGAGCATAGGTAACTATGTGACCGTGGTGAGCGAGTGCAGCCAACAAAGAGGCAACTTGAAAGATGACGGGTATAGATTATTATGCTATCCCCCCATATGTTGATATATGGGGGGTATTATTGTTTAGATTTGATTATATTAATCTAGCCATTCGGCTATTTATCCAGTTTTTTCTGCGGTTGTTGCTAATGGCCAGCCACCAAGTTGTTTCCAACGGTTGACCATTTCACAGAATAATTCAGCGGTACGATCAGTATCATATAAAGCACTGTGAGCCTGATTATTATCGAATGGGATGCCGGCTGTGATGCAGGCTTTTGCTAAGATTGTTTGTCCTAACACCAGACCACCTAAAGCAGCGGTGTCAAAAGTTGCAAACGGATGAAACGGATTTCGTTTTAGTCCAGTGCGTTCCGCGGCAGCCATAACAAAGCTGTGATCGAAGTTAGCATTGTGAGCAACGATAATTGCCCGATTACAATGATTATTTTTTATCCCTTTACGAACCATTTTAAAAATAGCGTGTAGAGCTTCATATTCGCTCACTGCCCCACGTAGCGGATTTAATGGATCAATGCCGGTGAATTCTAGGGCTGCTGGTTCAAGATTGGCTCCTTCAAATGGCTCAATATGGAAGTGAAGTGATTCGCCAGGCGTTAGCCAACCTTCACCATCCATCTCCAGTGTAACGGCGGCAATTTCAAGTAATGCATCTGTTTTGGCATTAAAACCGCCAGTTTCAACATCAATAACAACAGGGTAATAACCTCTAAAACGTCCACTAAGGACGTTTGGCTCTTTTTTGTCAGACATCAGATTGAGTTACCCAGAGCGTTGCTGGCATTTTTGTTTTCAATAAGTTCAATTTTGTAGCCATCTGGATCTTCAACGAAAGCAATAATGGTTGTTCCGCCTTTTACAGGACCCGCTTCACGGGTAATGTTACCACCTGCTTTGCGAATAGATTCGCAAGTGGTTGCGACATTATCAACACCTAATGCGATGTGACCAAAGGCATTTCCCATTTCGTAATGGTCAACTCCCCAATTATAGGTCAACTCGATTACTGCTCCTTCGCTTTCATCAGCGTAGCCAACGAAGGCGAGTGAGTATTTATATTCGGTGTTTTCACTGGTGCGCAACAGGCGCATTCCTAACACTTCAGTGTAAAAATTAATGGAGCGTTGTAGGTCACCAACACGGATCATGGTATGGAGTAAACGCATAATTACCTCTAATTTAATGGTTTTACCAATATTTTTGTGCGGTAGATCGCACAAAAACCACTAACTATAACGTGTCTTACGGTTACAGTTCAATTTGTCCATAATTATAATTTATTCTTATCTAGGTTTATAATTAAATATAGTATGTGAATTGTATAGGAAACGGGATGTGATGGCTGAGCAACTAGAGTTTTTTGCTATTCCCAGTCCTTGTCGAGGAATTTGTCAGGCGAATGAGCGGGGTTTTTGTCTGGGGTGTTATCGTAGCCGGGAAGAAAGATTTAATTGGATGAAAATGTCAGATGGGCAAAAGCGTGAAGTATTGCGACTGTGCCGGCAAAGATATTTACGTGCATTGAGAGCACAAAATCAGATAGATGAAGAACCACCTGAGCAGCCATCACTGTTTTAATTATCGATTTTTGAGGTTATTGGGATTAACAATTCAATGATTTACTTATATAGGGTTATATTTTTGGCAAAGTTATAAATGTTCTACTATAATTTTAAGTATTTTGTTTGTTATTTTTTTATTTCTTGATTAACGGAAAGGCTAAGTGAGCTTATTTGATGTTTTCATAACTTTATGTTTTAAATGGAATTTTAAGCTTGATTGTGTGATAAATGTAAAATAAAAACAACATTAATGTAAAAATAGATAGCTTAGCATTTAGATGACAGCTATTCTTATAGTACTTTGAATAAAGTATTGAATGATATTTATTGGTTTCTGTTTGTTTGTATTCGTAGTTCTGATAGTTTTTATGGTAAAAATATTGTATGTTGATTGTTTGTTCTGAGTTTAAATTAAGTTTAGTTATTCTTGGTTATAGTTACCTGAATTAGTTAGTTACTAAGAATTTACTGTGATTATACAGAAGTTATATATACTTTTTTAAGGCTAGTTAGCCTGATTTAGAAAAATTTGGCTGTTATGTTTAGTAGGCTAGTTATTTAAGGAGGGACAATTGGAATCTACATTGGGATCAGATCTGGCACGGTTAGTTCGTATTTGGCGTGCTTTAATTGACTATCGTTTAAAGCCGTTAGAATTAACTCAGACTCATTGGGTAACGTTATACAATATTAGCCGGTTACCTCAGGAGCAATCTCAGATACAGTTGGCGAAAGCTATCGGTATCGAGCAACCATCTTTAGTCAGGACATTAGATCAGCTTGAGGAAAAAAAACTTATCACCCGGCATACTTGTGCCAATGATCGTCGTGCAAAGAGAATCAAGCTAACTGAAGATTCTGCATCGGTTATTAGGGAGTTAGATGGTGTTATTGAATCCACAAGAAATGAGATTCTGGGAGGTATTTCACGCGAGGAACTTGCTTTTCTTTCCACTTTAGTTCAGAAGTTAGAGCAAAATATTATCCAATTACAAAATAGATAGTAATGACGATATCCATGAAATGCTAACCGGATGAAAGAAGACCGCGACTTACTAAAATGAAGTCACGGTTTTCTTATCTATATCTTATTGTCGAGGTGAAACAGTAATATTACTACCTTGGCCTGCGATTCTTACACGTTGGCCTTTATGAAAGAGTGTTTTGCCTTGTTTTTGAACAACAATGATGCTTTCACCACTGTCACGACGAATTTCGAGTTCTACACCTTTAGTTGTGTTAAGAGCTCCCTGAACATTTTGGCCCGCGACACCACCGGCAATCGCACCCGCGGCAGTTGCTAATGTGTTGCCGCTGCCACCACCAATAGTATTACCAACAAGGCCTCCTAGAACTGCACCACCAATCGCGCCTAATACATTCTCATTGCTGCTCGCCTGAATATTGATAGGACGAACAGAAACAACTGTGCCGTAAGAGACAGTTTGGACCTGCTTAGCTTGTCCAGCAGTGTAGGTATCACCAGAAAGAGAATCGGTGTTGACACAGCCTGATAATGAAGCAACGGCAACCGCGCTAACTAAAAAGTGCTTAAACATAGTAACTCCTAATTTCGATGCCTGACTGCGGAAATCTGATAGCTCACTGGGCAATCAGGCTAACAACCGGCATTGGCAATAAGTAATAAAAAGTTTATTCAAATAGAATATCAGTACATTAGCAATCTAGTGCTAAACATATATTAAACGTCAATAGAGATTTTTAAAAGAAATAGCTATTAATGAAAAATTCAGCATTTTTTGTGAAGTTGTTTCCAAAACTCAGGTTTTATTCCTTCGTTTGTCTATTAGTCATATACAGCCAAAACCACTGCGCTTTATAGTTATTGGCATGGTTTCTGATTTTATCAAGACAGATTCTAAGCAGGAAGGCAAATTAAATGGTTATGAAGTCAGGTCGTTATATTGGTGTAATGTCGGGTACAAGTCTGGATGGCGTTGATGTGGTGCTTGCCGCAATCAATGATAAAGTTGTTGCTCAGCAAGCCAGTTATTCGCATCCATTCCCATACGAATTAAAACAGAAAATTCTCGCAGTCTGTCAAGGGCAGCAAACGACATTATCGGCAATCGGTCGGTTGGATTATGAACTTGGTTCTTTATTCGCTGAAGCTGTACAAGGCTTACTGATTAAAACAGGGTTAACTACAAGTGATATTACTGCTGTGGGATGTCATGGGCAAACCGTTTGGCATGAGCCAGATAGTCATACGCCTTTCACTATGCAACTTGGCGACAATAACCGTATTGCAGCTTTGACTGGGATAACTGTGGTTGGCGATTTTCGTCGGAGGGATATGGCATATGGTGGGCAGGGAGCGCCATTAGTTCCAGTTTTTCATTTCGCCGTATTAGGCCATTCGACAGAACGAAGGATAATTCTCAATATCGGTGGTATTGCCAATATAACGACGCTATTACCTGGATCACCTGTCAAAGGGTATGACACAGGTCCGGGTAATATGCTGATGGATAGTTGGGTATGGCGTCATCAGAAAAAACCTTATGATAAAGATGCGCAATGGGCACGAGAAGGTGTTGTTAATAACAAATTGCTCGGACAAATGCTTTCTGATCACTATTTTTCACGACCAGCCCCTAAAAGCACAGGTCGGGAGTATTTCAATATGAGTTGGTTGGAGGCGCAATTAGTTAACTTTCCTGACATATCTCCTGTCGATGTTCAGGCAACGCTGGCCGAGCTGACAGCAGCGTCTGTATCACAGCAAATTATGTTGAGTGGTGGATGTGAACGTCTGTTGGTTTGTGGTGGTGGCGCACGTAACCCGCAGATAATGAGTCGACTTTCTGCCTTATTACCGGGGACGGAGGTTTGCCCGACAGATAAATATGGCCTAAGCGGTGATGATATGGAAGCACTGGCATTTGCTTGGTTAGCATTCCGTACAATGTCAGGTGTGCCAGGGAATTTACCCTCTGTTACCGGTGCGAGTACTGAAACTATTTTAGGAGCGATTTATCCTGTTATTAATCAATAACAATGATAAGCTATTGGGTATTTAGTGAGTCATAAACAGAGCTACGTTAATGTCAGAACATAATGAATTTGATGTTGCAGAATTACGCCGTGAATATATTCGTGGTGGGTTAAGACGTAAGGATTTGACTGAAGAGCCCATCGAACTTTTTGAGCGTTGGCTTAATCAAGCATGTGACGCTAAGTTGAGTGATCCCACAGCAATGTCTATAGCGACGGTCGATGAGAATGGTCAACCGTATCAACGTATTGTGTTATTGAAGCATTTTGATACAAATAGTCTGATTTTTTATACAAATTTAGGCAGCCGGAAAGCGAAACATTTGGCGCACAATAATAAAATCAGCCTCCATTTCCCTTGGTATCCTTTGGAAAGGCAAGTCTCTTTTCTTGGTAAAGCGGAACGTCTTTCTCCTGTTGAGGTGGTGAAATATTTCCATAGCCGTCCTAGAGATAGCCAGATTGCTGCATGGGCATCACAACAATCTTCCCGTATTTCCGCACGCGGTGTTTTAGAAGGGAAGTTCCTTGAATTGAAACAGAAATTCTTGAATGGTGAGGTGCCTTTGCCTAGCTTTTGGGGGGGATTCAAAGTGACCTTTGATTCTGTTGAATTTTGGCAAGGTGGTGCAAACCGGCTCCATGATCGGTTTATTTATCAACGGCAAGGCGATAGCTGGCATGTTGACAGGCTTGCACCATAAATCGTGGATTATCATTTTTAATACTAGCACTTATAGTATTGGCGTTTTATCCTATGCCGCACTCTTTTTAAATCGCGATTTATACAACAGACAAAATACACAAATTAATGGAGTCATTAATGTCTAGCAATAACCTGATAAAACAACTGCAAGAGCGGGGCCTCATTGCCCAGGTGACGGATGAGAATGCGTTAGCGGAGAGACTGGCGCAGGGCCCTGTCTCCCTCTATTGTGGTTTCGATCCGACCGCTGACAGCTTGCATTTGGGGCATCTGGTTCCCTTGCTGTGTTTAAAACGATTCCAGCTAGCCGGGCATAAACCCGTGGCGTTAGTTGGTGGAGCGACGGGTTTGATTGGTGATCCAAGTTTCAAAGCCACTGAACGTAAATTGAATACTGAAGCTACCGTTAAAGAGTGGGTGGAGAAAATTCGTAGACAAGTTTCACCTTTCCTCGATTTTGATTGTGGCGAAAATAGCGCTAAAACAGCCAATAATTATGATTGGTTTGGCAACATGGATGTTCTGACTTTCCTGCGTGATATCGGCAAACATTTCTCAGTTAATCAGATGATTAACAAAGAGGCGGTTAAACAGCGTTTGAACCGTGATGATGTGGGTATCTCTTTCACTGAGTTTTCTTATAATCTACTGCAATCCTATGATTTTGCTCGCCTGAATGAAGTACATGGTGTTGAGTTACAGATTGGTGGTTCTGACCAGTGGGGGAATATTACTTCTGGTATTGATCTAACGCGTCGTATCAACCAGAAACAAGTATTTGGCATGACCGTTCCATTGATCACGAAATCTGATGGCACTAAATTTGGTAAGACAGAAGGTGGCGCTGTTTGGTTAGATCCGAAGAAAACCAGTCCATACAAATTCTATCAATTCTGGATTAACACTGCGGATGCTGATGTTTATCGCTTCCTGAAATTCTTTACCTTTATGAATCTTGAAGATATTGATGCTTTGGAAGAAGAAGATAAAAATAGCGGTAAAGCTCCTCGTGCTCAGTACGTGTTGGCAGAACAAGTTACCGGTATGGTGCATGGTGAAGAGGGGTTAGCAGCCGCTAAACGGATTACAGAAAGTTTATTCTCTGGAGCTGCTGCTGATTTGACCGAAGCGGATTTTGCTCAATTGGCGCAGGATGGTATGCCGGTAATTGAGTTGGAAAAAGGCGCAGATTTGCAACAAGCTTTGGTTAATGCCGGGTTGGTACCTTCTCGTGGTCAGGCGCGTACGATGATCAGTTCCAACGCTGTCGCAATTAATGGTGAAAAACAATCTGAACCTGAATATCTGTTTACTGACAGTAACCGTCTGTTTGATCGTTACACCCTGCTGCGTCGTGGTAAAAAACACGATTGTTTGATCTGCTGGAAATAACTCATATTATATATACCCTATGTATTTCAAGATGCATCGAGACGGCAAGGGAGCGAATCCCCGGGAGCATAGATAACGATGTGACCGGTGTGAGCGAGTGCAGCCAACAAAGAGGCAACTTGAAAGATGACGGGTATATGATGGGGCAATGATAATGTTGCCCTTTCTCTTACTATGACTTTAATCTTATAAACAGAAGCCAGAATAAAAATATAGGCCGTCATTGTGAAAAATATCCTTTCAATTCAATCTCATGTTGTTTTTGGTCACGCTGGCAACAGCGCTGCGGAATTCCCTATGCGTCGGATGGGGGTAAACGTATGGCCGTTGAATACAGTACAGTTTTCAAATCACACCCAATATGCTCAATGGAAAGGGTGTGTTATGCCAGCTAACCATCTTACAGAAATCGTTCAGGGCATAGAAGAAATTGAACAGCTCAAATCTTGTCATGCAGTACTGAGTGGATATATCGGTTCAGCGGAGCAAGGGGGCCATATTATCGATATAGTAAAACGGGTAAAAGCGGTGAATCCTGATGCTTGGTATTTCTGTGATCCCGTTATGGGGCACCCAGAAAAAGGTTGTATTGTTGTGCCTGGGGTGGCTGAATTTTTGTGTAAAGATGCACTTCCTGTAAGTGATATCATTGCGCCAAATTTGCTGGAGCTTGAAACACTCAGTATGCAGAAAGTGACTAATGTAGAACAGGCTGTTGTGGCTGCTCGAACACTATGTGATAAAGGGCCGGATATTGTACTGGTTAAACACCTTAGTCGCGCTGGTTATCGGACTGATCGTTTTGAAATGCTATTAGTGACTAAAGAACATAGCTGGCATGTAAGTCGGCCTTTGGTGGATTTTGGCGAACGCCAGCCAGTTGGTGTGGGTGATTTAACCAGCGGCTTGTTATTGGTTAATCTATTAAAAGGCGAGCCTTTACAAACTGCCCTCGAACATGTCGCTGCTGCGGTTTATGAAGTGATGGTAACAACCAAAGATATGGGCGAATACGAATTACAAATTGTGGCTGCTCAGGACAGAATGGTGGCGCCTGGTCATAAATTCTGTGCGACACAATTGGATTAAGATATTTAACCGTTCCACGGACATTGCGTGGAACGGTTTTTTATTTTTAAATTAACCCTTCAGCTTTCAGGGCATCACGAACATTTGGACGTTCTGCAATCCTCTCTTGATAAGCTTTAAGATGAACCAGATCAGATAGATCCAATTGCACTAAAGGTGCCCAGTTACTGAGCGTGAATAAGTAAGCGTCAGCAACAGTAAAATGCTCCCCGGCAATGTATGGCTGTTTTGCTAATACTTCATCTATATACTTGAATCTTCTAAGTAGATTATTAATAGCAACAGGACGATAATTTTCTGGTGTTCCTGGCATGAACAGGGGTGAGAATCCTTTATGGATTTCACTGGAAATATGGCTAAGCCATTCAAGTTGATGATATCGTTCCATTGTTCCGGCTGGTGCAATTAATTTTTTGTCCGGTTTCTGGTCGGCAATATATTGGACAATAACAGCTCCTTCGGTGAGGATCTCATTGTTATCTAGCAGGAGAGTTGGTATCTGGCCTTTTGGGTTGATTGCGAAAAAATCGTCGCCGTTCTCCGTTTTTTTAGTTTTCAGATCAACTTTAATCACGCTGAAATCAAGTCCTGCTTCACGAAGTATGATGTGGGGTGATAGAGAACAAGCTCCAGGTTGGTAATAAAGTTTCATGTATAGCTCCTTAAAAATTTTCGGTAATATACCCGTTATCTTTCAAGTTGCTTCTTTGTTGGCTGAACTCGCTCACACCGGTCACATAGTTTGCTATGCTCCCGGGGATTCGCTCCCTTGCCGTCGCGATGCATCTTGAAATCCATAGGGTATAGATATAATAGGACAAAGGAACTCAGTAAGGCATTGTCATAGCCTTGATACATACTACCACGGCATATGGAAATATGTTATAGCAAATTAATGATTGAATAGATATCCGATGGTCTGATCATATCGTGATTAGTGCTTTCTTATGCACTTGATTATATGAGTGGTTATCTGGTTTTTTATCGTTATTTTGGGGTAAATTGGTTGCATTAATAGAGAAATTTAAGGAGAGTTCTGGATGAAATTACTTGTCCAAAACTGCCCCGTATTTTGTGTTATATAGCATATTTTACAACTGATGATATTATACGGAATAAATAATAGAGATTATTGATAGTTGCAAAAATTCATTTTATATTGATTATAACATAATTAATATATTATTTTTTCTAAATGATTTGTAATCATAGGAAAATAAATTGAATTTATTTGTAAAATCACTAAAATAGATCATGCATTGCCTATAGTTTCTTGTAAAAATATCTTTTTTATTCTCTTTATTAAAGTTTTCGACTAATTCATTGTAAATATTATTAATTGCTCTGATTTGTCCATTAAGTTTATTGACTGAATTATTTATATTTCTAAGGCTAAATGAAACATCTGATATATTTAAAGTGATTTCTTCCATCAATAAAGAGAGTTTATATATTTGTTTTTTATCTTCTCCATCGGGAATACTCTTTAATAATTGTTGTATTTTTATATGTGTTTTTTCTGCGAAGTTTTTCTTGCTTTCAAAATTAATTTGAGACATTTCAAATAGTTGTGGTAATTTTGAGATGAAATCGTTTAGCTTACTAAAATCTGATTCAATTTCTTTCAATGCATGATCGACCCTGGCAATATAACCATGACCTAAATATCCACTGCTAAGTGAACCTAAATAAGTTGTTGCTTTGTGTATATTTTTAATGATTCTATCAATATCTTGTTCATCGGAATTATATGCATATTCATAATCTTCCAGCGCTGATGGCCAGTGATATAATGATTCACTAAACTTATTCCAAGAAGTTGCAATTTCTTGAGATAGATCATGATTTTTCAGGCATTCTGGCAATTTTATATTGGTAATTGATTTAAACATATTGGATATAATTAAAAAATCATTTTTCATTTTATTCACCTTGCTAAAATAATAAATATCATTAAATTGTATAAAAGTATGAAATATAATATTAAACCTAAAAGATTAAAATGATAATAAAAATAAAATATTGCATTAATAATCAATTATATGAAATTAAGTTGTTGATTATATTAAAGGACATATTACTGATTAGTGCAAGGAAACGAGATAATATTTTTTATTTCGGTAAAACAATTATACCCTATGGATTTCAAGTTGCATCGCGACGGCAAGGGAATGAATCCCCGGGAGCATAGATAACTATGTGGCCGGGGTGAGTGAGTGCAGCCAACAAAGAGGCAGCTTGAAAGATGACGGGTATATAAGGTAATATCGTTTAACTATTTAATTACAAAGGTTTTAATAATTCTCTCCAATTGTTTTTTATATTTTAATTTAAAATTAATTTTTACCTATTAGTGATGATTTAATGAAGTGATTAATCTATTATTTTATTGATAATAAAAGGCCCGAAAAACTAGCTTTTCGGGCCTTGTTTTGTGAGTTGAAATTTACTGATTATTAATCAGATTATTTCAATTCCAGTTCATTCATTGCGGCAATGCTGAAACCACCGTCAACATGCAGGATTTCACCGGTAATACCGCCGGACAGATCCGAGCACAAGAATGCCGCAGCGTTACCAACATCTTCAGTTGTTACAGTGCGGCGAATTGGGTTAACGGATTCACAGTGAGCCAGCATTTTACGGAAATCTTTGATGCCAGACGCAGCCAAAGTACGGATAGGCCCGGCAGAGATACCGTTAACACGAATACCTTCAGCGCCCATGGCGTTAGCCATATAACGGACGTTAGCTTCCAGAGATGCTTTTGCCAGACCCATTACATTATAGTTAGGGATTGAGCGCTCTGCTCCTAAGTAGGTGAGAGTTAGTAAAGCAGAATTTGGGTTCAGCATTTCACGGCAAGTTTTTGCCATAGCAACAAAGCTGTAAGAGCTGATGTCGTGCGCGATTCTAAAACCTTCGCGGGTAACGGAACTGACATAGTTACCATCCAGTTGATCAGCAGGTGCAAAGCCAATGGAGTGAACAAAACCATCGAATTTTGGCCAAATTTTACTCAGCTCGGTGAACAGGACTTCAATGCTTTCGTCTTCAGCTACATCGCAAGGCAGAACGATAGTAGAATTTAGGGAAGCAGCAAATTCTTCAACACGAGGTTTCAACTTGTCATTTTGATAAGTGAAAGCCAGCTCAGCTCCCTGGTCATGCATTGCTTTTGCAACACCATAAGCGATGGAGAGTTTACTGGCGACGCCAGTGATCAGAATGCGCTTGCCGGTCATAAAACCCATAACAGTATCCTTGTGTGATAACGCCGGTAATGATATTCATGGATTAAAATTGCTCACAGAGACAATATCAATATGACGTTTTATTGTTAATAAACCCAGTAATTCTATCACGCTAGAGAGAAATATGCTGTATTTTGCGTTCTGCTCCGAGCAGTGATTATCGTTTTCTATATGTTAAGGAATATCCTGCCGCCAGGCATCAGCGGTGAGTGCTTCACCAAAATGGCTAGCGATTAAACGGCGGGTCATATCGTGCAGAGGAGAAGCCAACACTTCTGCTGTATTTCCCCGCTCAACAACTTCCCCTTGATGCATGACCAGCACCTGATCGCTGATATGTTTCATCATGCCAAGATGCTGGGTGACATAGAGGTAAGAAATACCTTGTTTTTCCTGTAATTCCAACATCAGATTAATGATTTGAGATCGCATAGACATATCGAGTGATGCTAATGCCTCATCAGCAATAATAATCTGAGGTTGTAATATCAATGCGCGCGCCAGTGCTACCCGCTGTTTCTGGCCTGAGGCTAACATATGTGGATAATAATTGGCATGGTCCGGTAACAGGCCAACTTGTCGCAATGTCTGGTTGATCCGTTTTTCCCGCTCCATTGTATTGAGCGCTGTATTAAGCAGAAGGGGAATATCAAGAATTTGACCAATACGCTGACGAGGATTTAGCGACGTACTTGGGTCCTGAAATATCATGCGAATGCGTTGGCTGCGATAACTGTAATCACCGTAAGTGAGTTTATGGCCTTCGATCATGATTTCACCGGCAGTTGGCTCGATGACGCCTGAAAGCATTTTTGCCAGTGTTGATTTTCCAGAACCGTTTTCACCAATAATCGCCAGTGTCTGTTTAGCTTTTAAGGTAAAACTAACGGGTTTTACCGCATTGAGATGTTGACGATGAAAAAAACCCGTTCGATAGCGAAAAGTTTTAGCCAAGTTCCTGACTTCTAGCAGAGTATTAATCAATTACTGTTCCTCCAGATTCAGTGGAAAGTGGCAGGCAAAAGCGTGGTTTTTAATCACCCGCAACCGCGGTGTTTCAATACACGTTTTTTGCGCATAAGGACAACGCGGACCTAAACGGCAGCCGATGGGTAAGTGCTCAAGGGATGGAATAGCGCCTGATAAGGTGTTTAACCTGCTTTTATGGGGCAAAGAGCTACCAAAATCAGGGATAGCGCGGCTTAACGCTTGTGTGTAAGGGTGGTGTGGTGTTACCAGTAATTCATCGGGAACGGCGCTTTCGACCGTTTGACCACAGTACAGAACATTAATGCGATCCACCAATTTGCTCATGACTTGCAAGTCATGACTTATCAGTAAAATGGTGGTGTTGTTGTTCTGATTCAATCGTGCTAACAGACGGAAAATCTGAGCTTGTGTGGTTGGTTCCATCGCATTGGTTGGTTCATCTGCAATCAGCAGGCGTGGTTGGTTAGCCAATGCGATAGCAATCATGACCTTTTGGCACTCTCCCTCCGTTAACTCGCAAGGGAAGCTACTCATAATGTCTTTATGATCTTTAATTCCCACACGGTGGAGTAATTCAATAGCCCGGCGTTTTCGCCATTTGAAACGTTGCCACCAACGGCCTTTGTATGTCCAGCAGGGAATGGCTTGAATGAGTTGACGACCAATATTTTCAGAAGGATCAAGACAGGATTGTGGCTCCTGAAAAATCATTGAGATATTGTGGCCGATTACTTTTCGGCGCTGACGTGGAGTCAGACGGAGCAGGTCAATATCATCGAAGCGAAAACGGTCAGCCGTCACTTTGAGATTATCTTTAGTGACTCCGCTTATTGCTTTGGCAATCAAGCTTTTACCTGAGCCGGATTCACCAACCAGACCACGTATTTCGCCTTCTGTCAGTGACATACTGACGCGATCAACCGCTTTAACTGGCCCTTTGGCAGTCATAAATTCAATAGTGAGATTGCGAATGTCGAGTAATGGCATTATTCCACCCCGGAATTAATTGCTCGGTGTAATCCATCACCTAATAAATTGACTAACAAGACACAGAACATAATTGCCGCGCCGGGCAACATAACGGTCCAGGGCGCAACATAGATTAGCTCCAGTGAATCGCCCAACATGGCTCCCCATTCGGGTGAGGGAAGCTGGGCGCCAAGATCAAGAAAACCAAGTGAAGCGATATCAAGTATGGCGATAGAAAGGGCACGTGTTAGCTCGTTGACCAAGGCGGCGGTAATGTTTGGTAATACGGCATACCATAGAATGTGGTAATTAGAGGCACCATCCAGGCGAGCGGCAATAACATATTCTTTATCTAGCTCATCGTGAACGGTGCTGTAAACTGTGCGAACGATACGTGGCAATAGCGCCAACCAAATAGCGATTATTGCATGCTGCAAACTGGCGCCCACAAAGGCGACGACAATGATTGCCAACAATAGTGATGGGATAGAGAGTAATGTATCGAGAATATGATTGAGCACCGCGGATTTCAGTCCTCGTGTCATGCCTGCCAGACAGCCAATAATCAGACCACATAAAGCGGCTGCTAAAGTGACTAACAGAGCTGAACCGAATGTAGAGGCTGTACCTATTAGTAATCGGCTGAGAATGTCGCGTCCAAGATCGTCGGTACCTAGAAAAAATGCGATATTACCGTGATATGACCATGAAGGTGGCAGCAACTGATGACCAAGAAATTGTTGATCGAGCTTATAGGGGGCCAGATAGCTACCAAACAGACTTAGGGCGATCAGAATCAGCACCCCATAAAACCCCATCATTGCCAACATGTCAGAATAGAAAAAGCGCCAGATGACCTTTATCGGTGACGGCATTTTCTTTTCACGATAAAAATTATCTAAGGGCATACCATTCCTTATGCTTCAGAGGGTTAGCCATTGCGCCAATAATATCAGACAGAACATTGACAAAAATCACCAGTGTGCCAATCACCATAACACTGGCAGAAATGGCGGAATAATCTTGCTGACGAATGGCACTGACCAACCAATGACCAAGTCCCGGCCAGTTAAATACGAGTTCTGTCATCATTGCCAGTGTCAGCATGGTGGAAAATTGTAATCCTAGTTTCGGAATGATAGGGGGCAACGCATTGTGTAATACATGACGACGGATAATTGTCAGCCTTGATAAACCACGGGTTGCGGCGGCTTTAATATAGTTTTCACCAAAAACTTCTTCTGTGCTGTTCCTCATCAACCGGATAACTTCGGTTGTCGGTGCAACGGCGAGTGTAATAACGGGTAGCAGCAAGTGTTGCATGGCACTAATGATCATCTCATTACGATAGGGTGATTTTGATAACCAGGCATCAATTAATGAGAAACCTGTTACAGGTTCAATCTGATATAGCAGATTAAAGCGCCCGGAGACGGGTAGCCAGCCGAGATAAAGAGAGAAAAATAGAGTCAGTAATAATGCTAGCCAAAAAATCGGGATGGAAAATCCGACTAAAGCAATGGAGATGATAACAGTATCTGCTGGTTTGTTACGCCATACTCCCGCAATAATCCCGAGTGGGATGCCGACTAGTAAGGCGGTAGAGAAAGCCAGAATACAGAGCTCCATTGTGGCGGGGAACACTTCCCGTAGTTGTCCGCTGATAAGTTCACCATTAATGCTGGATACGCCAAAATCCCATAGTAATAAGCTGTTGAAATAGAATATATAAGCATCAAATAGGGATGCCCCGCTGAGTGGAGCATTGGGGGTAAAGTAACTTAGGCTAAAGCTTATCAGTGACAGGAAAAACAGGGTAATAATCAGCAATAGCAGACGACGGAGAGTGTAAATAATCATTTGTCACCCTTCTGATTCATTCGATTAGTCTCTTTTTCCCGATAAACGCCAGCGAAAGAGGTATTACCAAATGGGCTGAGTACCAGCCCTTTAATATCATGACGGTAGGCCTGTAAATGCAGAGAATAGGCTAATGGTAATATAGGTAATTGCTGCTCAAGGACTTGTTGAGCCGCATGATAATACTTAATTCGGGATAATAATTGCTGGTTAATCAAAGCTTCCCGCAAAATTTTATCAAACGTTGGTTCACACCAATGGCTGAAATTTGTCTGTGAAGCGATAGCAGCACAACTTAACAGTGGACGGAAAAAACTGTCTGGGTCATTACTGTCAGTTGACCAACCTGATAATGTCATATCGTGAGATTTATCCATCAGTTTGGTTTCCTGAAAGCGGCCCTCAACAGGTTTGATACTCATGATAATACCAACTTGTGCTAAATCGGCCTGAATCAGTTCTGCCATTTTGAGTGGACTTGGATTATATGATTGAGAGGCGGAAGGTACCCATAAGCTCAATTGCAAGCCATTTAATCCGAGGTCATTAAGCATTTTACGGGATTTTTCTGGGTTGTATTCCGTAATTTCAGTTTGATTATCATAAGCCCATGACGCCCGAGGTAAAATTGATGAGGCTGTTTCCGCCGTACCATAATAGATGGATTGCATCAGCCGTTGGTTATTAATAGCGTAAGCAATGGCTTGCCGGACCTGTAGCTTATCAAGTGGTGGCTTGCTGGTATTGAAAGCCAGATAAGCGATATTCATTCCTGGGCGTAAAGTCAGACGCAGGCGAGGATCATCTCGTAAAACTGTAAGCTGACTGGCAGCGGGATACGCTAATACATCACATTCACCGGTTAAAAGTTTAGACATCCTGCCGGTGCCGCCGGCGCCGACGTCAATAACTATCTGACGCATTTGTGGTTTGCCTTTCCAGTATTTATCATGACGAACCAGACGAATAAATTGTCTGGTCCGATGATCTTCCAACATAAACGGGCCTGTGCCGACAGGTTTCCAGTCAATTTGTTCATGGCGATTCATTTGATGCAATTGTTGCCCATATTCTTGTGAAAGTATTGGGGCATAGTGGGTTGCCAAATGCCAAAGAAAAGAAGCATCTGGTTCGTTCAAGCGAAACTCCACCGTATATTCATTAAGTTTACGGATACTTTGAATAGAATCGGCCAGTTGGAGGCTGTCAAAATAGGGATAATGCCCGCCATTGACGTTGTGATAATAGTGTTGCTTATCAAACAGACGCTTAAAGCTGAAAATGACGTCATCAGCATTCATGTTACGGGTCGGAGTAAACCAGTCTGTTGATTGAAATGAGACATTATGGCGCAAATAAAAACGGTAGGTAGCACCATTATCCAGTATTTCCCAATGGGAGGCTAATTCAGGGAGTAAACGATAAGTATAGGGGTCTACATCTAGTAGGCGCTCATAGAGTTGTGCTGCCAGTGTATCGACAGTTAAGCCGCTGCTAGCCAGTTGGGGATTAAAGGTATTCAGATTGCCATTAACGCAATAAATAAGCCCTTGTTGCTGAATGTCAGTCGGAACGTGGGGATTTTTTTCAGGCATAGCTATTGTTTCTGCAATAGCAGGAGCTGAAAGGGATAATATGATCCAATAAATCAAACTGCGCATATAAGGCATCTGTTATTAATTAGAATTGACACATTGTATCTCAATTCGCTCTTGAGCCCAAAAAAACGCTGCGGGGATGATAATGAGAAAAATTCTCAATAAAGTGCTTTACAAAACGTATTGATAACCATTATCATCTGTATCGCACTTCCGGGGAACAGTTTTTGTATCTCAGGAAAGGCACGACATTGCTCACATTGCTTCCAGTGTTTTTTAGCCAGCTCGGGTGCTGGCTTTTTTTTATCTGTAATCCGGATCACTTATCGCCGACGTTGATATCATGTTTCTTCATTAAGCCTCGTAATTGATAATAGGTCAGTCGTAGTTTCTCTGCTGCTTTTCTTTGGTTAAATCTGCTCTCTTTTAATGATAATGCTATTAATTGTCGTTCGCTATCATGTTGCCACTGTTTCAAATTAACTGGTAGTGAAGGCAGAAGTTGTGAAGATAAATCATTACTATCATCATTGGCTATAAAATGTGGTGTGGAGGCGAATGGGTTAATAATAATATTATCAAGTTGAGCAGAATTTTCGCCGTGACGATAAACCGATCGTTCCACAACATTTTTCAGTTCACGAATATTACCGGGCCACGTGTAATCCTGTAACTGTTGTCTTGCTTGGTCAGTGAACCCGGGAAATAGTGGTAAATCAAGTTCGCGGCACATCTGAATAGCAAAATGCTGCGCTAACAACATGATATCCTGCTGTCTTTGCCGCAATGGTGGGATTTTAACCACATCGAAAGCCAGCCTATCGAGCAAATCAGCGCGGAATTGCCCCTTAGCTGCCATTGCGGGCAGATTATCATTGGTCGCGCATATCAGTCGAGCATCAACTTGTAATGATTGGCTGCCGCCAACGCGTTCAAGATGCCCATATTCAATGACACGCAACAGCTTTTCTTGAACTTGCATTGGTGCGGTTGCCAATTCATCAAGAAATAGTGTTCCTCCATCAGCACGTTCAAATCTTCCTTGGTGCCTCTTTTGCGCACCGGTAAATGCGCCAGCTTCATGACCAAATAACTCTGAATCTAATAAATTTTCATTCAGAGCCGCGCAGTTTAGGGAGATAAATGGGCCTTGCCAGCGGGGAGATAAATAATGCAAACGGCGGGCAATCAGCTCTTTGCCGGTTCCGCGTTCCCCAATAACGATAACGGGTTTGTTTAATTTTGCCAGCGCGGATACCTGCTCCAGAATTTCAATAAAGCTGTTTGCTTCACCCAATAGGTTTTCTGTGGCGTCATTCATGGTTATTTTCACCGATAATTGGTTATTTTAGCCACTTTATTACGTTGTGATAAAAAGTTAAATAAAAAAATTTCTTTATATTTCATGGAAATAAAGTAAATGAAAAGTTGGCATGACTCTTGATAGGATAGAAGTGACATGAATAGTATTAACCAACCTTAACCAAAGAGGATAATTTGTTATGGGTATTTTCTCTCGTTTTGCTGATATCGTGAATGCCAATATCTCTTCATTACTGGATAAAGCGGAAGATCCGCAGAAAATGATTCGTCTAATGATTCAGGAAATGGAAGACACTTTAGTTGAAATTCGCTCAACTTCCGCCCGTGCTTTGGCAGAGAAAAAGCAGTTATCTCGCCGCATTACCGCAGGTGAACAACAAATGCACGACTGGCAGGAAAAAGCGGAACTGGCGTTGAATAAAGAGAGAGAAGATTTGGCACGGGCAGCCCTGCTTGAAAAGCAGAAAGTGGCTGCTTTAGTGGATACATTGAAACATGAATTAACCATACTGGAAGAGACACTTGAGAGAATGAAAGGGGAGATTGTTGAGCTTGAAAACAAACTTAGCGAAACCCGAGTAAGACAGCAGGCATTGGCTTTGCGTCATCAGGCGGCCGCCTCTTCCCGACAGGTTCGTCATCAGCTAGACAGCGGTAAAATTGATCAGGCAATGGCTCGCTTCGAACAATTTGAACGCCGTATCGATCATATGGAAGCGGAAGCAGAAGCCGTGGGCATGGGAAAACAAAAATCGCTGGATCAACAGTTTGCTGAATTAAAAGCAGACGATGAAATCAGTGCGCAGTTAGCGGCAATGAAGGCTAAAATAAATGCTAATAAAGAACAACATTAAGTGTTGGCGCACTCAACTAACCATTTAAGGAAAAGTGATGGGCTCTATATTTCTTGGCATTCCGCTGACTATTTTTGTACTTTTTGTGTTACCCATCTGGTTGTGGTTGCATTATAACAGCCGGAATTCAAACCAAAGCCAGTTAGATCAGAATGAAATTCAGCGTCTGGCAGAGCGGGTACAACATATGCAGGCACGAATCAAAACATTGGAAGATATTCTGGATGCGGAACATCCTGATTGGAGGCAATCATAATGTCGAATGGTAACCGCCGGAAACTGTATCGAATACCCGAAAAGGGCAAAATTAAAGGTGTTTGTGCTGGGTTGGCCTATTATTTTGATGTACCAGTACGTTTGATTCGTGTCATCGCGGTATTGTCACTCTTCTTTGGCCTGTTTGGTTTTGTGGTTGTTGCTTATATTGTACTGGTTTTCGTCCTTGATCCGGCACCTACGGGTTATATCGAAGAGGACCATTTTTCAGTACAAAACTTGCTGAATGAAATCGATTATCAATTGAAATCGGGAGAGATTCGTCTGCGCCAAATGGAGCGTTATATCACCTCAGAAACGTTCAGCGTTCGCAGTCGTTTCAGGCAGCTTTGATAATAATTAAGGGAGGCCTTGGGCTAATTGTGGGGTCATTAGTGTTGAAACGAACTCATGAAGCGGCGGAACACGATAATTGGTTCTGGGAACAAGTGAAACAGGGCCTCAATGAAGCCGATGATCCTAACACGGTTTGGGTTTCTCATAAGTTGGCTAAACAAGAGATGTAGCGTCAGCGTGAAGCCCTGCCAGCACGAGTTGCAGGAAAAGTTAAATGATGCAACGGGTATTGCCTGATCGTCATATTTATCACAGGAGAGACATGAAACGGCTACAAAATGAATTAACTGCGTTGGTTAATCGTGGGATGGATCGCCATTTACGGTTAGCTGTAACAGGATTAAGTCATAGTGGTAAAACAGCGTTTATCACATCTTTGGTTAATCAGTTACTTAACCTCCATAGCGGTGCCCGGTTGCCGCTATTTTCTGCTGTGCGTGACGGTCGCTTGTTGGGTGTAAAACGGGTTCCACAACGTGATTTGGGCGTTCCTCGCTTTACTTATGATGAAGGGTTGACCGCACTTTACAGCACACCGCCAGCCTGGCCGACTCCGACGCGGGGTGTCAGTGAAATCCGTCTGGCACTTCGTTACCGTTCTGGGGATTCTCTGCTGCGCCATTTTAAAGAAACTGCCACGTTATATCTGGAAATTGTGGATTATCCCGGCGAATGGCTGTTGGATCTACCGATGTTGGCGCAAAGTTATTTAACATGGTCACACCAGATGAATAGCTTATTGCAGGGACAAAGAGCTGTATGGGCAAAACCTTGGTTGGAACTTTGTAAACAGTGCGATCCACTGGCACCCGCAGATGAGAATCTGTTGGCTGCTATTGCTCAGGCTTATACGGAATATTTGGCTAAATGCAAAGAGCAAGGTTTACATTTTATTCAGCCGGGGAGATTTGTTCTGCCCGGTGATATGATGGGTGCTCCGGCTTTACAATTTTTCCCGTGGCCGGATATCAACAATATCACTGAGTCACGATTTGCTCAGGCAGATAGACACACGAATATCGGTATGCTGCGTCAGCGCTTTGAATATTACTGCCAGTCGGTGGTGAAAGGGTTTTATAAAGCGCATTTTCTACGTTTTGATCGGCAGATTGTGTTGATAGATTGTTTACAGCCATTAAACCGTGGACCACAAGCATTTAATGATATGCGTTTGGCGCTGACACAATTAATGCAGAGTTTTCATTATGGTAAACGCACTCTCTTCCGCCGCCTGTTTTCCCCTTGCATTGATAAATTAATGTTTGCTGCCAGTAAAGCCGATCACGTTACCGCAGATCAGCATGCTAATTTGGTTTCTTTACTCCAGCAATTGATTCAGGAAGCCAGACAAAATGCGGTTTTTGAAGGTATCAGCATGGATTGTGTTGGCCTGGCGTCGGTACGAGCGACAGAAAGTGGCGTGATTGAACACAATGGTGAAAGTATTCCGGCGTTGAAAGGATATCGGCTTACAGATGGTAAACCGCTGACATTTTTTCCCGGAGAGGTGCCACGGCGTTTACCTGAGGATAACTTCTGGCAAAAACAGGGTTTCTCTTTCGAAGAGTTTAGCCCTTGTCCGGTAAATGTTGATACACCATTGCCTCATATCCGGTTGGATACCGTGCTGGAATTTTTAGTGGGAGATAAAGTGAAATGACGGAACCCTTGAAGCCAAGAATTGACTTTGCAGAATCCTTATCGGGGCCACAAGAGCCGGTTTTAAAGCCTGCTCAGATCTTTAATGAAAAAGACACAGCGAATTTTTGTCCTGCTTCACCGGAACTTGAGGCTGAAGAACGCGAAGGTCAGGTAGAAGGGATAGTTAATGCAGCACTGAAACCTAAGCGTAGTTGCTGGCGTAGAATGGTATATGGTTCTCTGATGTTATTGGGGGTGAGTGCTGTTGCTCAGTTTGTGCAGTGGATTTATCAATCATGGCAGCAACAGGATTGGAGTGCATTAGGTGTAGCGGCAGCCGGGGGCATGATTGTCTTTGCGGGAATAGGTTCTCTTGTCAATGAGTGGCATCGTCTTTATCGGCTAAGAATGCGGTCTGAGGAACGCGATACGGCAAGAGCGTTATTGCAGCATCATGGCGTGGGTAAAGGGCGGGAATTTTGTGAGAAGTTGGCAAGTCAGGCGGGTATCGAACAGCATAATCCGGCGTTACAGCGCTGGCGGGCCGCTTTACATGATACACATAATGATCGTGAAGTGGTGGTGTTGTACAGTAAATGGGTTCAACCTGTTTTGGACTCTCAAGTCAAGGCTGAAATCAGCCGCTGTGCTGCGGAATCGGCATTAATGATAGCAGTTAGCCCGTTGGCCATTGTCGATATGGCATTTATTGCCTGGCGTAATATCCGGCTAATTAATCGTATTGCAGCTCTATATGGTATTGAACTGGGATATTTCAGTCGTATTCGGCTCTTCCGTCTTGTTCTACTGAATATTGTTTTTTCTGGTGCTTCAGAAGTGGTGCGGGAAGTGGGTATGGATTGGTTATCGCAGGATATCGCTGCGCGTCTTTCTGTCAGAGCCGCTCAAGGGATCGGTGTAGGTTTACTGACCGCCCGGTTGGGTATTAAAGCGATGGAATTATGTAGGCCATTACCTTGGATAGAAGGTGATAAACCTAAATTAGGAGATTTCCGTCGTCAGCTAATCACTCAACTTAAGAATATCCTGCCAAATAAGTCTAAGAATATAGTTAATTAAATGATATATACTTTAATTCTATATGAACGCACAAAATATCCAGATAATGACAATATTTTACGTTATTTTATTAATTTGTTTTATAATCAATCTTAGGATTTGTTTATTTTAGTGAAAGTTTCAAATACTGTGTTATTTGCGACATTAAAAAACTGGAGTCTGGTCAATTTTTACTGACAGAATGCTTCATATGCATAATTGTAGAGAGTAGTATTTTAAAAAATTATATGCATTAGTGTAAATAAGGTCAAAACAGATGCGCTTAGAAGTTGCTTGCCATGATCGAATTGGGCTGACCCGTGAACTGCTCGATCTACTGGTATTAGAGAATATTGATTTAAAAGGGATAGAAATATCTCAAATCGGCCGGATTTACCTTAATTTTTCACAAGTTGATTTCAATGTATTTCGTAAATTGATGGCAGAAATTCGCCGTATTAATGGTGTTATTGATGTTCGTACCGTCTCTTTTATGCCTTCAGAAAGAGAACACAAAGCGATGTGTGCACTGTTGGAATCCTTGCCTGAGCCTGTTTTTTCAGTTGATCTGAAAGGAAATATTGAGCTTGCTAACTCCGCGGTGTTTAAGCTGTTTGGTGTTAGTGAGGAACAAACTTATCAAAAACCTATTGGGCAGTTTATCAGCGGTTATAACTTTTCGCGCTGGTTTGAAAATAAAAATATCCAGCAACGAGTGGAAAGGATAACTCTCAAAGGTCTGGACTACCTGATGGATATTACTCCTATTCAGCTGATGGATGAAAAGCAGAAAATGCAATGTGTTGGCACAGTGATTATGCTCAAATCTGCCGCTCGAATAGGGAATCAGCTGAAAAAACTGACTGTCAATGATGGTAGTGAGTTTAAGGCGATTATCGCTGTTAGCCCAAAAATGACTCAGATTATTGAGCAGGCCCGTAAAATGGCGATGCTGGATGCGCCACTGTTGCTGATTGGTGAGACAGGAACTGGCAAAGATATTCTGGCAAAAGCCTGTCATTTTCACAGCTTACGCGGAAAACAGCCCTTTTTGGGGTTGAACTGCGCATCGATGCCGGATGATGTAGTAGAAAGTGAACTGTTTGGCTATGCTGCCGGCGCTTATCCGAATGCGATTGAAGGAAAGAAAGGTTTCTTCGAGCAGGCTAATGGAGGCACTGTTTTACTGGATGAAATCGGTGAAATGTCGCCACAGATGCAAATTAAGCTACTGCGTTTTCTGAATGATGGTACTTTCCGCCGAGTAGGGGAAGAAAATGAAGTCAAAGTGAATGTCAGAGTTATCTGTGCTACACAAAAAAATCTGGTTGAATTGGTGCAGCGAGGGGAATTTCGCGAAGATCTCTATTATCGTCTTAATGTGTTGGCGATTACACTCCCGCCGTTGCGTGATCGTAAAGCAGATATTATGCCGCTGGTGGAGTATTTTATTGAGCGTTTTTCTGAAGAACAGGGAGTACTGAAACCGAAATTGTCCCCTGAACTTCCCCACTTTCTGACGAGTTACAGTTGGCCCGGTAACGTAAGGCAGTTACAAAATGCCATCTATCGGGCGCTGACTCAGCTTGAAAATATGGAGCTGACGCCGCGGGATATACAACTGCCAGAGTTTGAAACAGAGGTTTCTTTTAGTGAAGATGTGTTCAATGGTTCTCTGGATGAAATCAGTAAACGTTTTGAACGTTCGGTGTTAACGCGTCTTTATCGGCACTATCCCAGCACGCGTAAACTGGCTAAACGTCTTGGGGTATCGCATACTGCGATTGCCAATAAATTGAGAGAATATGGTCTGAGTAGCAGGAAGCATGCTACTGAATATGAGCCGGATGGTGATGAATAAAATAATGCCCACCGGAAGTGGGCATTATACAAATCATGGGATTTATTTCAGTGCGGCCAGTGCGCTATCGTAATCTGGCTCATTAGTGATTTCATCAACCAGTTGGCTATAAATCACGTTATCGCTTTCATCAAGCACAATGACTGCACGGGCTGTGAGACCACTCAGAGGACTATCGCTGATGGCAACGCCATAATCTTCACTGAAAGTACCGCCACGCAGGGTAGACAGCGTGACGACATTTGATAACCCTTCCGCGCCACAGAAACGGGACTGAGCAAAAGGCAGGTCGGCAGAAATGCACAGTACGACGGTATTTTCCAAATCATTCGCTACCTGATTAAATTTACGTACTGATGCCGCACAAACACCGGTATCGATACTTGGGAAAATATTCAGCACCTTACTTTTTCCGGCATAGTGGCTAAGAGAGACATCGGAGAGATCTTTGGCTGTCAGAGTAAAATCTTTCGCTTTTTCCCCTGATTTTGGGAACTGGCCGCTTACGGCGATATCATTGCCTTGAAATTTTACTGTTTGTGTCATAGCTTTCTTCCTCTGATAAATGAACCACGATTGCCCAGTGTAGAAGAATATTTGGCGCTTGCCCATCAAAAATAGTGCTTGTGAGAGTAAAATTGTCTGATTGTGTCATTTCGACAATGGCTTATAATTTAGTATTGGGATATTTATTTTATAACAGGGCAGATTATTATCTTATGCGTTATTTGAATCTGATTTCTTGTGCACTACTTATCAATAGTTCTCTTATCTCCGTTTCTGCTTTCGCTGCAGAAGTTCCTGCTGGCACTCAGCTTAATGACAAACAGGAATTGGTGCGTCATCTAAAAGACGAACCGGCGTCCTTAGACCCGATGAATGCCGTGGGTTTGACAGAAGCGCAAGTTCAGCGTGATCTGTTTGAAGGGTTGGTGAATCAGGATGCGTATGGCAAGGCCATTCCCGGCGTCGCAACAGCGTGGAAAACCGCAGACAACAAAACTTGGTTTTTTACCTTGCGTTCTGATGCTCGTTGGTCAAACGGCGAACCCGTTACTGCGACAGATTTTGTGTATAGTTGGCAGCGGTTGGTCACGCCGGCTAATACCTCTTCTTTTGCTTGGTTTGCCGCACTAGCGGGTATCGAGAATGCTCAGGGAATTATTGATGGTAAATTAATTCCGGCAAAACTGGGTGTTGAGGCCATTGATAAGCACACATTAAAGGTGACATTAAACCGGCCTGTGCCTTATTTTCCCAATCTGACGGCGAATTTCAGTCTCTATCCGGTAAATAAGAAAATAGTAGAAAAATATGGGAAAGAGTGGATAAAAGTTGGTCATTTGGTGGGGAATGGCGCTTTCAAATTACATGATCGAATTGTTAATGAAAAAATCGTTCTGACACCAAACCCTTATTACTGGGATCATAAAAAAACCGTCCTGACCAAAGTCACATTTGTACCAATTAATCAGGAATCACACGCGACTAAACGTTATCTAGCGGATGATTTGGATATCACCGAATCTTTTCCGAAAAATATGTATAAAAAATTGCAGCATGAATTACCTGGGCAAGTCTATACGCCGGATCAGTTGGGGACCTATTATTACGCTTTTAACACCCAACGTGCGCCAACGAATAATGCCAGAGTGCGTAAAGCGCTTTCTATGACAATTGACCGTAAAGTCATTGCGGAAAAAGTCTTGGCGACAGGAGAGAAACCTGCCTGGCATTTTACGCCGGATGTGACCGCGGGTTTCCATCCTGTGCTTAGTGACATGGAACAACATACACAGGCAGAACTGGACCAACAGGCTAAAGTTTTGTTACAAGCGGCGGGTTACGGGCCGAACAATCCACTGAAACTTTCTCTGCTCTATAATAATTCCGAAAACCATCAGAAAATTGCGATTGCTATTGCCTCTATGTGGAAGAAAAAACTGGGGGTGCAAGTAAGTTTGATGAATCAGGAATGGAAAACTTATATTGATAGCCGTAACACGGGTAATTTTGATGTTATTCGTGCATCTTGGGTGGGTGATTATAACGAACCTTCTACATTTCTAAGCCTGTTAACGTCAACGCATAGTGGCAATATTGCGAAATTCCATCAGGCAAATTATGACAAATTACTAAAATCTGCTAGTTTGCGAACAGATGATGCTTTAAGAAACGATGACTATAACAAAGCGGAGCAAATGATTGCTGAACAGGCGCCTATTGCACCGATTTATCAATACACTAACGGCAGGTTGATAAAACCTTGGTTAAAAGGATACCCGATCACCAATCCTGAAGACGTGGCATATAGCCATACTATGTACATAATTAAGCACTAAGGGTAAGGAGCTGGATGTGGAGACCATTTATGGTTCATCATTGAAAGAGGCTGATGCAGTCTATGCTTGTCAGTTTGATGGTCAAGGCGGCATGACATCGATTGATATGAATGGATTAGCCACACCAGCTCAACCTTTCTGGCAACATCTGGATTACCATAATCCCAAGAGTTACCGCTGGATAATGGACACGGATTTGTTACCAGAAACTGTCAAAAAGGGGCTGGCAGGAGAGAGTTTTAGGCCGAAAATAGTTCGTACCGGTAATGGGACGATGATCACGTTACGAACAATTAATAGCAATAAAAGTGAACGTCCTGATCAACTAGTCACATTCCGTATTTATATTAATGCTGAAATTATCGTTTCCAGTCGCCATCGTAAAGTTCATTCACTTGAGCAGGTACTGAGTGATTTACAGAATGGGATAGGCGCGAAAACGACCGGGCACTGGTTGGTTGAAATAGCTGATGCAATAACCGATGAAGTGGGTAATTTTATTGAAGATCTTCATGACAACCTTATTGAGCTTGAGAATATGATTCTTGAGCAACGGATACCGGGGCGGGGTGGGTTGGCTTTACTGCGTAAGCAATTGATTATTCTGCGCCGTTATATGGCTCCTCAAAGAGATGTATTTGCTCGTCTTGCCAATGAAAGATTACTCTGGATGAGTGATGAAGATCGTCATCGAATGCAGGAAATAGCTGACCGCTTGGGAAGAGAGTTGGATGATTTGGATGGTTGTATTGCTCGCACAGCGATTATTTCAGATGAAATTACATCTATGATGGCGGATGCGATGAACCGTCGTACTTATACTATGTCATTATTTGCCATGATTTTTTTACCGACAACATTCCTGACTGGATTATTTGGTGTCAACCTTGGCGGTATTCCTGGTAATGAAAACCATCTGGGTTTTAGTATTTTTTGTTTGCTGTTATTGGGATTGATTATATTTGTTGCCTGGTGGTTAAAAAGAAGTAAATGGCTATGAAAATTAAATAGTTATTTGGAGATATGAAACATAACTACGGAGAAGTGTTACTAAAACTAGCCCTTAATTTGAGATATATCAATATTCACCAGTCGTCATTGAGGCATGATAACTCTCGCAGGTGAAAACAACGTTAAGCGATGAATGTTGTTCTCCGTAATTGTAGTTTTTCTCACATAAGTCTTTATACAGAATAATTGCCCATTCTTGTGCCGATATTAATTTCTAATGTCGGCTTTTTTTATTTTTCATTTGTTGCTTTAGGAAAATAAATAAAAATCAAGACGAAAGTGAAAGAGAAGCAGAAATTAACGCTCTGAGATATATCCAGAGCGGTATGGTTAAGAATATACCCGTCATCTTTCAAGTTGCCTCTTTGTTGGCTGCACTCGCTCACCCCGGTCACATAGTTACCTATGCTCCCGGGGATTCACTCCCTTGCCGTCGCGATGCATCTTGAAATCCATAGGGTATAACTATTTGACTTCAATGATATCCAGCCGTTCTGATTGATAATCGGGTTGATCTTCTATATCAACAACGGGTTGTATGGGTAATTCTTCGCGGTCAAAAGCGAGATCGCCACCATCAATCACTTCGTTGCCGTGAGTGATATTTTTAAAATTGAATAGATTAAAATCGCTGAGATGCGATGGAACGACATTTTGTACCGCACGAAACATGGTTTCAATTCTGCCCGGATAACGCTTATCCCATTCCCGTAACATATCCTTGATAACTTGACGTTGCAGGTTGGGTTGTGAACCACAGAGATTACAAGGAATGATTGGGAATGCTTTGGCGGTTGCATAGCGCTCAATATCTTTCTCACGGCAATAGGCAAGAGGGCGAATGACAATATGTTTACCATCATCACTCATCAACTTTGGCGGCATACCTTTTAGTTTGCCACCGTAAAACATGTTGAGAAATAAAGTTTGCAAAATATCATCACGATGATGGCCTAATGCAATTTTCGTTGCGCCCAACTCAGTGGCTGTACGATATAAGATGCCACGGCGTAGACGCGAACAGAGTGAACACGTTGTTTTACCTTCGGGTATTTTCTCTTTCACTATGCCATAAGTATTTTCTTCGACAATTTTATATTCGACACCCAGTTCATCCAGATAAGCGGGAAGGATATGCTCAGGAAAACCAGGTTGTTTCTGATCCAGATTAACTGCAACAAGTGAAAAATTAACCGGAGCACTTTTTTGCAGATTTTGCAGGATAGATAGCAGGGTATAGCTGTCTTTACCACCAGAAAGGCAGACCATAATACGATCGCCTTCCTCAATCATATTGAAATCAGCGATTGCTTGACCGACATCACGGCGTAAACGCTTCTGTAATTTGTTCAGATTATATTGTTGTTTCTGATCCACCACGGACACTCTGTAGATAATGTTTAAATGGGATTTAGGGGGTGGAGTATACCATTTTTATTACCTGACACCTTAAAAGAGTTTGCGATAGATTCCGCTCGTTTTTACCTGTTAATGCTAATGAATTGATAGCTTTTTCTGTTGTCGAAGATGAAGAGCGTGCATACTCTGGATTCTATTGGTAACCGGTGTCAGAATGGAGATGAAAATCAAATTATGGTGTTGCAATTCAATCATGGTTTAACTGTTATTTAGATCGAGCTTCTTGATTTAGTACAATGAATAAAGTTTTTGAATCAAGGCTATTATTGTTGCTGTAAAACTAGGGATAGCTGGTTGTTAAATTTGTTGAACTAGGGGTTCAATCGAACTATTATCACGTTAGATGATATAAATTTATATCATGTTAAATGACATCAATTTGATAAAAAACCAGTGAGCCATGTACCCATGACAAATGGGGTTGTTATTATGTGAACCTTTATTGGTATCTGCTGAATAAGAGAGGGGGAGATGATGAAAAGATTTATTTGTGATGAATTCGAATGGGTTTGACCATTAAAATAGTAAAATATACAGGTAATGGACAGGTTAAGCGAAAAGCGGAGCAGAGCCTCCGCTCATTTTTTTACCGATTAGCAATTGGTAAAAAATAAAGCAATTTGAAATTGATCATAAACACCCAAAAAACGGTCCAGTTTTACACCTGCTGATAAATAAGGTCCTTTTTCTATATATGATTCAATAATTTCATCCATCTTACTCTGATTTGTTTTATAAATAACTATTGATACAACTAAGAAAATAAAATATAAAAAATAAGCATGATGACAAGAGTTGATCTTTTCATGCTATTGGTATTTTAATTAATAGGATGTGTTTTATGTATTCGTCAAACACTTGTATAACAAGATAAGTATACTGCTTAAGGTGAATGAAAATATAGAAATAGAAAACAAAAAATAATATATAATCATTATTGAAGAAAGTTTTTTAGGTATACTCTTTGCAAACTCATATGCTTCTTCCGGTATGGAATTACCTATATAAGCACGAGATATTATAGTCTTTCTTCTAGTTATTATCTGGTAGAAGAAACAGGATAGATAATAACTGCCAAAAAACCAGAAAACGATATTATATATATAATTTGTGGTATAAAAAATCCTTTTTGTGTATATTTTTCTCTGATTTATTCGAAGGATGATTTCTTTATCCCATAAAAAAAGAATAAAAATAGTAGCAAAAACAGACTAACTAAAAATAAAGAAATCATGAGAAAGTTAATTGTATTAATTAAGATATTCATGTTATTCACTTACTATTTTGTCGATTAAAAACTCTCCTGCGGTGCTTCCGGCAACTCCACCTACTACACTACCGACAGCCACGCATATCCATTTAGCACGATTAATAATCTTTTTGAATTAAGATTATTATTGTTGATATGAGAGAAAATGCTGCACCTATATAAGTGGTAATGATGCATGTTTTCATCCAATTCGTTAAACTGGAGGGTAGATTTTGAATAAAGTTATAAGATTCTTGGTGCATATATTTACTATCAGGCTGATTTATCTTCATTTTTTTTCCAGTTAACAACCTGTAGAAGAACAAAACGACGTGAATCTGATCACGCATCCTTCCGAAGCGTTGTATCATTATGCCTGTTGGTAAATAAAGTCCTTCTTCTATATATAATTCAATAATTTTATCCATCTTTTTTTGATTTATTTTGTAAATGGCTATTGATATAATCAAAAATAAAAGAGATAAAAAAAGACATATTGTCATTATCAAATCTAACATGTTCATAATTAATTTCCTATAAACAAATCTACAATAAATTCCTCGGTTTTCTCAAATCCATAGCTGCCTGTAGCCTTTCTAATTAAGAATTCTTCTGAAAAATTCCTAATTAAAGAACGGCAAGATATATTTGTCATATGTAAGAAATACTATCCAAATAGTGAAAAATAATAAACTGATTAAGAGATAATAACAATAAGAGGAATTATCCTGTGCATATTAATCTCCGGGAAAAGATTTGCCCATTTATTTTCTATTTTTATTCCCAATATGACCTCCAAATCTTATCGCGTATTTTTAGTTAGGTTTAAATTTAAATGTATTTTTCAAATAAGAACATTGCCATTGATATAAAGAGGAATATTCCACCTATATAGTTAAACGTATTTTTGAAATAAGTATATTGCCATTGATATAATGAAGGATGCAACACTTATATTGATGGTAATGAAACATGATTTTATCCAGTGAGTTAAATTGGGGGGTAAATTTTGAATAAAATCGTAAGACTCTTTTGGCATATATTTACTATTAGGTTTATTTATTCTTATTCTTTTTCCTGTTAATAATCTATAGAAAAATGCGGCAGTATAAAATTGACCGTGAATACCCATAAAATGCCCTATATATGCTCCTGATGATAAACAAAACCCTTTTTCCATATATAATTCAATAATTTTATCCATCTTTTTTTGATTTATTTTGTAAATAGCTGCTGATATAATGAAAAAACCAATAAAAGAAGCGCAAGAAATAAGTAAAATGATAAAAGTGACTCTATTCATATTAAAACCCCATTGAATATTCAACAATAAATTCGAGGAACAATTCTCCTCCTTTGCTGCCAATATAACCACCGGCAAGACCGCCGCCTGCCATGCAAAGTCCGGCAGTTAAGCCATCAGTTACAGCACCAAGAGCAACACATGCTGCGCCCGCGGCAATTCCACCAGCATACGCAAAACCTGCTCCTCCTCCTGTCCTACCAGCAAATTTACTATATTCCTTGATAGCCACTTTTTCACATTTCCCTGTTTGCCCATAATTACAGGCATCAATAACCTGCCCGGTGGTATCAATAAAATCCAGGCCAATGGCAATTCGGCCACCATATTTCATCCATTTGACCATTTTGGCACTGCGGGTAACTATATGACTATATCCCTTTATTGCGCCAACCCCGACTTTATCCCATTGGTGAGCAATGGCTTTGGTTGATAACTTTAGCGCGTGTTTTAAATTAGGATGTTGGTCGATTTTCAAAGAGAGTCGGCCAACTTTATTCAATAATCCCTTTAGGTTACCCATAATCAGTTGTCTTTCTACATAAAACTCGGGACTGGCATATTTTCGGTTTAGCCCATTTAGCCGATATTCTTTTTGATAAAGTTCCTGTAAATTTTTCAAATTTTTTTTAATTTGGGAGAAATAAGTGTCACCCAGAGATGAAGCGGTACCAACCAAAGTTCCTCCCTGATCCAGCACATAGTGAAACAGACCAAAATGACGATGCAAAAATGCCGCGTATTCATTGGGTAAAGTTGAAATGGATTGGTTGACGTCATACTGAGATTGCTTTAATAGCTGTATTATGTGTGGCGGATTATAGGAATCTGGATCTGCAACCAGCAGGATTTGTCCCGGTTTCAGGGATCGGTAATTTGCATTTAATGCCATAAAATAGCGGGCCGCTTCGCTATTTGAATGGCTGAATAACAGACTTGCTTGAAAACTCAATCCTCCAGGTTGCTGTACGACACAGAAACCGGGTTGAATGTTCCTTTTCATAATACTCTATTTGTTCCTGTGGTAGCTTTTAACATGTTGGTTCAACGTTAGGTAACATAACTTAATCAGATAATCGGATTATCTTCAATATGTAGATAAATGGGTTGCTAATCTTTACGGAGTGAGAATTCATGGGAGGTATGATGTATAAATTCAATTTGATTTTGTTTGTTGATATTGATTAATTTACGGTTTTTTCTATGCTAAAGGATAGTAATAGTGGAAGAGATTTATTTATATATTTGGTCTGACTACAAGCCTCCAATATTTACATTTATATAAGATACTTAACGATTCATTACAATTATTTTATTGAAATCAAAGGAAAATAGCTCAGAATAAGAAATTTAATATAAGGTAAATCAATTAAGGTGTAGTATGGAAAATATGATTTATGTGACGATAAAAGGCGAAAATCAAGGGCTTATTTCTCAAGGATGTTCAACTTTAGATTCTATTGGTAATCGGTATCAGAATGGATTTGAAAATAAAATTATGGTGTTGCAATTTAATCATGGGCTGACAGTTGCTCAGCATGTCAATTATCAGCAGGTAAACTTCATTAAATTATTAGATAAATCTTCTCCATTGCTAATGATAGCGGATGCTAACACGTAAAAAACTGGAACTGATATTCAATGTTTATTGAAACTCTTAAATAGGTTTAGCACGAGTAATAATCTTTTTGAATTAAGATTATTATTGTTGATATGAGAAAAAATGCTATACCTATATAAGTGGTAATGATATATATTTTTATCCAATGCGTTAAGCTGGAGGGTAGATTTTGAATAAAGTCATAAGATTCTTGGTGCATATATTTGCTATCAGGATGATTTGTTTTCATTTTTTTTCCAGTTAACAACCTGTAGAAGAACATAACGACTTGAAACTGATCACGCATCCTTCCGAAGCGTTGTATTGTTATTCCTATTGGTAAATAAAATCCTTCTTCTATATATAATTCAATAATTTTATCCATCTTTTTTTGATTTATTTTGTAAATGGCTATTGATATAATCAAAAATAAAAGAGATAAGGAAAGACATATTGTCATTATCAAATCTAACATGTTCATAATTAATTTCCTATAAACAAATCTACAATAAATTCCTCGGTTTTCTCAAATCCATAGCTGCCTATAGCTTTTCTAATTAAGCATTCTTCTGAAAAATTCCTAATTAAAAAACGGCAAGATATATTTATCATATGTAAGAAATACTATCCCAATAGCGAAAGATAATAAACTGATTAAGAGATAATAACAATAAGAGTAATTGTCCTGTGCATATTAATCTCCGGGAAAATATTTAATAGAAGATTTACCCATTGCATTCTCCATTTTTATTCCTAATGTGATCTCCAAGTTTTAGTACGTATTTTTAGTTGAATTCAGTTGAAAATATAAGAGTATTTATGACATAAAGCCGTTACTGTTGATATAAAGAAGAATATAAAACTTATATTAATGGTAATGAAATATATTTTTATCCAATGAGTTAAACTGGAAGGTAAATTTTGAATGAAATCATAAGATTCTTGATACATGTATTTACTGTCAGGTTTATTTATTCTCATTCTTTTTCCCGTCAATAACATGTAGAAAAATGTAGCAACCTGAAACTGACCATAAACACCGATAAAACGACCAATGTTCACGCCTGTTGATAACAAAAGCCCTTTTCCTATATATAATTCAATAATTTTATCCATCTTTTTCTGATTTATTTTGTAAATGGCTATTGATATAATGAGAAAAAGGTTGAAAGAGATAAAAGAAATAACCAAGATGATAAAAGTGACTCTATTCATATTAAAAGCCCATTGAATATTCAACAATAAGTTCGAGGAACCATTCTCCACCTTTACTACCGGCATAACCACCAGCAAGGCCGCCGCCCGCCATGCAAAGTCCGGCAGTTAAGCCATCAGTTGCAGCCCCAAGAGCAATACATGCTGTTCCTGCTGCTAGACCGCTATAATATCCTATACCCATCCCGCCACCTGTTCTGCCAACAAATTTACTATATTCCTTGATAGCCACTTTTTCACATTTCCCTGTTTGCTCATAATTACAGGCATCAATAACCTGCCCGGTGGTATCAATAAAATCCAGGCCAATGGCAATTCGGCCACCATATTTCATCCATTTGACCATTTTGGCACTGCGGGTAACTATATGACTATATCCCTTTATTGCGCCAACCCCGACTTTATCCCATTGGTGAGTAATGGCTTTGGTTGATAACTTTAGCGCGTGTTTTAAATTAGGATGTTGGTCGATTTTCAAAGAGAGTCGGCCAACTTTATTCAATAATCTCTTTAGGTTACCCATAATCAGTTGTCTTTCTACATAAAACTCGGGACTGGCATATTTTCGGTTTAGCCCATTTAGCCGATATTCTTTTTGATAAAGTTCCTGTAAATTTTTCAAATTTTTTTTAATTTGGGAGAAATAAGTGTCACCCATAGATGAAGCGGTACCAACCAAAGTTCCTCCCTGATCCAGCACATAGTGAAACAGACCAAAATGACGATGCAAAAATGCCGCGTATTCATTGGGTAAAGTTGAAATGGATTGGTTGACGTCATACTGAGATTGCTTTAATAGCTGTATTATGTGTGGCGGATTATAGGAATCTGGATCTGCAACCAGCAGGATTTGTCCCGGTTTCAGGGATCGGTAATTTGAATTTAATGCCATAAAATAGCGGGCCGCTTCGCTATTTGAATGGCTGAATAACAGACTTGCTTGAAAACTCAATCCTCCAGGTTGCTGTACGACACAGAAACCGGGTTGAATGTTTCTTTTCATAATACTCTATTTGTTCCTGTGGTAGCTTTTAACATGTTGGCCCGACGTTAGATGACATAACTTAATCAGATAATCGGATTATCTTCAATATGTAGATAAATGGGTTGCTAATCTCTACAGAGTGAGAATTCATAGGAGGTATGATGTATAAATTCAATCTGATTTTGTCTATTAATATTGATTAATTTACGGTTTTTTCTGTGCTAAAGGATAGTAATAGCAGAGAGAATTTTTTATTATCTTTGGCCTGACTACGAGCCTTCAATATTTACATTTATATAAGATACTTAACGATTCATTACAATTATCTTATTGAAATCAAAGGAAAATAACTCAGAATGGGGAGTTGAACATAAGGTAAATTAATTAAGGTGTAATATGGAAAATATGATTTATGTGACGATAAAAGGTGAATCTCAGGGGCTTATTTCTCAAGGATGTTCAACCTTGGATTCTATTGGTAAACCGGTATCAGAATGGACATGAAAATAAAATTATGGTGTTGCAATTCAATCATGGTCTGACAGTTGCTCAGCATGTCAATTATCAGCCGGTAAACTTCATTAAATTATTAGATAAATCTTCTCCATTGCTAATGATAGCGGATGCTAACACGTGAAAAACTGGAACTGATATTCAATGTTTATTGAAACTCTTAAATAGGTTTAGCACGATTAATAATCTTTTTGAATTAAGATTATTATTGTTGATATGAGAGAAAATGCTCCACCTATATAAGTGGTAATGATATATATTTTTATCCAATGTGTTAAGCTGGAGGGTAGATTTTGAATAAAATCATAAGATTCTTGGTGCATATATTTGTTATCAGGATGATTTGTTTTCATTTTTTTCCAGTTAACAACCTGTAGAAAAACATAACGACTTGAAACTGATCACGCATCTTTCCGAAGCGTTGTATTGTTATTCCTATTGGTAAATAAAATCCTTCTTCTATATATAATTCAATGATCTTGTCCATCTTTCTTTGGTTTATTTTATAAATGGCTATTGATACAACTAAGAAAATAATAAATAAAATATAAAAAATAAGCATGATGGCAATAGTTGATCTGTTCATGTTAATTTCCTATTGGTATTTTAATTAATAGGGTGTGTTTTATGTATTCGTTAAATACTTGTATAACAAGATAAGTATACTGCTTAAGGTGAATGAAAATATGGAAATAGAAAATAAATAATAATATATAATTATTATTGAAGCAAGTTTTTTAGGTATACTGTTTGCAAACTCATATGCTTCTTCCGGTATGGAATTACCTATATAAGCACGAGATATTATAGTCTTTTTTTTGGTTATTATTTGGTAAAAGAAACAGGACAAATAATAACTACCATAAAAACCAGAAAACGATATTACATATATAATTTGTGGTATAAAAAATCCTTTTTGTGTATATTTTTCTCTGATTTCTGCGAAGAATGCTTTCTTTATCCCATAAAAAAAGAATAAAAATAGTAGCAAAAACAGACTAACTAAAAATAAAGAAATCATGAGAAAGTTAATTGTATTAATTAGGATACTCATGTTATTCACTTACTATTTTATCGATTAAAAACTCTCCTGCGGTGCTTCCAGCAACTCCACCTACTACACTACCGACAGCTACGCATATCCATCCAACGGCGCCTCCGGCAGGAGCTGATGCTATACCCAATGCTAGACAAATTTCACCTGCTGCTGTTCCAGCACCTATTCCCCCTATAATTCCTCCTCCAGTTCTCCCAGCAAATTTACTATATTCTTTGATAGCTACTTTCTCACATTTCCCTGTTTGCCCATAATTACAGGCATCAATAACTTGCCCGGTGGTATCAGTAAAATCTAAACCGATTGCAACCCAGCCACCATATTTCATCCATTTAACCATTTTTTCACTTTGCATAATTGTTTGACTATATCCCTTTATTGCGCCAACTCCGACTTTATCCCATTGATGAGCAATGGCTTTAGTTGATAACTTTAGCGCATGCTTTAGATTAGGATGTTGGTCGATTTTCAAAGAGAGTCGGCCAACTTTATTCAATAATCCCTTTAGGTTACCCATAATCAATTGTCTTTCTACATAAAACTCGGGACTGACATATTTTCGGTTTAGCCCATTTAGCCGATATTCTTTTTGATAAAGCTTCTGTAATTTTGACAGATTTTTTTTAATTTGGGAGAAATAAGAGTTACCCAGAGATGAAGCGGTACCAACCAAAGTTCCTCCCTGATCCAGCACATAGTGAAACAGACCAAAATGACGATGCAAAAATGCCGCGTATTCATTGGGTAAACTTGAAATGGATCGGTTTACTTCATACTGAGATTGCTTTAATAGCTGTATTATGTGTGGCGGATTATAGGAATCTGGATCTGCAACCAGCAGGATTTGTCCCGGTTGCAGGAATCGGTAATTTGCATTTAATGCCATAAAATACCGGGCCGCTTCGCTATTTGAATGGCTGAATAACAGACTTGCCTGAAAACTCAATCCTCCAGGTTGCTGTACGACACAGAAACCGGGTTGAATGTTTCTTTTCATAATACTCTATTTGTTCCTGTGGTAGCTTTTAACATGTTGGCCTGACGTTAGATGACATAACTTAATCAGATAATCGGATTATCTTCAACATATAGCAAACGGGTTTCTAATCTCTACGGAGTAAGAATTTATAGGGGGTTAAGTGATGTATAAATTCAATCTGGTTTTGTCTGGTAATATTGATTAATTTACGTTTTTTTCTTTACTAAAGGATAGAAATAGTGATGAAAATTTTTTATTATCTTTGGCCTGACTACGAGCCTTCAATATTTACATTTATATAAGATACTTAACGATTCATTACAATTCTCTTATTGAAATCGAAGAAAAATAACTCAAAATGGGGAATTGAACATAAGGTAAATTAATTAAGGTAAGTTAATTAAGGTGTAATATGGCAAATATGATTTATGTGACGATAAAAGGTGAATCTCAGGGGCTTATTTCTCAAGGATGTTCAACTTTAGATTCTATTGGTAACCGGTATCAGAATGGATTTGAAAATAAAATTATGGTGTTGCAATTCAATCATGGACTGACAGTTGCTCAGCATGTCAATTATCAGCCGGTAAACTTTATTAAATTATTAGATAAATCTTCCCCATTGCTAATGATAGCGGCTGCTAACCGTGAAAAGCTGGAACTGACATTTGATATTTATCGGACCTCTTCAATAGGTTCACAAGAACTTTTTTATTCTATCTTGCTCACTGGGACAAGAATTTGTGATTTAAATGTTAATTATCCGCATGTTATTAATGATAATAATGGTCAGCCGGAGGAGGTTGTTTCAGTTCAGTATGCTAATATTACTTGTCGACATCATATGGCGGGAACATCAGGATATCTCATTTGGGATGAGATGGTTTATTGATAAATACAGTTTATACGCTTATATTTTTGTTGGAATGTAAGTGTATTTTTCAAATAACTACATTGCCATTGATATAAAAAAGCGTGTCCCACCTATATTAATGGTAATGAAATATATTTTTATTCAATGAATTAAACTGGAAGATAAACTTTGCATAAAACTGTAAGATTATTGGTGCATGTATTTATTATCAGGTTAATTTTTTCCAGTTAATAGCATGTATATAATTCAATGATTTTATTGATGTTACGCTAATTTATCTTGTAAATAGCGACTAATCCTCTGGGTTGTTGTACGATACAGAAACTGGGTTGAATGTTTCTTTTCATATACTCTATTTGCTTCCGTAGTGGTGTTTAACATGTTGACTCAACGTTGGACAACGTAACTTTCTTATCATTTCATCACCATCATTGCTTAATCAAATGATAAGATTATTTTTATCTTATAAATGTACACGTTTTTAATTCTACAGTGCTATGTTTTCTTACAAATCCTAAAGGTTATCGTACGAATGATTCTGATCTAAATCTCAAAGCTGGAACCTATCGTTAGCACTTTTCCATATTCTCTGTAAAATCTCCCCAGCGATTTTCCTGCCTGAGCGGTACTTCTTGAACTGGGGGTAAATAAGGTTTGAATTGGATTTAAGGAACGAAATATATCAATTTTGTTACGTTACACCTTAAAGCGTTTGTGATAGATTCAATCCGTTTTTGTCTATTAATTTTGGTCGCTTTGTTTTTTCTACTATAGAGAGTAAGGATATGAATGGATTTGTATATTTAGCAATGGCAATTGTTGCTGAGGTTATAGCAACGGCTTCGTTAAAAGCCTCTGATGGGTTCAGTAAATTATTCCCGTCTATACTGGTCATTGTTGGATACGGCATCGCTTTCTGGGGGCTATCCCAGGTGGTCAAAGTTGTGCCACTAGGAATTGCTTACGCCATATGGTCTGGCTTGGGTATTGTGCTGGTTTCTGTTGCCGCGATATTTTTATATCAGCAGAAGCTGGATTGGGCGGCTATTTTAGGTATGGCTCTTATTGTTGCCGGTGTGATGGTAATAAATCTGCTTTCTAACAGCAGTGCACATTAATTAACAATTAACGGTGTTCCTGTTTTCCCTGAATCGTTTTCTGGAGAAAAAATATGTTAAATGCCAGTAATAAGAAAGGATTCCAGATAGTCTTATTAGGCGTGTTCTTGGGCATTGCTGTATTAGCGGGTTGCAGTAGCCAGGCAGGGAAAACATCTACCCTATATCAAGGGATACAATACTCTCAATCGGAAGTTGTTCTTAGAGATAATGTTAGAGCAATCTGTCTTTATGCAGGTGGTCTGCCTGCATTAGCAATACAATTAAATGGGGCGCAAATACCTGTTTGCCAGTTGGCAAATGGTAAGCGTTGTGATGAAAGGGCATTATTGCAGGGTTCCTGTGCATCAATTTGAGGTAGAAATTAAGCAAGCAGGAACATGCCGTTCGGATATCCGGTTATAGGCAACCTTAGGCATGATTCTGCGACTATACCCGTTATCTTTCAAGTTGCCTCTTTGTTGGCTGCACTCGTTCACCCCGGTCACATAGTTTGCTATGCTCCCGGGGATTCACTCCCTTGCCGTCTCGATGCATCTTGAAATCCATAGGGTATATATTTGATTCATAAGACAATCATTTTCACCTGTCTGAGTTGGTAGTTATTTACGAATAAAAAATTGGCTGATTAATACGAGCGTAGCAATAACCAGATAAGCGGCAAAAATACCCACCAGCCATTGTGGCATCTCTAATGTCAGGAATTGCCACTGTCTTACTGAACAATCACCTGTAGCTTCGAATACAGAAGGAAGCCATTGGTTTAACGCCAACCATGAAGGGAAGTTTACGAAGAAATCACAGGTATTAAATGGAGAAGGGTGCAACTGCATCATAGTATGTTCCCATGCGAGTTGCAGGCCACTCCAGGCACTGTAGGCCCACAAAATAATAGCCAGCCAGCGTAACGGCGTTTTTGGTGCGATTACACCTAATATCCCAGCGCCCAACACACCAAACAGAGCAACCCGTTCATAAATACACATCACGCAGGGTTGTAATTTCATCGCATGTTGAAAATATAATGCCGAGCTTTCTAGTATCAGGGCTGTCAAAATCATTAACAGCCATGCGCTTCGTCCTTGAGAACAGTGGTTCAAAAATCGCATCATTTCCGTTTTTCCATGCAGATTAAGATAAACAATTGAGCGCCTATTTTGCCGATTTACAGGTAACAAAAAAAGTCAATTAAGGTCAATCTGGCTTTTTCGAGGAAAAATAAAACCGTATTGAGCGTAATCATTGCTCAATACGGCATTGGTTGGTTATGGCAAAGCAATTAAGCCCCAATGAACCATCATGTCAGTGACTGGAATTAGCAGAAATTCTACACACAGCAAACCGACCAGCGTCATGACAATGGTATAAGGTAATGCCATTATCACCATGCGGCCATAAGATAAACGAATCAATGGTGATAATGTCGAAGTCAACAAGAACAGAAATGCGGCTTGTCCGTTAGGTGTTGCAACGGAAGGCAGGTTAGTGCCGGTATTAATCGCAACAGCCAGATATTCAAATTGTTTATGTGAAATCAGGCCCTCTTGCATAGCAGCTCTTGCTTCATTGATATAAACCGTACCGACAAACACGTTATCTGATACTGATGAAAGCAGGCCATTAAACAGATAGAACAGGGAAAGTTGAGAAGTTTCAGAAACCTGTAATACGAACTGAATAAATGGCGTAAACAGTTGCTGGTCAACAATGACTGCAACGATAGAAAAGAATACAGTCAGTAATGCCGTGAACGGTAGTGCCTCTTCAAATGCTTTACCCAGTGCATGTTCTTCGGTAATACCACAGAACGACGTGGTTAGAATGATGACTGAAAGGCCAATTAGACCAACTTCTGCCAGATGAAATGCCAGCGCGACAATGAGCCATATACCTATTAGCGCTTGAGCAATAAGCTGTGCTTTTTCTTTACGTGTTCGTTTTGCGCTGGTTTTTTTATCGTAATCTTCCAATACCTGTCGGACGCGTTCTGGCAATTCTGTACCATAACCGAACAATTTAAAGTGTTCGACCAGAAAACAGACTAGCAGCCCGCAGAGAAAGACAGGTAGGGTAATTGGCGCCATGCGAATAAAGAAGGTGACAAAATCCCAATTAACGTTTTTGGCGATAATCAGATTTTGTGGTTCTCCTACCATCGTCATTACACCACCGAGTGCAGTACCTATACCTGCATGCATCATCAGACTGCGCAAAAAAGCGCGAAACTGTTCAAGAGTTTGTTTCTTTTTTGCTATATCAGCATCATTTTCATATTTAGCGTTAATTACATCATGCTGATCCGTAATGAAGTTGTTGTAGATAGAGTAGAAACCAAGGGAAACACTAATAACTACCGCGATAACGGTCAGGGCATCAAGAAATGCTGACAGGAATGCGCTGGCTAGGCAGAATGCTAAGGCAAGCATACGCTTAGATTTTATGGAGAGCAGGAGTTTAGTGAAAGCAAATAATAGTAATTGCTTCATAAAGTAAATTCCTGCGACCATAAATATCAGCAACAGTACAACTTCCAAGTTATTAGCAATTTCATGACCAACTTGTTGAGGTGAGGTCATGCCGATAATGACCGCTTCAATTGCTAACAGGCCACCCGGTTGTAGCGGGTAACATTTAAGTGCCATTGCTAAAGTAAAGATAAATTCGATAACAAGCAGCCAGCCTGCGACAAATGGATTAATAAAGAAGAATATTAATGGGTTGGTGATGAGAAAGATGATGATAGCGAGCTTATACCAATCTGGCGAGTTGCCGAGAAAGTTTTTTACCGCTGTTTTTAGGATACTGGTTTCCATTGCAATTAAAGTTCCTCTAAATTCGTAAAATTGTGTTCTTTAAACAATAATACGCTTTAATACAGAATGTTTTAAGGGAAATGAGGTATAATTAAGCATTAGTACGCTTTTTTTCATGGTCGCCTTTACGCTTTCTAGACTACATATACCCAATGGATTTCAAGATGCATCGCGACGGCAAGGGAGTGAATCCCCGGGAGCATAGGTAACTATGTGACCGGGGTGAGCGAGTGCAGCCAACAAAGAGGCAACTTGAAAGATAACGGGTATAGCTATATTGAAGTTGCGTATTCTGATATAATTTCATCTATTATTAGTTGAAAAAATCACGTTGGAATAATAAAAATATGGTCATTAAGGCTCAAAGTCCCGCAGGTTTTGCGGAAGAGTATATTATTGAGAGTATATGGAACGGCCGTTTTCCTCCAGGCTCCATTCTTCCGGCAGAACGTGAATTATCTGAGTTAATTGGTGTGACAAGGACCACCCTGCGTGAAGTATTGCAGCGTTTGGCACGTGATGGATGGTTAACAATTCAGCATGGCAAACCAACAAAAGTGAATAACTTTTGGGAAACATCGGGTCTTAATATTTTAGAGACTCTGGCCCGTCTTGATCACGATCGCGTTCCTGAGTTGATTGATAACCTACTGGCGGTGAGAACGAATATTGCGGCGATATTTATTCGCACGGCTTTTAAGCATAATCCGGGGAAATCATTGGAAGTACTGGCAGAAAAAGAGCATGTGGAAGATAACTCAGATTCATTTAGTATGCTAGATTATGATATTTTCCGTGGTTTAGCTTTTGCTTCAGGTAATCCAATTTACGGCCTTATTATCAATGGGTTGAAAGGGTTATATACCCGTATAGGGCGTTATTACTTCTCTAATCCTGAGGCGCGTAAATTGGCGCTGAATTTTTATCAGCAACTGGTGATATTATGTCGTGATAAATCTTACGATAACGTCATGGAATGTGTACGTAACTATGGTAAAGATAGCGGTGTCATTTGGCACAGTATGCAAAGTACGATGCCAAGTGATTTGTCTGAAGTGCGTCGCTGATATCTCGTTAGTATTTTTACTTAATTCCAGGCCTTATCCGATCTAGTAGTTTCAAATCAAAATTATTTTGAATTGACCCGGTGCAGAATGCTTTGTACCGGGCGTTTTGTTTCTTTTTTCTCATTCAATCTCAAGCTAATCGTTAATGTCTCTATTTCAGAATGTTATTCTGATTTTTTGGTTTTTATTTGGGTTTTTATTTCGATTAATTGATGGTTATTGGTATCTTGTGGTTGTTTAATTGATTCATTTTTTTCACCGAAAAACTCAGAATAATGACTTGATATGAAATAATTAGCATGTGGTTCATATCGTCATTATTATCTTAATTTTATGATTTTAATATTAATTTTCATAAGTTGGGTATATATAAATCACAAATAAGTCTGTTGCATAAATGTAATCTAATTGTGACCTAAATCATAAATGTAGATTATTGACGTGACCGATGATTGTTCTATATTGGTTTTTTATAATCAGCATATTATGCTTGCCTAGAATTTTAAATCGTCCGGGGGCCATGATGAGAATCCTTGTTTTAGGTAGTGGTGTTATTGGTGTAACCAGTGCCTGGTATTTGGTACAGCAAGGTCATGAAGTCACTGTCATTGATCGTCAGGGAAGTGCTGCTGAAGAAACCAGTGCGGCTAATGCCGGGCAGATCTCGCCGGGATACGCGACCCCATGGGGAGCGCCGGGTATTCCATTGAAAGCGATTAAATGGATGTTTCAACGTCATGCTCCATTGGCTATTCGCCCGGATGGATCGCTGTTTCAGTTACGCTGGATGTGGCAGATGCTGCGTAATTGTGATGCAAGTCACTATGCGATAAATAAGAGCCGGATGGTACGACTGGCAGAGTACAGTCGTGACTGTATCAAACAATTGAGGGCAGATACGGGTATTCAATACGAAGGGCGGCAGGGGGGCACGCTTCAGTTATTCCGCACCAATAAGCAGTTTGATAATGCCGTGAATGACATCGCCGTTCTTGAACAGGAAGGTGTTCCTTACAATTTATTAACGGCAGATAAGCTAGCGACAGTAGAGCCGGCATTAGCACATGTCGCTTACAAACTGACGGGGGGCTTACAATTACCGAACGACGAAACGGGTGATTGTCAGCTTTTTACTAAAGAGTTGGCAAAAATGGCAGAAGCGGCAGGCGTAACGTTTCTGTTTAATAAACAGGTCAAACAGTTATTGGTGGAAGGGCATCGGATTACCGGCGTCCAGTGCGAAGATGGTGTTATGACAGCAGACAACTATGTTGTTGCAATGGGCGCTTATTCCACTGAATTACTGAAAGGTCTTGTCAAAATTCCAGTATATCCACTGAAAGGTTATTCATTAACTATGCCTATTGTCGATGCACAACGGGCTCCGGTATCTACTGCATTGGATGAAACATACAAAATTGCGATTACCCGGTTTGATAACCGTATTCGTGTGGGTGGAATGGCAGAAGTTGTCGGTTTCAATTTGAATCTGCTTAAAGCACGTTATGAAACATTGAAAATGGTGGTGCAAGACCTTTATCCAGGCGGTGGCGATATTACTCAGACTCATTTTTGGACAGGATTACGTCCAATGACACCAGATGGTACGCCAATTGTTGGTCCGACTGAATATCACAATCTCTATCTAAATACCGGGCATGGTACATTGGGATGGACAATGGCATGCGGTTCTAGTCAGTTACTGGCTGATATTATTTCGGGTAAAAAGCCTGCCATTGCATCTGATGATTTATCAGTATTTCGTTATATTAATGGTTTTAATACAAAATTGGTGCCATTTAGCCATCAATTACACACTGAACTGAGAGGCTAATATAATATGCCACGTCCGATTTCGGCAACGATCCATCTTGATGCATTGGAAAATAATTTGGCGATTATTCGTAATAGGGTCGGTAATAGTAAAATTTGGGCGGTTGTTAAAGCAAATGCTTATGGGCATGGTTTGCGTTGTATATGGCGGCATCTCGATCAGGCTGATGGATTTGCTTTACTTGATTTTGATGAAGCGATTTTATTGCGGGAGCAGGGGTGGCAGGGGCCAATCTTGCTATTGGAAGGGTTTTTCAAACCCGAAGATTTGCCAATAATTGATGAATATCAGTTGACAACGGTAGTGCACAGCCATTGGCAACTTGAAGCAATAGAAGCGGCCAATTTGAGTAGACCCATCAATATTTATCTCAAACTCAATAGCGGTATGAATCGATTGGGATTTCCTGCGGATCAATATAGCGCGGTTTTATCATTAGCAAGAGGTATCCGGCAAATTGGGAAAATAACATTAATGTCACATTTTGCGAATGCGGATAATAAGGAGATTGGCGTTACTGAACAACTTGACGTTATTAATTCGGTCAATCAGGAATTGGATATTTCTCAGTGTTTGGCTAATTCAGCTGCTTCTTTGTGGTATCCACAAACTCATAGAGATTGGGTACGTCCCGGTATCGTGCTTTATGGTGCCTCACCGAGTGGAAAGTGGAAAGATATTGCCGATATCGGGTTGAAAGCAGTGATGAGTCTGCAAAGTGAGATTATTGCTATTCAGAATCTCAAGGCAGGAGATAAAATTGGTTATGGCAGTAAATATACCGCGTCAGGCCCTATGCGAGTCGGTACCGTTGCCTGTGGTTATGCTGATGGTTATCCCCGTCGTGCAATGACAGGAACACCGATTATTGTTGATGGCGTTAAGACTCAAGTATTAGGTACAGTATCAATGGACATGTTGTCGGTGGATTTAACGCCTTGTCCGCAGGCCCAAATTGGTAGTTCTGTTGAATTGTGGGGGCAAAATTTGCCGGTGGATGATGTGGCGGAGAACTCTGGAACAATTGGCTATGAATTATTGTGCGCATTGGCAGATCGGGTCCCGGTATCTATACCCAATGGATTTCAAGATGCATCGCGACGGCAAGGGAGAGAATCCCCGGGAGCATAGCAAACTATGTGACCGGGGTGAGCGAGTGCAGCCAACAAAGAGGCAACTTGAAAGATAACGGGTATATATGTCGTTAAATACCAGGTAGCGTGTTAAATAGTCGTTAGTTTCTGGTATTATTACAGGAAATAAGTTACCGTTTTCGCTAAATTAATATATCTTTGTTTTCTATAATCTGCCTATTTTTGTCAGAATAATTAGGCGGGTACTAAACATATCGTGCTTTTTAAGGCAAAATAGGACGTTATTACTTGGAAATAAGGGAGATGATCTTTTACACTTGATATAGCTAATCGCATAATTGTTTTAAAGGAAATAGTTAATCATGATCAACAAAGCTAAAGTTTTAGCCACAGTCGTCACTTTTTGTCTTTCTTCATCTTTGGCTTATGCGGGGCAGTGGTCAATTGGTGCCTCTGTTTTGGCTGAGGCATCACCTTATAAAGGGGTAAAGAATAAAGATAAAGTGTTGTTTGTTCCAATGGTTAATTATGAAAGTGACAATTTCTATTTTCATACTTTAGCCGCTGGGTATTATTTGTGGAATGAACCAAAAGATCAGCTATCTTTAGATGTCTATTACTATCCTCAAAATTTTCGCCCAAAAGATAATGAAGATAAGCAGATGAAAAAGCTGGATCGTCGCGATGATACCATGATGGGGGGTTTTAGCTATCGTCATATTGAAGATTGGGGAACGTTGCGTAGCTCTTTTGCTGCGGATACTTTGGGTAAAAGTAAAGGCATAACGATTGACCTGGCTTATTTATATGAATTTAAAAGTGATGATTGGTCATTACAACCAGGATTAGGTGTGGTTTGGAATAGTAAAAAACAAAATCGTTATGAATATGGTATTAAAGATAGTGAATCACGCCATAGCGGACTAGAAAAATATACGCCAGATGATAGTTGGACTCCCTATCTGGAATTATCTGCTAATTATAAATTTAACCAGGAATGGTCTGTATTTATGATGGGGCGCGTTGAGCGTTTACCGAGTGAAATTAAAGATAGCCCAATGGTTAATAAGTCATATTCAAGTATTGTTTGGACAGGTGTTACATATAGTTTTTAATTACTCACGGCGATAATATCGAATAGAGACTGAATTCATGGGATAGTATTCAGTCTTTTTAATGTGAATGAGTGATATATTTATTGGTAGTCTTTCCGGCAACGGATTAACACCGAAATATGGGCTGGGCTATCATCTTTAGAGATTAGTGGCTTATTGATGCGAGCTGTTTCTACACAAATCATATTTTTATAACCTTCATTGCACATATCTTTCATACTGTTTGACAATTGGGCACCTGGATTCCAGCATACAACATCACTGTGATGATAATGGTGAATTTCAATAGTCCGTTTCAGCGATTTATCCCTTATCAAATTGAAATCTTCCGGCTCGGTATAAATGCGATCAGTGCGACCATTGAAAATAAGATGCTCTGCTGTGATGTGTTGCTCTTTGTCAGCAACCGTATCAATAAAATGTTTACCTAAACCGCTAATCGAAACCTGATTAATATCGCCTATATTTAGATAAGTGTGCAGGGCACAAGTTGCTTGATAATCACCATAGGTTTCTAGCTCCACTTCACAGGTTTCACACAGTTTGAAACGGGCAATCAAGGTAAAGTCATAAGGCCACAATTTATGGGTATATTCATTGTCTTTCAGTGTGAAAGTTAATATGACGCCATTTTCATGTTCGTTATGTGCGCTAAATTCCCAGGGAAGAATTCTGGCAAAGCCATGACTTGGTGCTCTTGAGACACCAAACCAAGGCCAACAAATAGGTATACCACCACGGATAGCGGTACCTGCTGCAAATGCGGTTTTCTTGCTCAGCCATAACCCCGGCTCTTCACCACTGGGTTGCCAGGCGATAAGGTGCGCCCCTTGTAAGCTGATTGCACCACGAACTTTAGGATGAGAGACGACTATCAGTGGAAAGCCATCTATATTTCGTTGACTAATAGCAGGAGAAATCTGTTCTGCAACCGGTAATGAAAAGATTTTATCGTTCATCCGTATAACCTTGTAGAACCAAAGCCGGGCTAATGGCAATAGCCCAAGAATAACGCATGTTGTACACAGATTGAAACAAAAGAGCTGCCGGGGGAAGGCAGCTCTTTTCAGACAAAGTAATTACTCAGTTATTTGGAGATATGAGCAATCAGATCCAGAACTTTGTTAGAGTAACCGGTTTCGTTGTCGTACCAGGAAACCAGTTTTACAAAGTTGTCGTTCAGAGCGATACCTGCTTTTGCGTCAAATACAGAAGTCAGTTTTTCGCCATTGAAATCGTTAGATACGACATCATCTTCGGTGTAACCCAGAACGCCTTTCAGTTCACCTTCAGCCGCATCTTTGATTGCATCGCAGATTTGTTGATAAGTAGCTGGTTTTTCCAGACGTACAGTCAGGTCAACAACAGATACGTTAGGAGTAGGAACGCGGAAAGCCATGCCAGTCAGCTTACCATTTAGTTCAGGGATAACTTTACCCACAGCTTTAGCTGCGCCGGTAGATGATGGGATAATATTCTGAGCAGCGCCACGACCACCACGCCAATCTTTCGCAGAAGGACCGTCAACTGTTTTCTGAGTTGCCGTTGTTGCGTGAACAGTGGTCATCAGACCTTCAACAATGCGGAATTTATCATTGATAACTTTAGCCAGCGGTGCCAGACAGTTAGTGGTACAGGAAGCATTGGAAACGATCTCCTGGCCTGCATAAGTTTTGTGATTAACTCCCATAACAAACATAGGCGTGTCATCTTTGGATGGGCCGGTCAGAACAACTTTTTTCGCACCAGCGGCAATGTGCTTACGTGCAGTTTCGTCAGTCAGGAAGATACCTGTTGCTTCTGCAACAACATCAACACCTACTTCATTCCATTTCAGGTTAGCTGGATCTCTTTCTGCTGTAACGCGGATAGCTTTGCCGTTAACAATCAGGCGGCCGTCTTTTACTTCAACAGTGCCGTTGAAGCGACCGTGAGTTGAATCGTATTTCAGCATGTAAGCCATGTATTCGGCGTCGAGCAAATCGTTGATTGCAACGATTTCGATGTCTGAACGTTCTTGTGCAGCACGGAAAACAATACGGCCAATACGACCAAAACCGTTGATACCTACTTTGATAGTCATAGTGTTCCACCAGCTATTTTTTAGTGAATTAAAAATTATTACTAAAGTTACCAAAACCTTGCCAGCCGTCAAGCGGAATCGTGTCAATAGCTGAAAAACATTAGCTTTGAGTTCATCATTTAGACGCTTGCTATAGGGTACTGGCAATCGAGCCGCCCATCATTATCAAGGTGCAGACAGATATTGAAAGTTAATTGGTTAGATATGCGAGTCACATCACAAATAGTAGGATATACCCGTTATCTTTCAAGTTGCCTCTTTGTTGGCTGCATTCACTCACCCCAGTCACATAGTTACCTATACTCCCGGGGATTCGCTCCCTTGCCGTCGCGATCCATCTTGAAATCCATAGGGTATAGACAGATTCAGTTAACCACTTAAAATAAATTCCACTGATGTAATGTTAATTTTTTGTTATTATTAATCAATTTTATTGAGAACATGAGTCTTATTATTAAGGTGGTCGTTATGACTAAGAATCCTGATGTTTCCCTTTATAAAGAACTAACTGATATTCAGCGTCACGTAACCCAGAATGCCGGGACAGAGCCGCCATTTTCAGGGAAATTGCTACATAATAAGAAAAGTGGCGTGTATCATTGTTTGTGCTGCGAGCAGCCGTTATTTATGTCCGACACTAAATTTGATTCTGGTTGTGGCTGGCCGAGTTTTTACCAGCCTGCCACTCATGATGCAGTGCAGTATCTTGATGATGATAGTCACAATATGCATCGTATTGAGGTTCGTTGCGGTCATTGTAATGCTCATTTGGGGCATGTGTTCCCTGATGGACCGCAGCCGACAGGAGAGCGTTTTTGTATCAACTCGGTTGCATTAAGCTTTACTGATGAAAATACAGGCGAAAAAACAGTAGGTTAATCGTTTTTATTATTGCGGGCATAATCTTAGTTTACGTAAAAAATCGTTTCAGCTAATTCTGGAAAATAATGAGGAAATATCAATGGAACTGGATGATCTGTTATCTGTAATGACACCAGAAATATATCAACGCTTGGTTCAGGCAGTAGAACTGGGTAAATGGCAGGATGGTGTGCCTTTAACGGTAGAGCAGAAAGAGCATAGTTTGCAAATGATTATGCTATGGCAATCAAGGCATAACCATGATCCGCAGCATATGACGATTGGTACTGATGGTCAGTTGGTGATGAAGAGTAAACAAGAACTGAAAGCGATCTTTCAGTCTAAAATGGTGGCAACATTCAAGCCATAATCTTTGGCAAATTAGATATGAAAAGGCTGAGTGTGTAAGACTCAGCCTGACCTTGGATTGATATCAGAGAAGAGCATCTTCTAGTTGATCAAGTTCTATCAATATAGCGCCTTGCTCTTTTAGCTCTTTGAAGGCTGATTGGCTATCATTTGGACTAAGGTTAACCCCTCGACAGCCATCCGTAATGACCCAGGTTTCATAACCTAATGCCAGCGCATCTAGCGCGGTAAATTTCACACAATAGTCAGTGGCAATCCCAATAATAAACAGGCGTTCAATTTGCTGTGTTTGTAACCAGTCATCAAGTCGGGTTTTATTCTGATGGCCGTTGTCAAAGAAAGCACTGTAACTATCGATCTGTGGATTTTCTCCTTTGTGGAAAATTTCAACAATTGCTTGCTTGTTTAGCTGTGGATGGAAATCAGCGCCATGCTGACTTTGAACGCAGTGTACCGGCCACCATACTTGTGGAATACCGTTTAATAGACCGATATTGCCGATCTTCTGGCCGGAATTTACGGCAAAGCTCATATGTTCAGCAGGATGCCAGTCTTGGCTGGCAATAATGCTGATATTGTGTTTCAGACAAATAGCAATCGCCTGATTTGCCGCAGCAATGACTTGTTCACTCTCTTCTACGGCTAAAGCACCGCCGGTACAGAAGTCGTTCTGTAGATCAATAAGTAATAGGGTCGTTTTCATCTCTTTCCTTGATTATTTATCAGCATAACTTAATTCACCACGTAAATTTTGTTGCATTAAATAACGAATTTTTTCATTGCCATAGGGTTGACTGAGTAAATAGTGCAACTTGGTTAAAGTTGCTTCAAAAGTCATATCGTAGCCGCTTATCACCCCCGCTTCAGCCAGAGCATGGCCCGTTGCATACCCTTCCATATTTACTCGGCCAGAAATGCATTGAGTCAAATTAACGACCACGATCCCTCTCTCTGTTGCCTGTTTTAGCTCTTTTAATAATTCAGGGTGTTGAGGTGCGTTTCCGACGCCATATGAGCGCAGGATGAGAGCCTTAACTGGTTGCATCAAAATATTATTCACAATCTGACTGGAAAGGCCGGGATAAATGGTGATTACGCCAATGGGCTGAGGGGTAATCTGATGGGTAATAAATTTACCGTGACTAGCAAAGGTGGAATCTGTATTGAAGGTTTTAATATTAATACCGGCTTCCATTAATGGAGAACAGTTTGGTGAAGTAAAAGCATCGAAACCGTCGGCATGTGCTTTGACGGTCCGGTTCCCACGAAACAGTTTATTATTGAAAAACAGGCTGACCTCGTTAACCGGGTAATTAGCGGCAAGATAAAGCGCATTCAACAAGTTTGTCTGCCCATCAGAGCGCAGTGCTTCCAATGGGATTTGTGACCCGGTGACAATGACTGGTTTACCCAGATTCTCAAACATAAAGGAGAGGGCAGATGCCGTAAATGCCATTGTATCCGTGCCATGCAGGATCACGAACCCATCATAATCATGGTAATTTTCTCGGATATCATCAGCGATAAATTGCCAGTCTTCTGGAGTCATATCAGAAGAATCGATCAATGGTTGATGTTCACGGATGGTGAATGTCGGCATCTCCGGTCGATGAAATTCGGGCATCTTTGTTAATTGGCGTTGTAAATGCCCGGAAACGGGGATGTATCCCTGAGATGAGCGTTGCATCCCAATGGTTCCACCAGTATAGACGACATAAATAGATTTCTTCTGCATGACTGTACCCCATAAAAAGATCAGCAGGATTATAGGAGTATTGCAGAATAAAAAAAGCCTGACAGGGAATCTGTCAGGCTAAATTAATCGAGTTATTACTAGAATCATGCATTGTTATACCCGTTATCTTTCAAGTTGCCTCTTTGTTGGCTGCACTCGCTCACCCCGGTCACATCGTTACCTATGCTCCCGGGGATTTACTCCCTTGCCGTCGCGATGCATCTTGAAATCCATTGGGTATAGGTTGTTTAGCGAACATCTCCGCAATTTAAACAGAATGCATAACGATTTTGTGGATCATTCAGATGGCGATAGAACTCACTCTGTTGTTTCACTTCCTGAGCTACCTGCACCAATGGAGCGGGTAGCCAGGCTTGAACTGCTTCCGGCACGATAGCCTGTGCGGTTGTTGTCAACTGGTTCATCAGCAACTCACTGAATGACATTTCAGGTTGCATCCAGTCAAGCTCAGGGTTATCCAATTTCGCCAATTCAGCCGCTTTGGTGACCGCATCATCGAAATCCCCTAATTGGTCGACCAATCCATTGGTTTTCGCATCATTACCCGTCCACACATGCCCCTGAGCAATTTTATCGACTTCTTCACGTGTTTTATGGCGTGAAGCAGCAACAAGGCCAATAAAGTTGTTATAGCCGTTCTCAATATTAAGTTGCATCAGTGCTGAGAACTCTTTGCTGAGTCCTTTAGTAACAGAAATGCCCGCGAGTGGTGTGGTAGAAACGCCATCGGTGTGGATACCAATATGTTCCAGACTGTTTTCATAAGTGGTAATGACACCGAAGATACCGATAGAACCCGTCAACGTACTTTGGTTTGCGATGATGTAATTAGCCGGGGTAGAGATCCAATAGCCACCGGACGCGGCCATTCCCCCCATAGAAACCACCACAGGTTTATTCGTTGCACGTAGCGCAGCCAGTTCAGTGCGGATAACATCAGAAGCACTCACACTGCCACCAGGGCTGTTTACCCGCAGAATAACGGCTTTGATATTATCATCCAGACGAGCTTGACGGATTTGCGCGGCGGTCGTGTCACCGCCAACCATACCTTGAGTCTGCTGCCCATCGATGATTGCACCTTGTGCGACAATAACGGCGATATTACCTTTAGATGATAACCTGCCTTCTACTAATTGCGGTGCATAATCATAAATGCTGATAGCATTGAAGTGACGGTTTTTCTCGTCCCAACCAAAGGCTTTTGTCATATCATTTTCAATGACATTGCGTGGCGCAACATAATCGACCAGTTTGTATTTAAGTGCATATTGCGCATTGTCTCCGCCAACAGCACGTAAGTTAGCAATCATCTCATCAGCGCCTGGGAATACTTGATGAACAGAAAGCTTGCGGTTGGCAGCGACAGTATTGAGGTAGTTATCCCACAGACCGTTGATCCAACGGCTATCAGCTTCGCGGGCAGCGGGAGACATATCATCACGCATAACTGGTTCAACGGCTGATTTATACGTCCCGACACGGAAAATATGCGCGGTGACTTTCAGTGAATCCAACAGGGATTTGTAATACAGGTTATTGGTTGAATAGCCATAAAGGCCAACCGTTCCTTGTGGCGATAGATAGATTTTATCGGCAAAGGTAGCCAGATAATATTGTGATTGATTATAACTATCACTGATAGCATAAACCGGTTTACCGGAAGCTTTAAACTCATTAATTGCCTTACCGATATACTGCATAGATGGCTGGTCGGTGCCGATGAAATCATCAAGTTTCAGCACCAGACCGGTGATTTTGTTATCGGTTTTTGCTTGGCGAATGCTATCAACAATATCAAACAGGGAGTTTTCCTGGAATTTATTGCTGGATGTACCAAACAACTCACGGCCTAATTGAGTCAATGGAGTACGGCTGGAGACCTGATCCACAATGATACCGGTGAGATTGACATATAATGCTCCTTGATAACTATCTGCCGTTTTGTTTGTCTGTTGGTAAATCAGAAAACCACCAACCACAATCAGAATTAGCATGATAAAAATCAGGTTTGAAATGACTTCTCGAATAAAATTTAATAGTCGCCAACTCCATTTAAATAATCTTGCGATCAACTTCCATAAAATACGCATATCATCTCCAAAAATAGGATCAAGTGAAGCTATCCTAATGATCAGGCATGTAAATGTCAGCTTCAAATAGTGGCATATTGCCTGAAAAGACGGCTTTAGGGCTTTTATTTGTTAACAAATAAACAGAAAATGTTAGCTTATACCAAAATACATTACTTAGGAGAGAAAAGATGGATGCACTAGAACTTTTGTTGAACAGACGTTCAGTATCACGTTTAACAACCCCCGCACCTCAAGGTGAAGCATTACAGCATATTCTGGCGGCGGCAATGAGAGCACCTGATCATGGCGCATTACGTCCGTGGCACTTTATTGTCATGCAGGATGAAGGAATTGAGCGATTCAGTCGATTACTCCATCAAGCAGCCATTGATAGTCAGCTTGGTGCTGAGGCGGAAGAAAAAGCGAAAAATGCGCCTTATCGTGCACCATTAATCATCACTGTTATTGCAAAAGTGGCTGAGAATTCCAAAATACCTGAATGGGAGCAGGTGGTTTCAGCTGGTTGTGCGGTGCATGCGATGCAAATGGCTGCTGTGGCTCAAGGGTTTGGTGGTATCTGGCGTACGGGTTCATGGACTGATGATAATACCGTGCGTGCCGGTTTGGGTTGTCATGAACATGACAAAATAGTGGGTTTTCTCTACCTTGGAACGCCTGCACTAAAAGCACCAAATAAGGTTACTGCGCCTGATATGACCAATTTTGTCAGCTACTTGTAACCGGGGTCTGTTATGTCAACAGAAGTTCGTCTTACCCAATACAGCCACGGTGCTGGATGCGGTTGTAAAATTTCACCAAAAGTTTTGGAAACCATTCTGCATAGTGAGCAGGAAAAATTTCTTGATCCTCACTTACTGGTTGGTAATGAAACCCGTGATGATGCTGCGGTTTATGATATTGGCAATGGTACCGGCATTATCAGTACGACAGATTTTTTCATGCCGATTGTCGATGATCCATTTGATTTTGGGCGCATTGCTGCCACAAATGCTATCAGCGATATTTATGCGATGGGCGGTAAACCTATTATGGCGATAGCTATTTTGGCATGGCCTATTGATAAATTGGCGCCGGAAATTGCCCGTAAGGTGATTGAAGGTGGCCGGGCTGCGTGTAAAGAGGCTGGGATTGTACTGGCGGGAGGGCACTCTATTGATGCGCCTGAACCTATTTTTGGTTTGGCTGTAACCGGTATCGTTAATATTGGCCGAGTGAAACAGAACAGTGCCGCGAAAGCGGGAAGCCAGCTATTTCTGACAAAGCCACTTGGAATTGGCGTATTGGCCACGGCGGAGAAAAAAGGCTTGCTGTTACCTGAACATCAGGGAATTGCGATAGAAACCATGTGCCGCTTAAATAACTTGGGGATGGATTTTGCCGAGGTGGCTGGCGTTACAGCAATGACCGATGTAACCGGGTTTGGTCTTTTAGGGCATTTAAGTGAAATTTGTGTAGGATCGGGGGTTCAGGCAACTCTCCATTTTGCAAAAGTGCCTAAACTGCCGGAAGTAGGATCCTATATTGAAAAGGGTTGTGTTCCGGGGGGAACTGGGCGTAACTTTGATAGTTACGGTCATCTTATTGGTGAAATGACAGAACTTCAGCGCAAACTGTTATGTGATCCGCAAACATCCGGTGGCCTGCTGTTGGCTGTTCTACCAGAAGCTATAGATGAAGTGAAAGCGATTGCACGATGTCATGGCATCGAACTGACCGCGATTGGTGAATTGTCTGAGCAACAGTCAGGCAGAGTACTCATTGAGGTTAATGAATAATATCCATGCGGCTTTTTATTGCAGAAAAACCAAGTCTAGCCAGGGCGATTGCCGATGTTCTACCAAAACCGCATCGCCGTGGCGATGGCTTTATCGCTTGTGGAGATAACCAGTTTGTTACTTGGTGTATTGGGCACTTACTGGAACAGGCGGAACCTGATGCCTATGACAGTCGTTTTGCTCGTTGGTCATTGGTTGATCTTCCAATCATTCCTGAAAAATGGCAGTTAAAACCGCGACCTTCTGTTGAGAAACAGCTCAACATTGTCCAGACATTGTTGGAAAAAGCCGATGAAATAGTGCATGCCGGTGACCCAGATCGGGAAGGGCAACTGTTGGTGGATGAGGTTTTGGATTTTTTGAAACTGGATGCTGTGAGGCGGAAAAATGTTCGCCGCTGCTTGATAAGTGATCTAAATCCACAAGCGGTAACCAGAGCTGTTGATCGGTTAAGAGATAACCGGGATTTTATTCCGCTATGTGTTTCAGCTCTCGCCAGAGCTAGGGCTGATTGGCTTTATGGCATTAATATGACCCGTGCTTATACCTTGCTTGGCCGCAATGCGGGGTATCAGGGGGTATTATCAGTTGGGCGAGTTCAGACGCCGGTTTTGGGTTTAGTGGTTCGCCGGGATGAAGAGATTGAGCATTTCGTACCCAAAGATTTTTTTGAGGTAAAAGCGCATATTGTTACGCCGAAAGATGAACGTTTTATCGCTATCTGGCAACCAAGTGAATCTTGTATCGATTTTTTAGATGAAGAAGGACGATTGATACACCGGCCTCTGGCTGAACATGTTGTTGCCAGAATAACCGGTCAACCAGCCTATGTGATCTCTTATCAGGATAAACGGGAATCTGAAGTCGCTCCTTTGCCCTTTTCATTATCTTCTTTGCAAATTGAAGCCGCTAAACGTTTTGGCCTAAATGCGCAGCAAGTGTTGGATATTTGTCAGCGATTGTATGAAACACATAAGCTAATTACTTATCCCCGTTCTGATTGCCGTTATTTGCCGGATGAACACTTTGCTGGTCGTCATGCAGTGCTTAATGCGATATCTATTCACGCAACAAATCTGTTGCCACAAGAGTTACTGGAAATAGATAGAAAGAATCGTTGTTGGGACGATAAAAAGGTTGATGCTCACCATGCAATTATTCCTACAGCTCGAAGTAGCCATATAAATCTGACGGATAACGAGGCTAATATTTATGGTTTGATTGCCCGACAATATTTGATGCAATTTTTCCCGGATGCCATATTCCGTAAATGTGTTATTGAATTGGAAATTGCGGGTGGAAAATTTATTGCTAAAGCCCGTTTTCTTGCTGAGGCAGGTTGGAGAACGTTACTTGGTAATAAAGAGCGTGATGAAGAGAATGACGGAACGCCATTACCCGTTGTTGCTAAAGGTGATGAATTATTGTGTGAAAGAGGAGAGGTGGTAGAGCGCCAAACCCAACCGCCAAAGCCATTTACTGATGCGTCTATCCTTTCTGCTATGACCGGAATTGCCCGTTTTGTACAGGATAAAGAGCTGAAAAAAGTCCTTCGTGCAACAGATGGGTTGGGAACGGAAGCAACGCGGGCTGGCATTATCGAACTGTTGTTTAAACGGGAGTTTCTTTATAAAAAAGGGCGTCATATTCATGCAACACCTGCGGGTAGGGCATTGATCCATGTATTGCCTGATATGGCCGCTTTACCGGATATGACCGCCCATTGGGAGTCTCGGTTAACGCAAATCAGTGAAAAACAGTTCCGCTATCAAGATTTCATGGGGCCACTTGAGGAGACATTGCAGCAATTAATTTTGCAGGCCAAACAGAACCGTAATTTAACTGCTTTTAGTGACTTACCACCACTTCCAGTGAAAGATAAAAAGGGGAAAAAAATAAAAGCAACGAAAAATGCCAAAACAGCTGCGCCATAGAGCGCAGCAATTATTACATTATTTTAAAAAAACGATTGATATTCGGTGTTAACGGAATATCAAATTTCAAATTCTGCCCAAACTGGGGCATGATCTGACGGTTTTTCCATCTCACGGATTTTGTAATCAATGCCTGTTGCGATACAGCGCTCCGCCAAGGGTTTACTTGCAAGCAGCAAATCAATCCGCAATCCGCGGTTATCATCAAACCCTTTGGATCGATAATCAAACCAGGAAAATTGGTCATTACATTCAGGATTGAGATGCCGGAATGTATCAACCAGACCCCAATTTTTCAGGCGATCCATCCAATCTCTCTCTTCTGGCAGAAAAGAACATTTACCTGTTTTTAACCAGCGTTTTTGGTTGTTTTCACCAATTCCGATATCCATATCTGTCGGGCTGATATTCATATCACCCATGATAATCACTTGTGATTGAGGGGTTAAGTTTTGCTCCAGGTAGTTTTGCAGATCCTGATAAAATTTCTCTTTTGCCGGAAATTTCACTGGATGTTCACGATTTTCTCCCTGTGGGAAATAGCCATTAATAACGGTCAATAACCCGTGTGGGGTTTCCATTTCTGCCATGATAACACGGCGTTGAGCATCTTCATCATCCCCTGGAAAACCACGATACACCGCAAGAGGCTTCTGGCGCGTTAACAGAGCAACGCCGTAATGGGCTTTCTGGCCGTAATAAAATACATGATAGCCAAGCTCCCCAACCTCTCCTAAAGGAAACGCGTCATCATGGACTTTTGTTTCCTGTAGACCGATAACGTCGGGTTGATGTTGCTCGATGATCGCAGCTAACTGATGGGGGCGGGCACGTAATCCATTAATATTAAAAGAGATAAATTTCATCTTTTACAGCCATCCAGTAAAAAGACACAGGAACAATAATAACAGATGGATCTTAAAAAGTAACTATTGACAATGGTCAGCACGAAATAGTAACGGATCCCCTAATATTATAATTTGTTGTGAAAAATATAATAATTTGTAGTGAGAAAGAGCCTCTGTTAGACCGTTTTTATCTCTAGTGTTACAAAAATTGATTACTGAAAAATGTAGAACCCTATCCTAATCTTTGATAGAAAATTGAGCTCGTTAGTAATGTTTATATTTTCTAATGGTTGATTGGTTGAGATTAATTTTTGAACCATGATAAACATGAATAATAGAGTTTATTGAGCCACCTATGTATTGAACATACGCTTTTTTTATGTGGTATATGTTTGAGAAGTATTTGTTTTTTTGTACAAAATTTATGCCTTCACAGTATCAAACTTGATTTAGCTGTCATTTGGTGAAGGCTATTTCAAAGAAATTATTTTAGCCACAAGTTATATAGGAACGGTGAATTATGTTTTTTTCTCGTAAATTAGAAGCATTCATGGCAGTGGTGGAAAATGGTTCTTTAAGTAAAGCGGCAAGAGTGATGAACCGTACAACTCCTCCAGTAGCTAAATCAATCAAAGACTTCGAAGCAACATTAGGGAAGCGCCTTTTCAAAAGGGAGAAATTTGGGATGAGTCTGACTAAAGATGGTTTAGAATTATATAATGATCTTAAAGATCTTTATTTACAAGAAAAAGAAATAACTAAAAAACATATCAGTGGTAGTATATGTAACATAGTTAATATTTATTACGATTGGGGGAAAAACAAACATCTTATTTATTTATATAAGGCAGCTGACAGAAATAGCTCACAGGTAAATATATTCCGGTTTAGTTATGATAACATTGAAGAAATAGTGGATTATGACGGCAATACGCTCATTCTGAGCTCAGAAAAGATACTAAGTGACCGTTTTCTTCTCATTCGCAAAATAAAAGGGCCTGAATTGGGAATTTGCTGCCGAAAAGAGTTATTAGATATTGCTAATGGCGATGTGATGCAATTACTAAAGAGTAATACTTGGCTATGCGATCCTGTACTTTATAAAAGTAGCTTCATTAAAAACTTGGAAGAAGAAGTTATTCAAAGTGGTGGAAAAGTAAATATGCGTCAGATGGATAATATGGGATGCTGCATGAATTTCATTTATTCCAGAGATTATATATTTATTACAGATTCTCATCCTGATGAATTGGAAGGAGGAGATGCTTTGAGTTTTGTTCCCATTGAAAAACCTGGTGCAGCAAATCAATGTTATATTTATAAGTCTAAATCACACTCAAGTGTTCTTAATCGTTTTATCGATTCAGTTAATGACATGAGTTAAAATTTATCTACGCGGAGAGGATTATTGTAAGCTCCGCGTTGTTATTATGTGGAGATAATCATAAAGATTTTTCACTGTACCTAAATGATAAATTTATATTTATACCCTATGGATTTCAAGATGCATCGCGACGGCAAGGGAGCGAATCCCCGGGAGCATAGAGAACTATGTGACCGGGGTGAGTGAGTGCAGCCAACAAAGAGGCAACTTGAAAGATAACGGGTATATAATTCTTATTTGAATATTCCGAGTGAATGTTTGGTCGTGGTGAGGAAAAATGGACTGTTCCTCGCCTTTTGGAGCAACTTGTACTACAAGCTCGACATTATCTATTCATCCTCGTCTGGTGTTTGGCACAGCCCATTGTGCATGCACAAATCTGCATGGCCTTTGCTTTACTGCTTTAGCCATGGTGTTGTGGTACTCCAAAAAATAATGTTAGCCCCCAAGTAGTTTTCAGCAAAATTAGTAAACTCCTCCTTAGTGAAGGGTTTTTTAGTTTTTGGGTTGGTGTAGGTCAGTGTTGGTTCTTGAACTGCCATTGTCACCAAATCCAGTTTGCCTTTGTAACGATTGAAAAAGGGATAAGCGTTTTTCATCTGAGCAGATTGATATGGCACGATATCGGGGCCACCGAGACCGATCTTATTTTTCGACGCGAAATTAAAAAAGCGAGACATATACTGATGATCGTTATCCCATTCACATGGCCAGAAATTAACATATTGTACTACGTAGGATTTTTTAAATACCTGGCGGGCAAATTTGATATTATCAAGTTCGGCGGCAAAATAGCGGTCACAGCTAAAACCGGTCTTATCCTGTTTCATGTCAATATCAACGGCGGTTTCTGGTAGATTAATCCCGGTAATACGACCATCAAGCTCTTTTGCCAGCTCAGAAAGCAGATCCTGATAGCGTTTGCGCAACGCTGTATTCCACTGAATAGCAACCCAACCATAACCTTGTGCTTTGCCTTCACCGGGATTATCAACTTGAGCAACTAAACCGCCTTGGTATTTTGTGCCTTGTTGGAGATAAAATGGAATATAGCGGGCATTTTTCTCAAAAAAGCGATCCTGGATCTGAATAAACAGCTTCTTTTTTATTCTGTCAAGCAACGACAAATCTTTTTCGATTGCGGAAAAATCATATTTCCCTGATGCACCCTCCAATTGTTTCCAGCTATAAACAACTTGTACACCGTCAATATCTTGACGTGCTAACAGAGGACGTAATTGATCGAGCTCATCGGATGAAGTGTAGAGATAGTTTTGTGGTTTTCCTGCGAGGGCTGCGGTTGGCAATAAACTAAAAATCAGAGTAACTGGGATGAGTTGTTTTAGCACCATTATTATTTCCATCCTTAATTGTAGGGGAATGAGCAACAGGCTTATGACCACTTAACAAGGCAGATAGTTCCATTGCTTTATGAATTTATTTAACATCACAACGTTATTTTATTGATTAATTGGTAATTATTTCCCGCCTCTTGGTACTCATTTATCTCTATAATTTGGGAATAAAATCTTATTAAAAACAAATGAGTATAATATTCATTGGGATAATAGCGACAAAGCGGCCCATAACTTGCTGAAATGAGCCGCAAAGAAGAAGTGGATAACCAGATTATATGCTGTTTAATTTAATGGACCTCCATTGACGGGGATTTAACCGTTTTGTAAATAAAAGCCATCATTATTTCTTAGCCAGAAAAGGGGCTGTATATAGGATAGTTGATATCCAGATGATTGCGGTGATAAACATAACAATCATTCTGGTGAAACGCCAATAAAATGGCTTTGGAGGTATATCGGTGGGAATAGGTAATTTAGTATTTTGGGGTTGACGATTATCTGGTTCGTTATCTTGAAATGGCAGGATAAAACGATAACCTTGTCGGTATACTGTGTGTATGGCTTCACCTAGATCACAATAGCGTAATGTGCGGCGTAACTTACAGATTAATTGCAATAAATTGGTTTCTGCTACTCCATTTTTGCGTTCAGGCCAAACCAGAGGGATAAGTTGTTCCCGGTTTAATGTATTCCCTTGTGAGGCATGTTCCCACAGTGCGAGTAGCAGGCGTTTCTCTTTTTCTGTAATGATAAATATATTTTTACCATGAATTATTTTGTTTGAGTCACAGTCTAAATAAACATCTCTAGTTATTTTCAACATAACGCATTCTCTGCCTCTGTTTAGTGTTTGTCTATTCTCTATAGCCAGGAGGGCTCAATTAGGCTTATGCCTGTTAGAATTTATATAGCTTCTGCATGAGTAATGCAAGAAAATAAATGATTTAAAAATTTTTATTTTATTTTTTCATATGGGTTATTTTTCTGTTTTTTATTAAGAAGTAAAACTAATAATAACTAACTATTAGTTTTATTTATACTTGCAATGATTCTAACTCTATTGTCCATGACGTGATGGAAGATTTAGAAATATAGATAAAATATTTTTAGGTATTATTTTTGGTTTATAAACTCGTTTTGTGAAAATTGATAAATAGGTGTCTAAAAACAATAACCCTATTAGTTGAATGATATTATTTATCATATTGAATTATAAGTAAAAATAGAGATAAAAATAATTATTTTTTATTTTTAACTTTTATTTGGCGGTATTGAGGTATTACTGTTTCGATGAATAGTTTAAAGCTCCAACAGTGTGATGTTTATCACGTATTAACTTACGTTAGTCAGTAGTCAGATCGCCTCATTCTTGAATGAGGGTTTGGATATTAAAGCACGGTGAATACACAAGTAAGGCATTAGGCATGATACCTAAGGGCGGTAGCGTACCTAAAATGATGTGTATTCTAACCCGGTTATGAATTTAACTCTTAAGGAAATAACAATGTCTACAACTGCCGATCAAATTGCTGTTCAATACCCCATTCCAACTCACCGTTTTGTCGTGACCGTTGGTGATGAGCAAATGTCTTTCCAAAGTGTATCGGGATTAGATATTAGCTATGACACCATTGAATATCGTGATGGAATTGGTAATTGGTTACAAATGCCCGGTCAGCGTCAGAGGCCAACAATTACCTTGAAGCGCGGTATTTTTAAAGGGCAATCTAAATTGTACGATTGGATTAATTCTATTTCGCTTAATCAGATAGAGAAGAAAGATATTTCTATTAGTCTCACCGATGAAACAGGTTCAAATTTGCTAATTACTTGGAATATTGCTAATGCTTTCCCAGAAAAACTGACGGCACCCAGTTTTGATGCTACCAGTAATGAAGTTGCGGTGCAGGAAATGAGTTTGAAAGCCGATCGGGTGACTGTTGAATTTCATTAATATACTGTTTGGTGTCAGGAATAATCTGACATATCAATTCAATGCAGTACTGTTTAAAGGCGAATATTATGACAATTAGTACAACTTATCCGGGTGTCTATATTGAAGAAGATGCTTCATTGGCGCTTTCTGTTCGTACAAGTGCAACGGCGGTTCCTATTTTTGCGGTTGCAGATACTAATAAATTTTTATTCACAGATGCTCATCTTCGTATCAGTAGTTGGCTGGATTATTTGACACGAAAAGGTGAGCAATTTAATCCTGATGATAAGCTTGATATTTCACTACGGGCCTATTTTATTAACGGTGGTGGATATTGCTATCTCGTGAAAATTAAAGACTTAGTAGGCCAAGTTCCAACACTGGATGATGTCACATTGTTGGTTGCTGCTGGAGAAAATATTACTACCGCTGTAGCGGAACTTTGCAAACCGGGTAAAGGATTATTTGCTATTTTTGATGGTCCAGACGTTGATATCGCGAAAGAGAAAGAAGATGGCGCTTCTAAACCTAAACACCGAAACGATACCACTAACATAAAAGAACCAGAAAATATACTCGACTCTTATCCTTCTACCCCCTATGGCGCGGTTTACTATCCTTGGCTGACCGCTGAATGGGGGGAAAATAAAACGCTTGTTGATATTCCACCCAGTGCGGTGATGGCCGGTATTTATGCCAGTGTTGATAACAACCGAGGTGTTTGGCAAGCACCTGCTAACGTAGCTATTCAAGGAGGACTACAGCCTAAATACCCGGTGACAGACGACCTGCAAGGACAATATAACCAAGGTAAGGCACTGAATATGATCCGTAACTTCCCTAAAAGCGGCACATTGGTTTGGGGAGCTCGCACGCTTGAGGACAGCGATAATTGGCGTTACATCCCGGTTCGCCGCCTGTTTAACAGTGCGGAGCGAGACATTAAAAATGCTATGAGTTTTGCGGTTTTTGAACCTAATAGCCAACCTACTTGGGAAGCTGTGCGTCGGGCTATTGATAATTATCTTTATTCTCTTTGGCAACAAGGTGGATTGGTAGGAAATAAAGCTGATCAGGCTTATTTTGTTCAAATAGGTAAAAATATCACTATGACTGATGACGAGATTAAACAGGGCAAAATGATTGTCAAAGTGGGTATGGCGGCGGTTCGTCCAGCCGAGTTTATTATCTTGCAGTTTACGCAGAGCGTCGCACAATAATTGGAGGCCATATGCCAATAACACCAACTTATCCGGGCGTCTATATTGAAGAAGATGCATCACTGGCGCTTTCTATTAGTCAAGGGAACACGGCAATCCCTGTTTTTATTGGCCGCTTCTCACCTAAGAAAACCAGCTCAACGCCACAAGTGACACGGGTTAGTAGCTGGTTGGATTTCACTAACCTATTTCATGTAGGTTGTGTTATGTCGATAGCTATCAAATCAACACCTCCATCTCCCCCTCCGCCTGTCCCTAAAAAATCTAAAAAAGTTGAAGGTGATATATCAGTTGAAAATAATGAAGTAGTTAATGACGATACAAATGGAAAAGAAGAAGAAAAAACCGATTACACTTACAAGGTGGAAGTTAACTACACGACAAGCAGTGATGCTTTAAAACTTTATTTCCAAAATGGCGGTGGACCTTGCTATATCTTGCCAATTGCTGATTCAAAAGATGCTAAAACTCTGGCTTTAATCCCTGAGTTAATTGAGCAGGCTTTAGAAATTACCTTGATCGTCTGTTCTGAACAGGATTCTGGTTATCAGAGTCAGATATATAACAGCCTGACATCTTCATTATTGAATGCCGGCTATTTCCTTATCGCTGATAACCAAGATAAAGCAACCGCCATCAGTGTTAACTCGCCTTCACAAACCGCAACGTATTATCCAGCGGTGAAAGTCTCACAGCCTATGCAAACGGAAGAGAGTCTTGTAGTTGTTTCAGGTTATCAGGATGCAGAAAAAAACAGGGTTACCAATCTGACGGAACTCAAAGAGAAAAACCCGGATGTTTATCAGCAAGCTATTTATGCAATACAAAATATAAATAGAATGATTCCCGCCAGTGCAGTGATGGCTGGTGTTTATTGTGCCATTGATACCCGTCGTGGTGTCTGGAAAGCGCCGGCTAATGTTGTTTTGAATGGCATTAGTGATGTAGAAGAACGGCTCACCGAAGATGAGCAAGGTACCATGAATCAAAAAGGTATCAATGCTATCCGCTATTTCAATAATCGAGGGTTTGTCGTGTGGGGCTCACGTACCCTGAAAGATGATGACAACTGGCGCTATATTCCGGTACGGCGTCTATTTAATGCGGCGGAACGGGATATCAAACAGGCCATGCGATTTGCCGTCTTTGAGCCCAATAGCCAACCGACTTGGGAGCGAGTAAGGTCAGCCATTGACAACTATCTCCACCAACTCTGGCAGCAAGGGGCACTGGTTGGCAATAGTCCACAGGAAGCCTATTTTGTGCAAATTGGCCAAGGTATCACCATGTCCGAGAGCGATATTAGGCAAGGAAGAATGATCGTCAAGGTTGGGATGGCGGCGGTCTGTCCGGCTGAATTTATTATCCTGCAATTTTCGCAAAAAGTAGCACAGTAACCATACTGGGGCGCGGTTTGCCGCGCCTGTCCTGTAGAGGAAACGATAATGGAAATAAAACAGCCTGGCGTCACAGTAACGGAGAACCTAATATCCCAGAAGCCAGATGATGCATTTGTTGGTATACCGGTTTTTATTGGTTATATTCCAAGAAGGGCGGGCAATAAAACCGCGGTTAAATTGAACAGCCTGACCGATTTTACCCTAACATTTCGAGAGTCAGGATTAATGTACTACTCTGTACGTCACTTTTTTGAAAATGGCGGCCAACAAACCTATGTATTGTCGCTAGACTCTCCACTGAACGATTTTCAATCATTGATCACCGCACTGCAACAGGATTGGCTTAAACAGGTGATTGCCGCAGAGAGTGCTATCACGCTGATTGTAGTCCCTGATGTTGTCCGCTTTAGTCAGATGAGTGAATCCGGTGCCAACATAGATCTTTGGCTACAGTTTTGGCAATCAGTACTCAACCTTTGCAAGAGTCGGCGCGGCATCATGGGATTGCTGGATGCCCCGGATGATCCGGTACTGGCCGCTACATGTTTAGAGCAGTTTTCCTCAAGTGATCGGCAATGGGGCGCGGTATATTGGCCGGGATTGAAAACCACATACCAAGAAAGTGGTAAACATATCATCCTTTCGCCTACCGCTGCGGTGGCGGCTGTTATCCAGCGTAATGATAATCAGCAAGATATCTGGACCGCGCCAGCCAACGTAGTGCTAGCTAAGGTAGTCAGCCCGGTACGCTCTTTTATTGAAGCTGATGCGCTCTTTAATCAGCATGGCGCTTCGTTGAATTTGGTTCGCAGCTTCCCCGGCAAAGGGATTAAAGTTTGGGGATGCCGAACTCTGGACAACATCTCAGGTTCTCCCTGGCGTTATATCCAAACTCGCCGCTTGGTCTCCTATATCGAAGCCCATCTCACCCGATTAGGCCGGGCTTTTGTTTTCGAACCTAACAACGCTATCACCTGGATGAAACTTAAAGGCCAAACTTACAACTGGTTGCATCAATTGTGGCTGAAAGGTGGACTGTTAGGTACCCAAGAGGACCGAGCGTTTGACATATTACTCGGTGTTAACGAATCAATGAGTGAAGAGGATCAGCGGGCCGGGAAAATGATCATGAAAATCAAACTGGCTCTGCTCATTCCGGCGGAATTTATTGAGCTGAGTCTGACGTTTGATACGCGTACCGGGACCACGGGATTAAATTAAACAGGGGCAAAATATGCACAATCTATATACCCCATCAGTATCACACCGTTTTATCGCCAGTTTTCTGTTTAACAATATTCCCAGTCCACTTGATATTGCTTTTCAGCGCATATCGGGGCTCAGCCGTGAACTGCAAACCACCCAACACAGCCAGGGCGGGGAAAATGCCAGAAATATTTGGCTGGCCGAGAAGATCCAGCACGGCAGTTTGGTACTGGAACGTGGTGTTATGACGATTACACCGCTGACTCTGATATTTGATCGTGTCTTGCGTGGAGAAAAAGCGGTTTATGCTGATGTGGTCATTATGTTGCTGAATGAAAGTTTTTTACCTGTGGCAAGTTGGACCGTAAGTAACGCGTTACCGGTTCGTTGGTCTACCGGTGATTTTGATGCCAATAGCAATGCTGTTTTGGTCAATTCCCTGGAGTTACGTTATCAGGATATGCGCTGGTTAGGAGTGAAAGCATGACTGTAGAAATTAAAGAACTGATTATTCAGGCTAAAGTTACCGATTCTGCGGGTGATTTATCATCTCCGCGAACATTAGCCCAAGAAGCATTGGATGACGCTCGCCTGATTGATAGGGTGAAACGGGAGGTGTTAGAGGCATTACGTGAGACAGGGGGCCATTATGAGCTTAATTGAACGCAGCCTATCCAAACTCACACTGACGGCTTTTAAAGATCGGGAAGGTAAAATCTTGGTGGGCAGTTTACCGGTGATGTATAACCCTGATGCGATCCAGCTCAATTATCAAGCCAATTATAAAAACGATGAAAGTATTACCCATGCTCACCAAAGCAACCACTATGTGTCGTCTCAGCCTGCGGGCCTATCGTTAGATCTACTGTTTGATGCCTCTATGCCCGGCAACAATACGCCGATAGAAACCCAACTGACGACCTTGAAAACCCTCTGTGCCGTTGATGCCGGTACCAAAGTTCCACACTTTCTTAAAATCAAATGGGGCAAAATGCGTTGGGAAAAAAAAGGCTATTTTGCCTGCCGGGCCAGTGGTCTTAGTATTCATTACACCTTGTTTGACCGAGATGCCACGCCGTTGCGGGCAATTGCCACTTTATCGCTGGTGGCGGATGAGAGCTTTGTTATTCAGACCACTGAACAACAGTTAAAATCGCCGCCAGCCACTGCGGTTAGTGTAACCGATATGCTCTCTCTGCCATTGATTGCACTGGGTGCTGGCGCTGCGCTAGCGGGTGGTATCGATTATCTTTCGCTGGCTTGGCAAAACGATCTGGATAATCTTGATGATTTCACGCCGGGACAAACGCTACAAGCACGGAGGAAGGCATGAAGATACCTCCGATTGCGATTAAGATAGGCGGCAAAACGCTCAATCAGTTTACGGTTATCAGCTTGTCAGTAAATTACCCTATCAATGGCATTCCTTCGGCTAATGTCACTTTGGCTATCATCGGTGATACCAACCATATTTTTGATGCCAAGGCGCAAGCTGAGTTGGCGGGTTGCCGCCCGAATCATGAACTTATTGTGCAGATACAAAAAAATGTGTTGTTTAAAGGGATCATCGTCCGGCAGACACTGAGGCTTAAAGGTCAGGACAGTCTAGTGATTCTGACGGTAAAACATCCATTGCAAAAATTAACCCATAGTTTCCGCTCGCAGCTATTCAGTAAACAGAGTGATGAGGCGATTATCAAGAAGCTATTCAGCCAAGCCGGTGTGCCTGTCACGATAAAACAGGCGCCTCAACTTAAAACGGTACATGAGCAAATGGTGCAGTTTCGTTGCAATGATTGGACATTCTTAAAAAGCCGATTTACTGCTACGAATACCTGGCTGCTCCCCGGCCATGATACCGTTACGTTGGTAACACCGGAATCACTTAATCAGTCAACCGTACACACCATTCGCCAGCGCGGTGACCACCAGAGTGTTGTGCTGTTTGAAGCCAATCTGCAATGGGATAATCAGCGCAGCCCTAAAACAGTAAGTGTGCAGTCTTGGGACATTAGCCAACAAAAATTGTCTCAGGCGATTCAGGCAAAAAATAGTGGCTTTGGTCGCGGTCAACTTGCTACGGACAGTTTGAAATCGCTGACCGATCAAGAGTGGCAATGGATTTTCAGCTATCCATTGGATAATGAACAAACCAAACAATTTACTCAAAGCATCATGGGTAATCGGCGAAGCCATAATGTATCCGGCAGTTTTGAAGTCGAAGGGGATGATCGTTATTGGCCGGGTGATGTTTTGGCGTTGACTGGCTTCGGGCAAGGGATGGATGGTCAGGCGATTATCACCGGTGTCAGCCAGACCATCAACCAGCGGCAAGGTTGGCGTACCCGGTTAACGTTAGGCGTGCAATCAGATGTAGAACAGGCTGTACCGCCGGTTAAAGAGTTACATGTTGGTATCGTGGAAAAATGCCAACCAGACAGCCAGTCTCTGGATCGTATTCCAGTTAAAGTACCAGCCTTAAGCTTAACCGGCGGCACACTTTTTGCCCGCTTAGGTAAACCTTATGCCAGTCATGAAAGCGGATTCTGTTTTTACCCTGAAGCGGGGGATGAGGTGATAATCGGTTTCTTTGAATGTGATCCCCGTTTTCCGGTGATATTAGGCGCTATGCATAATCCCAAAAACAAATCCCCGTTAGAACCGAGTGAAAAAAATCAAATAAAAACATTAGTGATTAAACAGGGGGAAAATCAGCAGGCGTTAATCTTCGATAATAAAGAGCAGACGCTCGCATTTAATAGTGGAAAAAATATTTTATCTCTGCAACAGGATAAAGATATCATGTTTAATTCTGCTAAAAATCTAATAGCTAATGCACAGGAAATTAATATCCGGGCTGAAAAATCCCTGTCAGCCGCTGGAAAATCTGGTGTTGATATTAAAGGTGCGAAAATTAATTTAACACAATAATAGGGTAGTGAAATGGCAGACAAAATATTAGCCGATATTTATGGTCGGGGTTGGGCATTTCCGCCTCAATTTTCTTCTCAGACTGGAATCATCATGGCGGAAGGGGCAGAACATGTTCGTCAGAGTATGAAAATTCTTTTTCTGACGGAGACTGGCGAGCGGATTATGCGTGAAGATTATGGTTGTGGCTTGAATGATTATCTGTTTGAAAATATCAGTGATGAATTAATGGCGCGTATTCAAACGCATATTGAAGAGCGAGTATTACGTTATGAATCCCGCGCGGAAATTACTGAAATTCAGGTGAATCAAAAAATGGATTGGCCTAATACTCTGCATATTCAGGTGAGCTATGTCCTGAGAGGTAGCGAAATTAGCCAGCAAATTGAAGGTATTCTTGAGGTTGGTGAAGGAGAGGTGATCTTATGAGCAAACAACTGGTGGTTGATGGCGACACTTTACTATTCGAACCCTTGTTCGGTAATCGGCAAGTCACCATTCTAGGGCCGGCAATCATCCGGGGCAGCGGTTACGCCAAAATCCAAGGTAAAAAGATCGTGATGGTGGGTGATGAAAAAAAGGTCCAATTTCAGGCGCAATATATTACTCCAAGCCACCCGGTGCCCGGCATGGGTGTGGTCACCATTGCTCAATTGGATGTCAGCCAGCAGGTAAATTTTTGTTGTAGCCCTGCCACGGTGATTGTTGTTGGGCAGCAATTTATTGCCCGTTTTACCCCATCACAGCCGGCAAATAACCCATCGAGTGGCCCGGATATAACAGCACCCAGTATGGGTAAAGGCCGATTTATTGCCAGTCAATATGCTGTCAGTGCTGGATAAATAACTTTTAAATAACAATGATCTCCTGAAAATATATTAAAGTTATATTCAAATAACAGGTGGTATAAATATGGGACTGACCGGATTAACGAGTAAACTTACCGCTATGGTATCGGATACTACTTTTAAACTTGATGAAAGAAGTACGCTGGATATATTAAATTGGATTCAGGAATATACGGAAAAAATCCCTTTTGATCAAGATAAAGAAAAATTCTGGCATAGCTTCTACTTTATTCAGGAAAATCATCCTCGGCAATTAGCGGATATTTACCAAAATGTGAATAAAGCCAATGGCCTTTTACCAGCGCATCAGGCTTTCTTACTGGCTTTTTTAAAACTATTAGAAACCACTAAAATATTATTCAATACCTTTCCGGCACGTCATCGTGATCTTTATTATCGGGAATTATTAGGTTTAACGCCGAGAAGTGCCCAAGCGGATCGGGTGGCGATAGGTATTACCTTGAATCCTGATCGTGTTGAATATTTTATTCCGAAAGGAACTCTCTTTGATGCCGGACATGATAGCGCTGGCAATCCATTACAGTATGTGTCCGAGTTGAATGTATTGGCAAACCAAGGAGAATTAACCGACCTGCGTTGGTATCGAAAAGAGGGGGATGGCTGGAAATCGGCAATACTACTAAATCTTGCAGATAACATTGAATTTCCTGAAAACGGTATTCGTCTTTTTAGCCCAACGCCTAATGATGTTTCGGTTCTGTCTGGCTACTTAATTACTTCGCCTTTATTTACGATGTCAGCGGGAGAGCGCACGATTAAAGTTACATTAGACAGCGAGTGGGCGGGGGATTCTAATCAAGTCACCGCTCAGATTAGCTCGGGAGATCACTGGCTTTCACTATTAGTAGAAAAAGAAAAGTCTAACCTCAAACTCAGCTTATCAGCTAACGATGACCCCATTAGCCCGCCTAATGCTTTAGATAATATGACGTTTGACGTACCGGTACTAAAACTGAGCACCAAACAGGGACCGATGTTGCCGAAGATTAAAGACATCGAGATCAACATCAACATTAACGGCAACCGTAGTATGTACTATGCGTCTGATAGCGGTATTGAACAAACGAATGCGACTAGCTTTCCTTTTGGTCAATCACCGTTATTAGGCTCTGGTTTTAATCTGGTTGCCCCTGAATGGTATAACTCCGAAAACGCGACCTTGACGATTACCCCTCAATGGGTAGGATTGCCTCAACAAAACTTTTCAAAATGGTATGAGGGATATGAGACAAAGCCCGATAATAGTGCATTTAAAGTACAGGGTTACTTAGTCACGCCTCAAAAGAGAGAAAAGCTTAATGAAGCGCAATCATTATTCAGTGGAAAGGAGAAACCACAAGGACAAAGCTTAAAATTTACCTTGCCAACGATGAATTTTCCCCTTACAGACAGCTCGAATCCCAATGATTGGCCTGCATCCGTGCGTATAGAATTGGCCGGACAGGATTTTATGCATACCCAATACTGGAAAGATCCCAAAGATAAAAATTTACCCTATACCCCACAAATCAGTGCGTTGCAGATTCAATTCAGTGCTAAAGCTAAACCTGAGCAATTTGCGGTTTATCCTCTGACGCCTTTTGGCTGGGGTGAAGCAGCAGCAGAAACGTCGGCATTCACCCATGAGGCATTCTATTTAGGTTTTACCGGAGTACTACTGGGGCAAACTTTATCTCTTTATTGGCAATTAGAAGGTATTAAGAAGCTCACTTTATCCTGGTTTTATCTCAACAAGTGCAATACTTGGAGTAAATTGGATAAATTCGTTGACGATCAAACCGGTAACCTGTTCGACCGGGGTATCTGGCGCACTTTATTGCCACAAGATGCCTCAAATCAGGCCGCCCTGATGCCGTCAGGGCGGTACTGGCTGAAAGCCGAGATAACGGATAAGACTGATCCCCAAGATTACCCACGTATTAAAGGTTTGCTGTATAACGCTACCACTGTCACCTTAGCTAACGCAGAAGCTGTTGAACAGGAACATTTTATTGATGGATTGGCCGTTGGCAGCATAAAACAGCCGGCAAACACTATTCCGGCAAACACTATTCCGGTAAACACTATTGCTGCAATCAGCGGTGTTACGCAACCTTGGGCTTCCTGGAACGGTCGCCCGCAAGAAACTGAGCAAGCCTTCTTAAAACGAATTCCTGTCCGGCTGTCCCATCGTAACCGAGTGTTGAGTTGGGGGAACATGGTCACCTTACTAAAAGATCATTTTGTTAGCCTACTTGATGTCAGACACCATTCAGGCAGTAAATTAACCACCATCCCGGCGCCGGAAAAGCAACAATTGATAGTCATCCCAGACAGCCGTTACAAGGATAACGATGATGCATTACGCCCAGCACTGAACCCGGCGCGATTGGCCGAGATGGTCGAATGGTTAAGTCGATTAAGTAGCCCTTGGGTAACCATTGAAATCAACAATCCTACTTATGTTGACGTTAATGTGGATTACCAAGTGACCTTTATCTCAGGCATTAATTCTGACTACGGCTATCACCAGCTACAACAGCAATTAAGCCGAACGTATATGCCGTGGGGAGAGAATCCGGCTATCGGTGTGACGATGGGTAACCACATTGACTACTACCAGTTATTAGCCACCATCCAACAATCCCCTTTGGTAGAACGCGTCACCAATTTAAGCATAACAATAGTTAACCGAGTTACGGGTGCCGTGGGTACAAATATCGAAGCTAATGATAATGAAGTGTTGATTTTAGTCTGGTCAGATAAACATTCCTCAAATAAGGAGTTAATCAATGAGTCATCAGGATGCTCTGTTTCCCGTTGTTAAAGACGATATTGCCTTTGATACCTTACTTGCTCAGGCTAAGGCTGTTATTGAGCAACAGTCTGGTCAATTTTGGAGTGATATGAGTGAAAGTGATCCCGGTATCACCTTATTAGAAGCCTGTTGTTATGGTGCATCGGATTTAGCTTACCGTCATTCGCTGCCGCTTTTAGATCTTCTGACGCCCAGAAAGGAGCAACAGACACCCGGCGACGGTATTTTCCCCCAGGAGTTTGGTCCGCAACAGATGCTGACTTGTGGTCCAATTACGTTGGCGGATTATCGCCGGGCGTTGCTGGACTTGCATAGTGACAACACGGTTGATGGTTACTTTTTATTTAATGATGTACTACTGGTATGTGAACCTAACGATCAACGCTATACATACTGGTATAGCAAAAAGGAACGTGAATACAGATTTACTCAAATCGCAAATTCAGATAGTAAACAGTTAACATTAAGAGGAAATTATTGGCTTTATTTGCTCCCAGGCCGGGAAACTCAGATCGATAATAAGTTGGCTCAGGAGAAACTTAACGTTTTCCTGAAAAATAATCGTAATTTAGGAGAATGGGTGAATCGGGTTATCTGGTTAGAACCTGTTGATTTACCATTGAAGATTGATATTCAGCTTGATAATGATGTTAAAGATATCGCTGACGTATTTGCTCAAATTTATATGACAGCGGAACAAACGGTGCTGGAAAAGCCGCTACGTTATACCACCCAGACAATGAAAGAGATGGGTTACAATAATGAAGAAATTTTTGACGGGCCTTATTTACATCACGGTTGGATACCTGAATTACCACCGATCAAAGATTACAGTGGTGCGACGATATTAAATTTAAGCCATTTGGTTAACCAATTATTGGCTATCAAGGGAGTTCAAAGTATTATTCGGCTGGAATTAGATGAAAATAAAGATAATAAGAAAATTATTTCTCCACTACTGCAAGATAATTGGTCTTGGCAAATTGCGAAAGGATATTATCCCAGACTATGGGGTGATGATCCCTTGGGATTGATTACCTCACCAGACAGCCCATTGACTCTTATTGCCAAAGGTGGTGTGAAAGTTGTAGTTTCTAGAGAAGAGATAAAGAAGAATATCATTACAGAACCACTGATTAATATACAACCAGAATTATTAAACTGGGGTAAGCACCGTAAAGTGTTGGATTATTATCCGGTAAGTAATAAATTACCGGCTTGTTATGGATTGCAAACTAATAAACATACCTTACAACAACTACAGTTACATCAATTTATTCTGCCTTTTGAACAAATATTAGCTAACGGTTGCGCAGAACTTGCCTTATTGCCAAAACTATTGGCTTTTAAACAACGAGGAAATAAGGTATATGGTGCACAATGGCCTTTTAAGGTTAATACTGTCAGTCAGAATGTTCATCAGGAGATAATGCCTGACTTAATTAAGAAACTGAATGATGATGTGCAAATTGATAATGATGATGGCATCCATGAACGAAATTACGCAAAAGAGCTGGCTATTCTTGAATATCTGTTAGGCTATTTTGGTACACAGCGAGCAGCCAGACCACTTATTCTCAATCGACAGGATTTTCTATCCACTCAGCGCGGTTACTTGGCTCAACAACCAGAGTTGGCCTACCATCGTAATAATATTCGCATTGATAAAGTATCCGCGCTACAAAAACGAATTGCAGCTCGGTTAGGCTTGGGAAGAAAATGTTTTAGTGAACCGCCTGATTTGGCTGATCTTCCTTTCTATTTAATTGAGCATCGCCGGTTGTTACCCGTGAAACCTGATGAGGCATTCAACAGTGAACAAACACCTGATAATCTGGAAATTAAAAATCATCCTGATTCTAAAAACCATCATTTAATTATTATTCAGCAAAGTACAGCAGGGCGGTTATTACACGGTCAGATGATTAACTTGATTATTAAAGGCGAAAACGGATTTACATTGCGGGGCCAAGTGATCACTGAGATTACAGAAAAATCATTTTATCTTGACACCCATAACAGTGTTGCTTTGGAACACAATTTAAACATAGTGCAACAGGCATTTACTGACAAAAAACTATGTTGGCAAAATAGCCCGGTGTGGTTGGAAGATATGGATTATCAACTGGTTTATGCCGATGAAATACATCAAAAAAATAAAGAAGACGATGAACTCTGGATCACATCTAGTCCCCAAAGCCCTTTTCCTGCTATGATCAAAGAAGGGGATGAAATCACACTAAAATATAAAATTACCCCTTATGAACCAGCCAAAAAAATATCTGCTGATATGAATTCTCCATCTGACTATATGCTTAAAGCGTTGGTAAAAAAATTCGATCGTATTAAGGGTAAGATATTAATTAAACGAGGTAAAAATACCAAACCTTTCCCAGAAAAGGAAAATGCATGGCGTTATCGTTGGTATTTCTCTAGTGCAGAATACGCGTATACTGATCGTTTTTCATTTGTCGTCAGCGTAGTCATTAATCGCCAGTTAATTGAGAATAACAACGTTGATCATCATGGACTGGAATCGTGGGTAAAAACTGAGATTTTAGCTGAATTTCCTGCTCATGTTTCCATGATTATTCATTGGTTATCACCGGATCATTTCAGGAATTTTGCCAGTACCTATAAGCGTTGGCAAAATAATGGTTCTGCTTTAGGGGATGAAGCATACCATATTTTAGAAGTGTTAACGTTAGGTCGTCTGCCTTCCGAATTAACAGGTATAGGGAATATGAGAATTGCCACTGAACAACAGAGAATTGAGGTCATTAGTGAATCTGAAACAGAATGGAATTCTAAATTTATTGAGAGTAATCAGTTGCTGTATGTACCAAAAGTTAAAGATAATATTTATCATGACAAAGACAAAGGTTGATTTATAAGTAAAGAGAGATGTTTGTTGTATTATTAAATTCATTATCTTTAATTATTACTATACCCAATGGATTTCAAGATGGATTGCGACGGCAAGGGAGCGAATCCCCGGGAGCATAGATAACTATGTGACCGGGGTGAGTGAGTGCAGCCAACAAAGAGACAACTTGAAAGATAACGGGTATATGTTATTAGAATAGACGAATATATAAGGTGATAAAAATGGAAAAGAAGCACGATTTGTCCAATTCAGAGAGTAATCAAGAAAATACTAATAATAAAGTAGAAAACCCCTCAGCAGATGATGTAAAAAAACGCTTTAAAGCAGGCAGTATTCCATTGCAAACTGATTATGAATATTTAATTGATATTGCTGATATTGGCCGTAAAGCAGTCGGGAAAGCGCCACAACAAAATGGACCAGGAACAGGATTGAAACTAGATAGTAATGGTACGCTTAATTTAAAAATAGGTCCTATCTCCAGTAAAGACTTTTCTCCATTAATGTTAAAAGATGATATTTTATCTGTAGATCTTGGTAGTGGTCTGATTAATAAAGACAATGGAATATCTATCGGTCAAGGTAATGGTATAGTTGTAAATATAGATGATATCGCTGTCAAGGCCGCTAATGGTATTACTGTTGATGGTAATGGTGTTTCAGTTAAAGCTGGTGATGGTATTTCGGTTAGTGGAAAGGGAGTCGAAGTTAAGGCCAAGAATAATGGCAGTATTTCCGTTGATTCAGATGGTATTGCTGTTAAATGTTGGGACGGGGGCGGTATTGTGGTAACTGATAATACTGGTCTTTATTTAAAATTAGAAGGAGGAAATACAAGTAATGCTTGGAGCGGTGTAAGTGGTTTGAGCTTGAGTAAAAATGGTGTAAAAGTTAAAGCAGGTAAAGGTATCACTGTTAATTCAGATGGTGTAGGTGTTAATGTCGAAGAAATTGCTTCAGCACTCGCTAATTTAATTATTCCCGCAGGAACAATTGTGCCATTTTATAGTAATAAACCTGTGCCTAATGGTTGGGTATTGTGTGATGGAAAAAATGGTACACCTAATTTAAATGGTGATAGTGAGAAAGGTCAAGCAAGCTGGGGTATTAGTTTGATTTCAGGTGGTAATAAAATAGAAACTAATTTTTGGCATTTAGAGTATGGAAAACATGTGAGGGCAAATGTATATTTTATGAGATATATTATGAAGTCATAAATATAAATGATGTCACTAATCAGTTAAACAATGATGATATTTTTACAACATATACCCAATGGATTTCAAGATGGATCGCGACGGCAAGGGAGCGAATCCCCGGGAGCATAGAGAACTATGTGACCGGGGTGAGTGAGTGCAGCCAAACAAAGAGGCAACTTGAAAGATAACGGGTATAGATTATTCGTATCTATTGTAGTAGTTAATTACAAGGGGAAATTAATATGGTTTTAGAGAAAAATAGGTTAAATCAGATCAATATTGCTATCGAAGCTAATAATCAACAGGTAGCTAGAAAAGTATTACATGGTTCTCTGCTTAATCAAGTCAATGTGCGTAAATTACTTAATTTATACTTTAATAAACATGTTGTTAATCAAGATATCTATTTAGAGAAATTAACGTTGAATCTTGGTGAAATTAATTCACATGACTTTAATTCATTATTTCCTACTCGGCTTAATATGGAGTTGAGTAAAGCATTGAATCGATATCATGGAGATAATAAGGAAAAAACACTCACAGAAGAACCAATAATATTCCAAAATACCCATAATCCCTCTTTATTAGATAGTAATTGTTTATCCGATATCGAGGAATTTATCCAGTACATATATCAAAAAGATATTAAATTAGATCCAGAAAAGGCAATCGAAGATAATGGGAATATTAATATCAAAACTTTAATTAACCAATTAATGGAAATGGAGATCAATTTAACATTATTATTGGCAAAAAGCTGCCTATCTGAGCATGGTTTGCAGCGACTTTTAGCTATCAGTCAACCTGCTTTATTAACTGCGATTAATCACAAATTGTTGGAGGATATAGATAAATCTCAGCATCAAGGAAAGATAATTTCTTCTTGGCAATTGGTATTGAATGCCTTGGGATATATACAGCGACATAATACGCAGAAAATACCTAAACCAGATATGAAAGTGATGTCATATATCATGGCTGAACTTGATAGCAGTATGCTTGATATTGTGCCTATTATTACATTATTTCGCCAAAATATAGTCGCTGAAAGTGCCTTATTAAATGCATGGTTGAAGCTGCTTTGGCAAATAGAATTGATTCCAAAACTGTGCAAAAAACACCTCTCCATTCAGGAATATCAAGATTTAGTTAATCGCTTTAGTTGTGAAGATCAGATTATTAGAGAACACACTTTACAACAAGCAGTCGCAGTTAATTTTTTGTTGACTGAATTATTACAGAGATTAGCGACGGAGACTCAGAAAATTTTACCGTCATTAAATCATCATCAGCTTTCATTAATAGCGGCAACAATTCAGAAGGGGGAAATCAAAACAGAAAATATTCTCCAGTTATTGCAACATCCAGCGTTATATAACCAAACAGGTACAGCTTGGTTAGCATCACTGTGGCAATTAAGTTCTGTTTCACAACTCTGTAAAAAACATCTCTCTGCTGAGGAATATCGCGATCTATCACAACGCTTTATTCCAAACAATGCAAATCAAAAATTAATTTTGCAAGATCAGCCAATATTATTAACACCAGATAACTTGTGCATTAAAGACAATAATTATAGCCAACGTCGAGCAATTAATAGACCATGTTCTGAGCCGGGTTTATTGCCGCCAGATCAAATCAGTAATGCTGGAATATTAATTCTATGGCCGATGTTACCCGTATTATTTAATCAACTAGGTCTAGTTGAAGAGAAAAATTTTATCCATCATCAAGCTCAATTTAGGGCGGTTGATTCTCTGGATTATCTTATTTGGAGAAGTGAAGAGACGCAGGTAGGAAGAAAAATATTGAATAACGTTCTGTGTGGGTTAATGATTGATGAAGAGACACAATCAATTTCTATTGAACCAGAAAAACAGTTGATAATAGAACAATGGTTAGATGCGATTATTGCTCAACTTCCGGGTTGGAAAAAACTGAGTCATAATGATGTCCGTCAACTGTTTTTACAGCGGCCGGGTGAATTACTGATAGATGAACAGGAAATAAAAATTACAATACAACATCAGCCATTTGATCTATTATTAACCGACTGGCCGTGGCCGTTAAATATCGCCAAACTTCCCTGGCTAAATCTTCCTTTGCAGATTGACTGGCAAAACATTTAAAAGGCTTATATGAACTCTTTACTTAAAAATAGCCATTATATGATGGCTGAATTACGTTGGATTTATCCCCATCTGGAACGTATCGATCTGCAATTACAACATTACTATTATCAGAATAGAGACAAATATGATTCTTTACCGGAGAGTTTTTTACTTGATGAAAATAAAATAGAGGAATATCTGATACAACCGCAAGGCTTTCCTCATTGGTTATTTGAGGAGAGTGATATTGTTGGTCATCCGAAAACCGAAGAATATTTTGTTTCTGATGCATTATCTCTATTAGTTGAGCGTTTTGAACTGACAGAGTTTGAGCGCGATGTCTTATTGCTTGGTTTATTACCCCATTTTGACAGCCGTTATCATGCATTATTTTCTGCTTTGCACGGTAATAGTAAAAAACAGTGGCCTAGTTTTTCTTTAGCAATTGAATTATTTAGTCAACGTCAAAATGATTGGCAATTACTGAAAAACAGTTTATTACCACAAACACCATTAATCAGTAACCAATTATTACGGCTTAATAACCACGAAGAACCTATTTGGTTACAAACGCAATTTTTAACTCATAGCACTGTCTGGCATTTTTTATCAGGACAACAGATAATTTTACCGCCCCTAATAATTTGTGCTTATTGGCATTCTCCTGTTTCTCACCTTTGGTATCCACCAACTCTTTATCATTCACTTGAAAAGATATTATTGAATGAAACTGATGAGGTTCGCCCTTTGGTGATACTTAGAGGAAAACAGGGCAGTGCCAGAGAATTAGCGGTCGGCAATATTATGGCGTTTCACAGAATCAGTACTTTAACCCTGGATGTAGCTCGATTACCAGCGGAAGAGAATTCAACTGTAATAGCTAATTTGCTGGCAGATGCCGTGAGAGAAGCACGGTTACATAATGCTTGTTTATTAATTCGTAATTTTTCTTTATTTATAGATGAAAAGAAAATATTGAATAACCTATTATTCGTTTTGCTGAATCAACCAAAGTTACGGGTAGTTTGTTTGGTAGAACCGGGAGATACATTAATATGGATTAAACATCTGCCAATGGTGCAAATTGAGATGCCGGTAGCTACACTGGTGGATAAAGAATCTATGTTGAGAGAATGCTTACCGGATAATATCGTTCAGAAAGTTAATATTGTTCAATTGTGCCAGCGTTTTTCATTTACCGCAGAGACCTTGCCGTTAATTCTTAAAGAAGCTTATCAATATCAAATATTACGACAACCGGAAGGTCAATTAGAAGAAATAGATTTACGTAAAGCATTAAGTTTCCGCGCTCAACAGAGTTTAGGTAAACTGGCTCGCCGGATAACACCAAAACGTAATTTTAATGATTTGGTGGTTTCAGGTGAATTAGCTCAACAATTGAAAGAGATTATTGCGGCGATTAATTACCGTGATCAGATTTTGGATACGGGTTTTCAGGAAAAAATAGGCTATGGTAGCGGTATTAGTGTACTGTTTTACGGTGAATCGGGGACGGGTAAAACGATGGCCGCAGAAGTGATTGCCGGGCATCTTGGTGTTGATTTGATTAAAGTCGATCTTTCTACGGTTGTGAATAAATATATTGGTGAAACGGAAAAAAATATTGCTCGTATTTTTGATTTGGCTGAGATGGATTCTGGGGTACTATTTTTTGATGAAGCTGATGCATTGTTTGGCAAGCGCAGTGAAACCAAAGATGCTCAGGACAGACATGCCAATATTGAAGTTTCTTATCTATTACAACGGCTGGAAGATTATCCGGGATTGGTGATTTTAGCCACTAATAATCGTAGCCATTTGGATAGCGCTTTTAATCGTCGTTTTACCTTTATTACTCATTTTACTTATCCTGATGAAGAGCTACGTAAAAAAATGTGGCAAACTATCTGGCCTGAACAACTGAAATTATCCGACGAAATTGATTTTGCACATTTGGCTAAACGAGCTGATTTGACTGGGGCTAATATCAGAAATATTGCCTTATTGGCATCAATATTAGCCGCAGACAATAATAGTGAAAAAATTGAGAATCAATATATAGAGCGGGCCATTATTCTAGAATTAAATAAGAGTGGCAGACTGGTCTTTTAAATACTTATCAAATTTGGAGTCGATATGAAAGATATCATTGAGCCTAATAATGCTATTATCGAAGTTAATAACGCATTAAAAGATATTCTATCTCGATATTTAAATAATGTTGATATTCGTTTTGATTTACCAGATATAGATTCAATTCCATCTAAACCGACAATAAGTGTATTTCTTTATGATGTACATGAAGATTTACAATTACGCTCTGCTGAACCAAAGCGTTATAATCCTGTGACTAATTTATTGTTACCGGGATGGGTAAATATTAATTATAATTATTTAATTACTTACTGGCATTCGAATAAACCATCAGTTGATGGCTGTAGCCCGGATAGCCAACCTGATAATCAGGCGGCAAAAATAATGACATCTGTTTTGAATGCATTGATTAATCATCGTCAATTACCTAAAATTCCTAGTGCTTATACTAGAGTTATCCCACCACAGGAAAATTTAAATAGCTTAGGTAATTTTTGGCAGGCGCTTGGTAATCGTCCACGTCTTTCTTTATTATATTCCATTACCGCACCGGTAAAACTTCAAGATATGACTAATACAATAGAGCCAGTTATGGAAATTTCTCATTCTGTGGACCAAAAATTGAATCCGGTTAGATCACAAATAAGTCAGGCGTTATTAGAAAAATTATGTACTGATTTGGGGGATACAGAACATGTGCGTTTTGCGCTGGCTAAAGTGAAGTTAACGATTAAACTGGACATATCTGTCACAGGCAATAATGATAATCAAGAAAATGAAAAAATTATTCTTGAGGTTTCGGGTGTTACTTGCTTAACTTATTTCCCTAAGATAAAAGAGATTCTTTCAACATGGGTAAAAAGTCATAAAGCGGTTGCTAAGGTAAATGGTATAGGTATTATTGTTGCTAAAGAAAATTCTGATGCATTAATTGGGGTGAAAAAACCATCATCTAATTAATTACTCATAATAAAATGACAAGTTAGAGAAAATAACGATATTTTTATTGATGGTTTTATATAAAAAAATCTTGTTGTTTGTGATATTTTAATCTATATATTACTTACTTATGAATCTTGGATAATAATATTATGCCAATCAGCAACTTTGCGAAAAAATTTGAAACTAGCACCAAAAAGGATAAAACACTTGAAAATATAACAACGGGTGATCATCTGGAAATAGCACCTTCAATCTGCTTGTCGGAGTCCAAGGATATATCAAAACTAAAAAAGCATAATCTGAGTTCTGTAGAATTGATAAATGGTATTATTGCATTACATAATGATCCAAAAGGAAATAAATTACTCTGGAATGATAATTGGCAAAATAAAATCGTTGATAGAGATTTGGCAGCTATATTTAAGGCGATTGATGAAACTGTTTCTGAATTAGGTGGTATTGAAATCTATCAAGAAATCGTTGGGATAAATCCTTATGATCCTACTGAGCCAGTTTGCGGTTTATCTGCCCAAAATATATTTAAATTAATGACTGAGGGGGAACATGCTGTTGATCCAGTAAAAACGGCCCAGGTAGGAAAAATAGATGGCAATGAATTTGCTGAAAGAGTTGATCAGCTCAGTGGTGCAAAAAATTATGTTGCATTGGTTAATGATCATCGACTTGGGCATATGTTTTTAATTGATATTCCATCCAATGATCAGGAAACAGTGGGATATATCTATCAGTCAGATTTGGGAGAGGGGGCATTACCGCCTCTTAAAATAGCAGATTGGTTAAGTGCTAGAGGAAAAGATCCCGTTACTCTTAATAAATTAAAGAAATTATTAAGTCATGAATTTAATCTATTATCTGAAAATGAACAACAGGAACTTATTGCCGAAATTTTTGATATACATAAAGAGATATCTGATGTTGGATTAGATAAAATTAAGAAAGATAAACGGATTGATATCTATTTAACAGAGTATAATATTAATGACTTTTATGAAAATATTGAAAAATTAAAAGCTAAATTTGATAGTTTATAATATAGCATTTGGTAAGCCAGAATGAGATCTATTATTTTAATAATTGTACTAAAAACGTTAGAATAATAATTCAGGAAAATATAAATTTTAAATATAATAAAATTAACCAGCATAGAGAGCCTATAAATGTTAAAACATGCTAATCCTCAAACAGTACCCACACAACGTACTAAAAATAGTGTTATGCAATCGCCATTATCAAGTTCTTCTGGTGGACATCTTGAACTTTCAAATAATGAGAGTGAGCCTAGGCCAGGTTATAAAAGCAGGAGAACTAAAAAGTTGAAGCAATTTCTTGCAGATAGAAGCCTTAATAAAGGGCATATTTCCCCGTTGAAGAATAAGGGGTTATTGGTAGGGAGTGAGGATGCACCAATTAACGTACCCGTTGTGGCTCATCGTCATGACAGCAACCGGGAGCTTGCACAGGCAATACCTTTGAGAAATAGTGTTTCCCGTCAGGAAAATCCTTTTCATGATGTTGTTATGGGATTTCGTGGTGATCAGGCTACATCTTTCGAATCGGGTACCGGCGTGATCGGAGTGCATTGGGGCAAAAACACGTTGGATTCCAATATTACTGGTATTAACGTGGTAAATGGCGCATCGGGAACTGTAGGAATAAGAATTGCTTTGAAGGATATTCAACATGGGCAGCCGGTTGTTGTTACGTCTGGAGGGTTGAGCGGTTGTACCATGATATATGCCGTGAAAGATGACTATTTTTTTGCTTATCATACAGGGCAGAAGCCTGGTGATAATGAATGGAAAACAGGCCGGCAGGGGGTTGTTACTACTTATGAGAGCCATAAAGCACTTTCGCCGGACAGCGAGCCGATGATGGTTGGTGAACAGAATAACGATCTGGTGAATATATTTGCAAAGTATGATCAGAGTGTCATTACCTATATGGGTAAACCGGGCGTTGTGATTGATAATACGGCAGAAAATGTTGGTGTTTTTAACTATGACGAAAAGAAGCTTGAAAAACCTGCTATTAGGGCTGGTTATAGTTATGCGCTGCTGGCCAGGGATGATAAAGGAAAGATGAATGTTAAAGTGTTGTCGGAAGATGCTATGGTTTCATCCGGCAAGAAAGGCAATACTATTGAGGTCATTAATTCACTCAAAAAACGGTTGTTATAGTTAATATATACCCTATGGATTTCAAGATGCATCGCGACGGCAAGGGAGTGAATCCCCGGGAGCATAGATAACGATGTGACCGGGGTGAGCGAGTGCAGCCAACAAAGAGGCAACTTGAAAGATGACGGGTATAAATCTGACGCTAAATGGTTTGAATAACACTATATTCATTTATGATCATCGATTTGAACATATATCTATGTCTAAATGCCAATAATATTTGGATTTATATGTTATTTATTCCTAATGTATTTATTATAAAAAATTATAAGGTGATAGTATGGGACGTGAATATAGTGAAAAAGAAAAGAAAAAAACTTCAATGCCGTTGGGGAATTCTATTGATCAGCATGAAATAGATAATAATCCGTTAGGATCAGGATTGGATCTAAATCAGATGATGAATAATACTCCTAGGGTAGCGAAAGATAATTACAGTGAAGAAAATGGCGATCTGTTTTATGGCCTTGCCGCTAAAAGGGGAAAGTATATAAGAGATGTTAATCCTAATTTTGATTCAAAGAATCCTGACAGTACGCCAATGATTATAGATTTTTATAATAACGAAGTATCTAGAGTTATTTTAAAAGACACCACGATATTACCTAAAAAATCAGAAGATTTGGTGAAAAATCCTAAAAAATATGCAAGGAATATTAAGGTTAAAGACAGTTTACAGAAAGATATTATTGAAGAACAAAAAGGAAGATATCCTTTATGGAATGATTATTTTAAAATAGGAGGTGAAAATAAGAAATTTAATATGTATAAAATATTTAAAGAAATAACTAGTAAGTATAATTCTGACTATTATCATGTTTGTTATAACAAAACATGGCTTACCTTTGAACCTAGATTACTTTGGAAAAGAGGAAGCAAGCTTGGTATAGAAATGGCAGCCCGTAATGGGAGAACAAAAATACACTTTGTTCTTGATGGCCTGAATATCGAACAGGTTGTTAATAAAACAAAAGGTTCTACTCCTCTGGAGGCTGGGCCAGGCGAGTCAGTTACCGCGTCTGAATTGCGTTATGCTTATCGCAATAGAGAGAGATTGGCGGGAAGAATTCATTTTTATCGGGATGGTAAGGAAGTTATTGCGCCGTGGGACGAAAATCCAACGTTATGGCAGAATTATATTCCTCAGGGTAGTAATCGAAATATAGCTACTCAGAGAAATGGAGGAGCAATGTCTAGATTAATAGCATTACCGAGACGAATTTTTTCACCCTTAACAGGAAGACGTTGATAATAATTTCAGGTATCCAATTTCAATCATTATAGAGAGTTTAAAAATGTTCAAAAATGATATACGTGAAAAAACAGCTAAACTTGGCAAAGGTAAAACTGAGGATGAAAGGTTATTGGATGCATTACATTTGGAACTTCCTGATGCAAAAGCAGTTATGTCGGCTTATCAAAAACAGATTCCTGAATTTGATGGTTTTAGTAAAAAAACGCAATTAATCCTTAGCTCTTCAAGGGAATTTGGACAATTGAAACCAGCGAAGCAGCATAATTTCTCAAAACCGGGTTTAAAATCGAATGGTGTCTATGATGGAAAATTTCTTTATGCAAAGAAATCCTTGGAGAATTTCGCTGCTCATGCTGGATACGAGTATAATGGTCATTATGACGATGAATTTGTCAACTTTAAGGATAATAATAGAAATTTAGCCGATGGAAAATTATTCCCGGGTATTAACCTGATTAAATGTCCGAAATTATCGATAGTGAAAGATAAAGGAGAATGGAAAATACAACAAAGTGATGAGGCCGAAGCTTATAAGATTATTGATATTGAGTCCTTTATTTCAGGGATAAGAGATATGTATGGTAGGGTAAATACACCTTTACATCCAGTAATAGAATCTTTGATCAGCAATCATATTATCAACAACGACCGTATATTACCGACGATGGCGGGTATTGCTGGTTTGCATGCAGAGGTACAGGCGCTGAATAATTTATTGATTTTAGAAGATAAAAAGGCAGGGAAAATTATTGGAAGTCGGAAAATAAGCGAATATATACGGGATATGCTGAAATCATCTATTTTCACTCAGCGATTAACAACTAAACAAGCTGGAGATAATTTTGCTGCTTGCCATAATTGTTCGGGGATATTGTCATCACCCGTCAATGTCGTTACTGGTAAGGTAACAAGTGCGGGAAGTGATTTTTCATCAACATTATCTCGATATAAAACACCGCAAGAATCTCCAATATAAAATAGTATTCTTTTTTATGCCTGAGTATTTAACCTCTCAGGCATTTTACTTACTTCTTATGAGTGCTTGACGGTGCAATCAAAATACCGAAATTACCTCCGGTAGAAGCCCGGCTGCATCGTGAAATTAACGGGGAAGTGAAAATCGCACTGCAACAGGCAAGTATTACGCCTCAATACTCTGCGCGGATCTGGCGATGTCCTTGTTGTGGTGTCGAACATGATCGTGATATCAACGTCGCTCCAGCGCAAGGGCATACTGGAATTACAGGCGGCGGGACTCGTCGTTTCTGCCCACGGAGGCCAGCGTAAATCCGTTGCATCGACGGTTGTGGCCTGAGAAGTGGGAAGTCTCGCCGTTTTTTACTGCGGGGAGCAGTCACCCTCCCACTTATAAGGAGGCTAAATGATAGTTTTGCTAATGATTTGGTATTTATAACACTAGATCCAAGATGATGACGCCACACAAGCCAATCGCCCATGCAATAGTGGTTGGTATTGACCAAACGATCATCTGTTGTTTGGCATCTTTGATTCCCATCATGCGGTTAACGACCCAGAATAGGCTGTCATTAAAATAACCGAAGAATAACGAACCCATCGTTGCTGCTTGTGCGGCAACCAACATGTTGATCCCCGGAATTTGACTAATAATTGGTGCAGAAATAGAAGCAGCGGTAATCATTGCCACAGTGCCGGAACCTTGAATTAAGCGAACCAGTGTTGCGATGATAAATGGAATCAGCACCGGTGTTAGGGGGAGATTGGCTATATATTGCGCCAGAATGGCGCCGGTACCACTTTCACGCAATACCGCGCCTAACGCACCGCCTGCTCCTGTCACTAATAAAATAATACCGGCAGCCTGTAAACCTTCTTCCAGACGGTCAATGACTTCATGTTTATTGGCTTTTGGCATCAAGGTATAAACCGCCAATAATACACTAATGGCTAAGGCAATAACTGGTGCACCAAGGAAATCGAATGTCTGAAAATAGAAGTTGTTTTCTTGTCCAGTAAAAGTTTCAGTGTTTAATAACAGGCCATTAATGGCTTTAATGAAGATCAAAACAATAGGGACAATAATCGGCAACAGGGAAAGAAATAGACTCGGTAGTGGTTTGTTCGCTTTTTCTTCTATATAGCGTTGATGAATTGTTTGTAGATCTTGAGCTTCTTCGGCTTCATCAATGGGTTGAAATTCAGGATATTTTACTGCTAACCATTTGGCATAAAATACAATGCCAATAACGCAAGGTACCGCCAGAACCATACCGGTTAACATCATGGCGCCGACATCGACACCAAAAATGCCGGCAACCCCCAATGGCCCCGGTGTTGGCGGAACAGTGTGGTGGGTAACAACCAATCCGCCGGCTAGGGCCACGCCAAGCGTTAGAAGATGACGTTTTCCCTTTTTTGCGAGAGCCTTTGCCAGTGGATAGAGAATAACAAAGGCAGAGTCGACGAAAATTGGGATACTGACGATATAACCGGTGATCGCTAATGCCCACTCTTCGCGTTTTTTACCTAACCATTTGATAAAACTGTAGGCTATCTGTTCCGCGGCGCCGGAAACTTCCAGCACCCGTCCCATCATGACCCCCAGACCGATAACAATCCCGATACTGCCCAGTGTGGAGCCAAAACCTTTAGTCATAACATCAATGGTATTTGCTGCGGTTAAGCCACCAGAGAGCCCGGCGATAGCCGCTGCGATGAGCATTGCTAATAAAGCATGAACACGGGTACGTAGTACCAGAAAGATCAACGTAAATACGGCAATACCCAGACCAATGACCGGAATGTAGCGTTCCATAATTAGCCTCCAGCTTGGGACAGGTTATTGGAGATAAAAGCACGGATTGCATCACTGAAAGTATTATCAACATGAAAACCCAGTGATAAGCCACGGTTGATATCGAAGTGACCCGGCCAACTGGCAACAATACGGTTAATGTTTTCGTCTGGTTCAAAGCGGATGAGATCCACCGCTTTCTGCCCGGCAATCTCGGCCAGTGCATCAATCATGTCCTGAACTGTGACGCTAATACCCGGTAAATTAACGGTGCGGGAAAGACCAAATTTTTCCGCCGGAATTTGAGCTGCATGTATAAAGTTGCGGATCACGGTTTCAGGGCTGGAAAGCCATAAAGTCAGATCGTGGGAAACTGGGCAGATACTGCTTTCTCCGTGCAGAGGTTCACGGATAATGCCACTGGCAAAAGAGGATGCAGCTTTGTTTGGTTTACCTGGGCGGATACTGATTGTTGGCAGACGAAGTATGCGGCCATCGACATATCCTTTGCGGGAATAGTCGTTAATCATCAATTCACACATGGCTTTCTGTGCGCCATAGGATGATTGAGGATTAACCGCACACTGATCCGTAATGGTTGATGGTAATTCTCCGCCAAATACGGCCAGGGAACTGGTGAAGATAAATTTCAATTTTGGATTTTTAGCCCGTGCAACGTTTAATAAGTTGCGAGTAACATCAAAGTTAACTTGCAAGCCGAGATCAAAATCGCTTTCAGCGTGACTACTGACAATGGCGGCGAGATGGAATAACACCGCACTGTTTTCATCGATCAGCTTTTCCGCGGCTCCTGATTGAGTTAAATCCAGCGCCAGACACTGAACGCGGGGATCATTAACGGGTGAAACAGGACATTGAATATCGGTCAATATGAGTTGGTCGAAATTTAATGTTTGATTGTTGTTTAGTAAAGCGCTGGCTAGTTGCTGACCCAGAAAACCTGCGCCACCAGTGATTATCACTTTCATTGTAACTCTCCTTGTTTAATAGCTTTGGGCTATTTGCTTATAGGGTATAGTAGGGTTCTTATCCTTTATACGCTGACGGTATGTAATATCAGATTATGTTCTCGTAATTGTTGCTGCACTTTAGGCGGAAGCTGGCTATCACAGACAATATCATCCAAACTCGAAAGCGGGCAGACCCGAAACATGCCGTATTTGCCATATTTACTGCTATCAGACACCAAAACACGTCGGCGGGCGATTTCCAATACTGCTTGTTTGACTAAAACTTTTTCTTCATGCGGCGTGGAGACACCATGCTCCAGATCCCATGAGCTGGTGCTAATAAAGGCAATATCCACATTTAAGTTGCGAAGCAACATAGCGGCGATAGGGCCAACACAGGAATGATTTCTCTTATCTACCTGCCCCCCGGTATGGAACAGATTTAATTGGGGTTTGTTCATCAGATATTGGGTAATGGAAAAATCGTTCGTGATGATAGTGAGGTTAAAACGCTCAGCTAGGACTCTGGCAATTTCAAACGTGGTGGTGCCAGCATCAAGATAGACCACTTGTCCATCTTCAACCATAGATACTGCATATTGACCAATTTCCCGCTTATGACGATGATTAAGCTGGGCTTTTTCATTCCAAGGCAATTCCTGACGTAAAACATCACTAAGTTGCACACCGCCACTGACACTAACGACTTTTCCTTCTTCCTCCAGAGTGCGGATATCCCGCCGTACTGTCATATGTGAGACGTTCATCAGTTTAACCAGTGCGCTGATAGAAATTGTCTGATATTCATGTACATAGCGATAAATAAAGTCTCTACGCTCTGATGGAAGCATATCTTCTCCTGATTATTTCTGTGCTTTGGTCAACCAATCCAGACCATCTTCGGTGTAACCAGCGGGGTGATATTCACAGCCCAACCACCCTTGATAGCCCATTTCATCCAGTTTGTTAAATAGCCACGGATAGTTCACTTCGCCGCTATCGGGTTCGTGGCGTTCAGGCACGGAGGCAATCTGGATGTGACTGAATTTTCCCCATAGACGCTCGATGGTGCGTAGCAAATCTCCTTCCATGATCTGGCAGTGATAAAGATCCAACTGGATAAAAACATTTTGACGGTCAATTTCTTTGAGTAATGTTTCAGTCTGATGTTGAGTTGTTAAAAAGTAACCCGGCATATCACGAGTATTAATTGGTTCAATTAATACGTTGATGTTATGTTCTGCCATGACATCAGCGGCATATCGAATGTTTTTGATATAACACTCACGTTGTTGTTCTGGTGTGAATTGTTCATGCAATTTCCCGGCCATAGCATGAACTTGCTTGCAATTCAGAGCCAGTGCATATTTCAGAGCTATTTGTGTACCTTCAACAAATTCTTTTTCACGGCCAGGCATAGAGGCTATTCCTCTTTCTCCTGCCGCCCAGTTTCCGGCGGGCATGTTGAATAGAGCTTGTGTTAATTGATGCTGTTTTAATAGGGCAGCAAGCTCTTCCGCTGCGACTTCATAAGGAAACAGATATTCAACGCCTTTAAATCCAGCTTTGGCTGCACGGGCAAACCGTTCTGTGAAAGGTACATCATTGAACATCATGCTCAAGTTTGCCGCGAATTTAGCCATGACGAATTCCTTGTTTGTTCACTCAGTTTTTGGGTAACGAGTTTCAAGTTCTTGTACTTGCTCTTTATTTAATGTCGTGAAGCCGTGTGGCAATAAGGTTAAATAGAGCCGTGCGGTATCTTCCAATTCCTCTGCGTTGAAAAAAGCTTGCCGTAAAGTTTTGCCGCCGACAACAGGTCCGTGGTTTGAGAGGAGGATTGCGTTGTGTTTTGCGGCCAGCTTCGCAATTTCTTCACCGATTCTTTCATCTCCTGGTGGCAGATATTTGACCAGAGGCAGTTTTCCGACCCGCATTACATAGTAGGGCGTAATGGGTGGTAGACAGTTACTTTTGTCCAGATTGGGTAGGCAGGAAAGAGCGGTTAACCAAGGGGAATGTAGATGGACCACCGCATGGCATTCGGGACGGTTGCGGTACATTGCCAAATGCATGGAAACTTCTTTTGTGGGTTTGTCACCGGATAGCCAATCACCTTCTGCATCTAGCTTACTCAGGCGATCAGCTTGCAAGTCACCAAAACTGGAGTTGGTCGGCGTGATGATAATCGTGCCATCTTCCAGTTTGGCGCTGATGTTACCTGCACCGCCACTGCTATAACCCCGGTAGAACATTGAACGAGCCCATTCGACTAACTCTGACCTTAGTGCTTGCTCACTCATGAAACATCTCCTGTACATGCAGGAAGAAATCGATATTGCCGAAGTTACCTGATTTCAATGCCAGCCAATAATTGTGTTGTCGATCGTGTACCCAAGGTACGCCAGGCGCAATAGGTGCGCCGATACTGAGTTGTTGAATGTCCAGACTTTGTACTATTTTACCGGCAGTTTCGCCGCCTGCGATAATAAAGGTATTGAATCCTAGCTGACACAGGTTTTTTACAACGCGGGCGAAGGTGTTTTCTATTGCTTCACTGGCAATAGCCGCACCATATTGCTGTTGGGTTTTCTGTAATGTTTCTGGGGATTGAGTGGCGTATAGCATGGGAGCCAGATGGTTTTCTGATTGCAGAATAACCCACGCAACCAGTTTTTCGGCATATTGTGGATCATTGATACATGAATCAATATTCAAGGATTGAGCAGGGGCCAGTTTCTGGTACAGGGCAACTTGTTTGTTGGTCATGACAGAACAACTGCCAGATAGGATCACAGTGCGTCTATTCTCGGCGGGTGGTGTTGCTCCTTCTGGTTGGCATGGCATCAATGGCTTACCAGTGTCTATGCTGGCAAGAGCAGCGCCAAGACCGGAACCACCAGTGATTAATTTCAGTTCTGATGCCGCTCTGGCAATAGGCAGTAGATCATTCATGGAGAGGGTGTCTGTTATTGCGTAGCGTATGTTTTGTTGTTGTAAATGATTTAGTCTCACGCGGATTGCTTGTTCTCCCTGGTGTACACATGCCAGATCCACCAAACCTGCTTTCCCTTGAGCTTGTTGTTCCATTAAGCGTAGCAGATTGGCATCTGCCATTGGTGTCACGGGATGGTGCTGCATACCGCTTTCATTAAGTAGTTGACCGTTGACAAATAGATGCCCATGTACAACTGTTCGCCCGTTAACGGGAAGGGCAGGGGAGATTAGCGTGATGTCTGTTTGTAGTTCATCCATCAGGGCATCAGTGACCGGCCCAATATTGCCTTTGCTGGTAGAGTCAAAAGTTGAGCAGTATTTGAAGAATATTTGTTGACAACCTGTTTTATGACGTAACCAGCGGCAGGATTTCACCGCGTTATTCACGGCTTCGTCTATCGGGCAGGAACGGCTTTTCAGGCTGATAACGATAGCATCAATATCCTGTGGAATGGCGGTATTTTCATCAGGTGTATCCAATAGCTGGACAACTCGCCAACCACTTTGTGCCATAAAACCGGCTATATCGGTTGCGCCGGTAAAGTCATCAGCGATAACGCCCAATTTAATGGTCATTATTTTTTCTCCGGCAAAGTGATACCTTTAAATGTTTTGATAACCGCGCTGTCATCCCATTGGCCAAAACCTTCATTACTGGCAGCAAGGAACATTTGATGTGCAGTGGCTGATAATGGTAATGGGAATTTCAGATCCTTACCTGTTTCTAATGCTAATCCCAGATCTTTGACAAAAATGTCTACGGAAGATTTGGCGGTGTAATCCCCTGCCAGAATGTGGGGAACGCGGTTTTCAAACATCCAAGAGTTACCAGCAGCGTGGGTTACAATGTCGTACATCAGCTCCAGGGAAATGCCAGCTTTGGCTGCCAATGCCATACTTTCAGCCGCGGCAGCAATATGTATACCAGCAAGTAATTGATGGATTGTTTTGACGGTAGAGCCTTGACCAATCTCATTTCCAACATGGTAGAGACGTTCGGTGGTGGCATCAAATACGGGTTTTAGTTGTTCAAATAATGCGGGTTCACCGGAGGCCATAACGGTGAGTTGGCCTTGTTCAGCTTTTAGTGCGCCACCTGAAATAGGTGCGTCCAGCATGTTTAGATTGTATTGGCTAAGACGATGGGCAAAATCTTTAGCCTGTTCTGCGGCAACGGTACTGTGAAGCACAATGATCGTACCGGCTCTTAACTGGTTGACTAACGGTGTTTCGCCTTCAAACAGTATGCTTTCTATTTGAGCACCATTGACGACAACAAGTAAGATAGCATCCAGCTCTGATGCCCAATTTGCGGCGTTGTTTGTCGCCGTTTTAGCGCCTGCTTGTAGTAGTTGGTCACAGGCTTTTTGGTTTAAATCAAATCCATATGTGGGAATACCCGCGCGTATTAACGCGCGGGCAATTCCCATGCCCATAGCCCCCAATCCTATAATTCCTATTTTTTGTATTGATTGGTTCATGATGGTTCCCTGGTGTTGTTGTTATAATTTGTTATTCTTTTATAATTATTTCACACATCATTTCACAAATATACGATGGTTATCACATTCGAAAGCTCGCTGCTTGAAGGTGATTTTTGTTTTAATTGATTGATTTATATGGTTTATTGTTGATTGTTGCAAAATGTTAAGCTTCACATAAAGATGTGATAAGAAATATGATTGTGGGTACATTAAGGGTTGGGTAAATGCTTTTCACTGAATTCTTTTAAAGATGTTAATTAGTCTCTGGAGCTGTTTAAGGATAGATAATTTAGGGGGATGTATAGGTAGGCTGCTTTTGGAGGAATTAAGGGGTATTGGATGTTAACTTAGGAACTTAGGTTTGTTTGCAAGGCTTGAAGGATATTTATGGTGGTGGGGGAAGGATGACTCGTCACTGCGTTCCTCGCCCTGCGGGCCAACGCGCCGCAAGCGTCGCATTGTTGTTTCGCTACGCTCAACTCGAACCTTAGCGAAGGTTCTCACCTTCCCCCGAATGAGGAGTATGTTCTTATTGGGTTTGTTTTTGTAAGGCCTGAAGGATATTTATGGTGGTGGGGGAAGGATTCGAACCTTCGAAGTCTGTGACGGCAGATTTACAGTCTGCTCCCTTTGGCCGCTCGGGAACCCCACCAGATTTTGAGAAGTATCGCTGTTGCTTACAGCGGACGGAATCATATCAGATGAACCGCTGCTGTAAAGTAGATATTTAAAAATAAGTGACTATATGTTGATTTTCCACCCTTATTGATCTTGTTGTGAGCAAATAAGCGGTCTGTTTGTTGGTGGAGGGGGAAGGATGACTCGTCACTGCGTTCCTCGCCTTGCGGGCCAATGCGTCGCAAGCGCCGCATTGTTGTTTCGCTGTCCCAATTAATTCAGCTTTAAAGAATTACAGTACGGTTGCCGTAAACAAAAACCCGCTGAGCAAGAACCCAATATAAAGCATGACTCAGAACATTTTTTTCAACATCCCGGCCCGCTCTCATCATATCTTCAGCAGTGTATGTATGGTCTATGTTAATGACCTTCTGAGTAATAATTGGGCCTTCATCTAAGTTATTATTTACATAATGCGCTGTTGCTCCGATGATTTTTACCCCTCTCTCATAAGCTTGATGATAAGGACGCGCCCCGATAAATGCAGGTAAAAAGGAGTGGTGAATGTTAATAATCTGATTTGGATAATGCTGGACAAATTCTGGTGTCAGTACTCGCATGTATTTAGCTAATACCACGTAGTCAGGTTTGTATTGGTTAATTTGTGCAATCAGTTTTTCATCGTGTTGTTCACGGGTTAAACCCTCGTGACTGATTAAATGGAAAGGAATGCCAAATTGTTCAACCAATGATTGTAATGTTGCGTGGTTGCCGATAACCGCCGCAATTTCAACATCAAGCCCGTCATAAGCGCTTTTCATGAGCAAATCCCCAAGACAATGCGCTTCTTTTGTCACCATAATGACAATACGTCGACGCCCCGAACTATTTAATTCCCGTTGAGAGCCCACCGGCAGTGCATCATCTAAATCAGCAAGAAATGTCTCATCATTGAAAATTCCTTCAAGCTCAGTACGCATAAAAAAGCGGCCAGTACGATGATCGACGAATTCATTATTCTGAACTATATTCAGTTGGTGTTTGTAGCAAATATTAGTAATTTTGGCGATCAGTCCTTTGGCATCAGGGCAAATAGTGCGTAAAATTTTCTTTTGTATATGTTGGTGCTGCATGAATGGGATTATCCTTAAATATTTTGCGTTTTCTGTTTATGGGTCTTAACCACAACATTTTTTGTATTTTTTACCCGAACCACATGGGCAGGGGCTATTACGGCCAGTTTGAGGTTTTACGCCATCAATAGGTTTTACACCATCAATATAGTACCAACGCTGGTCTATACGAAGAAAACGTGAACGCTCATGAATAAGTTGCTTATCTTGGGATTTCTGATCAAGAAAGCAAGCTGAAAATTCAACATAGGCTTCGTTATCATTTTCGCCTTTTTCAGTTGTAATGACATGTAGTCCGAGCCACTGGGTAACAATAAAACTTTGTTCTATATCTAAACGCCACTTTTCAGCCTGGCAGTCAGGATGCCAACTGGTAATTAGATAATCGGCGTTGTGCTTTACATAGGCACTGTATCGGGAACGCATCAGTGATTCGGCAGTTTGGGCAAATTTTATGTTTTGGAGATAAGGGGAACAGCAATCCGCAAAATCTATTCCACTACCACAAGGACATAGCTCTGTCAAAATAACTCCAATTGTAAAGGGTGAAATACCATTTTTATGGGTTTTCTATTGCAAAGAAACGTAAGAGAACAAATGATAGTCACTTAATTGAACTAATATGAGTGATAGTACCTAAGAAAAGGTGAAGGTCGCAATATTAAGGTAAGGGAGCGTATTTATGGAAAAGGCATTGGCAGGCAAAAAAATTCTGATTGTGGAGGATGAACCTGTTTTTTGTTCTTTGCTGGCAGGGTATTTGCGAACGTTGGGCGCTAAGGTATTAGTCGCATCTAATGGCGCTGTTGCACTACAGGTGCTAGGACGCGAAGCTCATGTTGAACTTATTTTATGTGATTTAGATATGCCGGTCATGAATGGCATTGAATTTATTGCGAAATTGACGAATGAGGGTATTAGCATTCCAGTTATTATTATTTCAGCAACTAACAAGATGGCCGAAATTGATGAAGTGCTTCGTTTGGGTGCAAAAGATGTTTTATTAAAACCAGTTTCAGATCTTAATGAGATAAAAAAATCGGTGTTGGCCTATTTACATCCTACGGTCTTTATGTCTGGTGCGATTGAACAGAATAACTTGAATAAAGATTGGTTAACCCTAAAGCATAATTCAGATGAAGCATTAAATATGCTTAAGCAGTTGCAACCCCCAGTTTCTCAAGTGATTGCCCACTGTAAAGTCAATTACCGAAAATTAAATATGATTGATAATCCAGGATTAATTCTCGATATGGCGGCGTTATCTGACAATGAATTAGCTTTTTATTGTCTAGATATTAGCCGTTCAAAAGAGTATGGTGTGATTTCAGCATTATTACTTAGAGTCATATTTAATAGTTTGTTACAAGAGCATATCATCCACCATTCCCGACGTTTACCCAATATGGAAGGCATTCTAAATAGAATTAATAAGTTACTGGAAGGTGCAGGGTTACAAGGGCAATTTCCATTGCTGCTTGGATATTATCATACAATCAATAAAACGGTTCTGCTCACTTCTGCGGGGTTACATGCCAGTATTAAGTCGGGTAATCGCCAAATCCAATTAGACAGTGGTGTTCCTCTTGGGACATTGAGAACGATTTGTTCGAACCAAGTTTGTTCTCATAGTGCTGAATGGCAATGTCGGATTTGGAATACAAATAGTCAAATAAATCTGATGCTTTCTTCAATGTATTTTGGGTGAATATTACCAAGGTGGAATTTTGTTTAAAATGGATTTTAAACATCAAGTCACGGTAATGTAATTAAGCAGAATGGTGATGTTTATCGAAGAGAATTAGCTGGTATACTCCGCCTATTATGCTTGGAAATCTATCTAATCAGGCTATTTTATTTGCCGCTCTTTAGTACAAAGAGCGGATTTAGCACTGCTCAGATAAAAGTGATAACTTTTTGAGTGGTCAGAAGGGTGAACGAAGCAGTGAACTTTTGTATGTATTGGTTCCTGCGTGCTGTTCGTGTGCGCGGTTTATTGACACAAAATAATCAGTAATAGTGATACCTTATTAAAGAATTGGCACTGATTTTGAGTTGAAGACGGATTTGTTTCAGCCAAAAAACATCGGGAGAAAGGTTAATGCCATCAGTAGAAAAACGATCAGTAGACAAACTATCAGTAGACAAAATAGTAAAGAAAGCCGTTATTCCAGTCGCAGGCTTGGGAACGAGGATGTTACCTGCTACGAAAGCAATTCCTAAAGAGATGTTACCTTTAGTAGATAAACCTCTTATTCAGTATGTTGTTAATGAATGTATTGCCGCTGGCATTAATGAAATTATCTTGGTGACTCATTCATCAAAAAATTCAATTGAAAATCATTTTGATACCAGTTTTGAGTTAGAAGCTATCCTTGAGAAAAGGGTGAAGCGTCAGTTATTGGACGAAGTTCAATCTATTTGCCCAAGTCATGTCACTATTATGCAAACTCGTCAGGGAATTGCTAAAGGATTAGGACATGCGGTGTTATGTGCCAAGCCTTTAATCGGTGATGAACCTTTTGCTGTGATACTGCCTGATGTTATTCTTGATGAATACAGTACAGATCTGACCAGATATAATCTGAGCGAGATGTTGGTTCGTTATAATGAAACGGGAGCCAGCCAGATATTAGTAGAACCTGTACCTCATGAAGATGTTTCCAGTTATGGTATTGTCGATTGCCAGGGAGAAAATCTGCAACCCGGCGACAGCAAGCTAATTAAGCGCGTAGTTGAAAAACCTCAACCTAAAGAAGCGCCGTCAAATCTTTCCATTGTTGGCCGTTATGTGTTGTCCGAGAAAATTTGGTCATTATTAGCAAAAACAGCGCCAGGTGCCGGTGATGAAATTCAACTCACTGATGCAATTGCCATGTTAATAGAAAGGGAGCCTGTGGAAGCCTATCATTTGCAGGGTGTAAGCCATGATTGCGGTAATAAGCTTGGTTATATGCAGGCGTTTGTCCAATATGGTATGAAACATCATGCTTTAGGCAAAGAGTTTACTGATTGGTTAGTGGCTTTGCAGGATCAAGCTAAAGAATAATCTTGTGGAAATTTTTAGGTATCATATGAAAGTTACAGTATTTGGTATTGGCTATGTTGGCCTGGTTCAGGCTACGGTTTTAGCTGAAGTAGGGCATGATGTCCTTTGCATTGATGTAGATGAAAATAAAGTTGAGAACCTGAAAAATGGTCAAGTCCCCATTTTTGAGCCTGGTTTAGCGCCACTGGTTAAGAAGAATTATGAAGAAGGCCGTCTGAATTTCAGCACTGATGCAAAAGCCGGTGTTGCTCACGGTAAGTTACAGTTTATTGCGGTAGGTACGCCTCCCGATGAAGATGGTTCAGCGGATTTGAAGTATGTCTCCGCCGTTGCCCGTACTATTGCGGAGTACATGGATAGCTATAAAGTTATTATTGATAAATCTACGGTTCCTGTTGGTACAGCAGATAAAGTTAATGCGGTTGTCAATGAGACTCTGCGTAAACGCAATATTGATATCCCATTTGATGTGGTTTCTAACCCGGAGTTTCTCAAAGAAGGGGCCGCTGTTGCAGATTGTATGCGCCCTGAGCGGATTATTATTGGGTGTGACAACGACAGAGTCGTTGACTTGATACGTGAGTTGTATGAGCCATTTAACCGTAATCATGATCGTATGATTGTGATGGATATCCGCAGTGCAGAACTGACTAAATATGCTGCTAACTGTATGTTGGCAACGAAAATCAGTTTTATGAATGAGATATCTAATTTAGCTGAGATGCTTGGCGCTGATATTGAGCATGTTCGTCAAGGAATGGGTTCTGATTCCCGTATTGGCTATCATTTTATCTATCCGGGCTGTGGTTATGGTGGCTCATGTTTTCCGAAAGATGTGCAGGCGTTAATTCGTACCGCAGAGCAAATTGGCTATCAACCCAAGATTCTTCTTGCTGTAGAACAAGTGAATGAGCTGCAAAAGAGTAAATTACCTTCTTTTGTCAAACGTCATTTCGGGGAGGATTTATCCGGTAAGATGTTTGCGGTCTGGGGATTATCGTTCAAACCGAATACCGATGATATGCGTGAAGCATCAAGCCGTGTTTTGATGGAAGCATTATGGCAGGCCGGAGCCAAAATACAGGCTTACGATCCTGAGGCGATGCAGGAAGCTCAGCGTATTTATGGTCAGCGTGATGATTTATTATTGATGGGGACTAAAGAAGCAGCGCTTAAGGGAGCCGATGCCTTGATCATTTGTACTGAATGGCAAAGTTTTCGTGCGCCAGATTTTGATGTCATCAAAGAGTCTCTCAAAACGCCGGTTATCTTTGATGGCCGGAATCTCTATGATCCTGAACGCCTGCAATCCCGAGGTTTTATTTATTATGGGATTGGTCGTGGTGCATCCATTAATCCGGTTATCTGAGTAATACAATGAAATTCTTAGTCACAGGTGCTGCTGGTTTTATTGGCTTTCATGTGAGCCAGAGATTATTGCAAATGGGGCATGAGGTTGTGGGTATCGACAACCTTAATGACTATTATGATGTGAGTCTCAAACAAGCACGGTTAGATCTATTATTTGATAAGTCAGGTTTTAAATTTGAAAAGCTAGATTTAGCTGACAGAATAGCCATTCCCGATCTTTTTTCGCGACACCAATTTCAGCGGGTTATCCATCTGGGAGCTCAGGCGGGTGTTCGCTATTCGTTGCAAAACCCAATGGCTTACATTGATTCGAATATAATAGGGCATATCAATATCCTGGAAGGTTGCCGTTATAATAATGTTGAGCATTTATTATATTCTTCTTCTAGTTCTGTTTATGGATTAAATAGAAAGCAACCGTTTTCTACAAATGATTCGGTTGATCATCCAGTTTCACTATATGCGGCAACGAAAAAATCAGATGAATTAATGTCTCACAGTTACTCTCATCTTTATCAGTTGCCAACGACAGGCTTGCGCTTCTTTACAGTATATGGTCCGTGGGGACGTCCTGATATGGCTTTATTTAAGTTCACCAAGGCCATGTTATCAGGGCAGCCTATTGATGTTTATAACCACGGTAATATGGTTAGAGATTTTACGTATATAGATGATATCGTTGAATCAATAATCAGATTGCAAGACATCATTCCCACACCAAATGAGAGCTGGATGGTTGAAGATGGGCAAATATCTGCCAGCTCTGCCCCTTACTGTATTTATAATATTGGTAATGGTCAACCAACTAGACTAGGTGATTTTATTGAAGCAATAGAAGAATCATTAGGCATTCTGGCTAAGAAAAATTTTATGCCCATGCAAGATGGTGATGTTCTGTCGACCTGTGCTGATTCAAGTGACATTTTCCAAAAAATAGGGTTTGCCCCAAATACATCTGTGAAGCAGGGTGTGAAGCAGTTTGTAGAGTGGTATTTGAGTTTCTATCATAAGTCTAAATAAGATAAGGAGCCATTGGCTCCTTATCTATTGAATCAACGACAGTGACCAGAGAGAAGTAAATAGTTGTGTCTGTTTGATTATTAATTTATCTAGGCATTGGCTAAGTGAGTAACTAGCCTTGCTTTACCATAAAGAAATGATACAAAAAACGGGCAACTCGACTAAATTCTTCTCAAAGATACTTATCTCGCTTATACGATAGACGTTAATTCTTTTGTCAGCTAAGTTGTTTTATAATAAAAACACCCTTCTATTTTAAAAGGGTGTTTTTAATTAAATTAACTTGAAAAACAATGGATTAGAGTAAGAAACTTTCCAGTGTTCTTCCTTCTTCTTCAATTGCTTTTTTGATAACAGCAGGTGTACGTCCTTGGCCAGTCCAAGTTTTAGTTTCACCATTTGTATCAACATATTGGTATTTAGCTGGACGTGCGGGACGTTTTGCTTTACCAGCAGATTTGCCGGAGCTCATTGTCTGAAGCAATTCGCTTGGATCAATTCCTTGGTCAAGAATCATTTTACGAACTTCTTCCAATTTACGTGTACGTTCCTCTAATTCAGCTTGTACCTGACTTTCTTCTTCACGACGTTCTTCAACAACGACGGTCAGTTTTTCAAGTATTTCATCTAAGAACTCAAGTTGGCATTCTCTTGCTTGGGCTCGTAAAGTACGGATGTTATTTAGGGTTTTTAAATCGCTCATTGTCCTGGTCTCAAATTATTAATGATGATGGCGGATGTGGATATAATAATAGAATGCTATTTTATTTTCTGCAATAGTCAATTTCTCATATTCCGATAAAATGGCTCTTTTTTTTAAACGTAATTTCTTTACAAAAGTTATATAGCGCTTTTTATACAGCTATTTCGATTGTCATTCCCCAATAACATGTTCAGGGTACCTTTAACAAAGAGGGGACATGATAATCTCTCTAATTTATAAACTAGGTATATACTAAATCGGTAAGTAATTTTAACTGTTTCTTATCATACCTGATAAAGCAGGATAATACTAAGTTAAAAAAAACTTATGACTAATCCATGAGTTATCGTTGATTTACTGTTACCGTTTTCTGGAAGTAAATCACGCACATTATTAATTTGCATACGATATGCAACAAATCAGACTGGCTTTCATTTTTTAATTTAAACATGAACATTTGTCATTCAAATGCGCTTTATTACTCGGCTGGTGTGATGGTGGTCATGAATCATTAAGACATCACTAAGCTAAATATTTCGGTATATCAACCAGTGCAGCTTACTGAGATGGATAATCACAACTCAAGTTTATGGTAAACTCATCTGACTATATGGCTTTATAAATTTTGTTAAGGGGCAGGGTTGATGGCTCAACTTTATTTTTATTACTCCGCAATGAATGCTGGAAAATCGACATCCTTGTTGCAATCCTCTTATAACTATAATGAAAGAGGGATGAAAACGCTGGTTTTTACCGCGGAAATTGACACCCGGTTTGAAAATGGAAAAGTCAATTCTCGGATTGGATTATCTTCTGATGCACTTCTATTTAGTCAACAGACAGATATTGGTGAGTTGATCAGAAATGAAAATAAGCAGGCAAAAGTGCATTGTGTGCTTATTGATGAGTGCCATTTTCTCACGAAAGCACAGATTGAACAGATATGTAAGGTGACCGACTACGATGATATTCCGGTTCTTTGTTATGGGCTGAGAACTGATTTCAGAGGCGAGCTTTTCAGTGGTAGCCAGTATCTTCTGGCGTGGGCTGATAAGTTAGTTGAATTAAAAACTATTTGCTATTGTGGACGCAAAGCGAACCGTGTATTACGTTTTGATAGCGAAGGTGCGGTCATTTATGATGGTGAACAAGTTGATATCGGTGGCAATGAAAAATATGTGTCTGTTTGCCGTAAGCACTATATGGATGCTATTAGTGAGGCGAGGAAAAACAGAAAAGACAGCATGTAATGGATAGACTTTCTGTGAAGCGGTCGGATGCTCTGTTTGAGAGTTTGTATTAAGAATAGAGCAGCGGTAAGTTAAAGGGTGCTGATATCAGCACCCTTAAGTGGTATTTAATCAGTTAATAAATTTGTTCTTATTGGCTTTTTTCTGTTGCAACGGTTTCTGTAAATTCTCGTCCATAGTATGAATCCAACAGCAATTGTTTTAGCTCAGAAATCAGCGGGTAGCGCGGATTAGCACCGGTACATTGGTCGTCGAAGGCATCTTCAGATAACTTATCAATTTTTGCCAAGAAGTCAGCTTCTTGAATGCCTGCTTCACGGATAGATGTCGGGATACCTAGCTCAGACTTGAGCTCTTTCAGCCAGGCTAACAGTTTTTCAATTTTTGTGACAGTATGGTCACCAGTAGCAGATAAACCGAGATGATCGGCAATTTCAGCGTAACGACGGCGGGCCTGTGGGCGATCATATTGACTGAATGCAGTCTGTTTGGTTGGGTTATCATTAGCGTTATAACGAATAACATTACAAATCAGCAATGCGTTAGCCAGGCCATGCGGGATATGGAACTCAGAACCCAGTTTATGCGCCATAGAGTGGCATACCCCCAAGAAAGCATTAGCAAATGCAATCCCTGCAATAGTTGCTGCATTATGAACCCGTTCACGGGCAACTGGGTTAGTGGCCCCTTCATGATAGCTGGTTGGGAGGAACTCTTTCAGTAGTTTTAGCGCTTGCAGTGCTTGTCCGTCAGAGTATTCGTTTGCTAAGACTGATACATAAGCTTCCAAAGCGTGAGTGATGGCATCTAACCCACCAAAAGCACAGAGTGATTTCGGCATATCCATGACTAGATTGGCATCAACGATAGCTATATTAGGCGTCAATTCATAATCAGCCAGTGGATATTTCTGACCGGTTGCATCATCAGTGACAACTGCAAATGGCGTCACTTCAGAACCGGTGCCGGAAGTTGTGGTAATGGCGACCATTTTCGCTTTAACCCCCATTTTGGGGAATCTATAGATGCGTTTACGGATATCCATAAACCGTAGAGCTAGCTCTTCGAAATGAGTTTCAGGGTGTTCATACATCACCCACATAATTTTGGCCGCATCCATTGGGGACCCTCCCCCCAGGGCAATAATGATGTCCGGTTTGAATGAGTGCATTTGTTCCGCACCCTTACGAACAGTGCTTAGGGTAGGGTCTGCTTCAACTTCAAAGAAAACTTCTGTTTCTATCCCATGGGATTTCAGCACATCAGTGACTTGATCAGCATAACCATGATTAAATAAGAAACGGTCTGTTACGATAAAAGCGCGTTTTGCACCGTCGGTTGCAATTTCTTCTAATGCCACAGGCAGGGAGCCGCGACGGAAGTAAATTGATTTCGGAAGTTTATGCCACAGCATATTTTCTGCTCTTTTCGCCACGGTTTTGGTATTGATGAGATGTTTGGGCCCGACATTTTCAGAGATGGAATTTCCTCCCCAAGAGCCGCAACCTAGTGTCAGAGAGGGAGCAAGCTTGAAGTTGTAGAGATCACCGATACCGCCCTGAGAAGCAGGAGTATTCACGAGAATACGAGCTGTTTTCATTTTATCGCCGAAATACTTGATTCGTGCCGCCTGATTGTCCTGATCGGTATACAAGCAGGAAGTGTGACCAATTCCGCCCATTTCAACCAATTTTTCTGCCTTTTCTACGGCATCTTCAAAGCTATTACCACGATACATAGCGAGCAGTGGAGACAATTTTTCGTGAGCAAAGGGTTCTACTTTATCAGTCAAACTCACTTCTCCAATCAAGATCTTGGTCCTTTCAGGAACATTAATGCCTGCCATTTCGGCAATTTTTGTTGCAGATTGACCAACAATTTCCGCATTTAGACTCCCGTTTTTCAGAATGATATCTTGAACAGCTTTCAGTTCCTTGCCTTGTAACAGATAACCGCCATGAGTAAAGAAACGTTTACGCACCTGATCATACACTGCATCCACCACGATAACGGATTGCTCTGAAGCGCAGATGACGCCGTTGTCAAAGGTTTTAGACATCAGAATAGATGCAACAGCACGTTTAATATCAGCTGATTCATCAATGACAACCGGGGTGTTACCGGCACCGACGCCGATTGCGGGCTTACCAGAGCTGTACGCCGCTTTTACCATACCTGGGCCACCGGTCGCCAGGATTAGATTGATGTCTTGGTGGTGCATCAATGCAGTGGAAAGTTCAACGGAGGGTTCATCAATCCAGCCAATAATATCTTTTGGCGCACCAGCGGCAACCGCAGCGGATAGAACCAATTCTGCTGCTTTAGTTGTTGCTTTTTTGGCGCGTGGGTGGGGTGAGAGAATAATACCGTTACGGGTTTTTAGGCTGATGAGGGCCTTAAAAATAGCAGTAGATGTTGGGTTGGTGGTTGGCACGATACCGCAGATTAAGCCAATAGGTTCGGCGATAGTGATGGTGCCGAATGTTTTATCCTCAGACAAAATGCCGCAGGTTTTATCATCTTTATAAGCGTTATAGATATATTCGGAAGCAAAGTGGTTTTTGATTACTTTGTCTTCGACAATGCCCATACCGGATTCTGCTACGGCTAATTTTGCTAAAGGGATACGTGCATCTGCCGCTGCAAGGGCCGCTGCGCGGAAGATTTTGTCAACTTGCTCCTGAGAAAAGTTAGCAAATTCACGTTGTGCTTTTTTTACCCTGGCAACGAGTTCGTTCAGTTCAGTAACATGAGTTACAGTCATAAAGAAGTACTCCTGAAAAATATTAAAAATCTTTTAATATCAATGAATAAGTATTTTTTAGACTATTTAACTTGGTGATTTTTTGGTAACTACAGGTTACCATTTGGTATTAAATATATATTGATCTTAATCACATAAATCCCCAAGCTGATTCCTTTCAGCTTGGGTCAGTGATAGTTATTATTGATTGGGTTGTAAATAGCGTTAAGAAGTTGAATTTTTAATCTAATAAAAATATCGGGTTAACAACTTGTTATATAAGATATTTTAAATTAAAAAATGCGTTGTGGTCGATGGAAAAGAGAACTTCGCCAGTATAAGGTGAAGAAAAAATTAAGTTTTCTATGGTTTTTGGGAGAGCAATCATGAGAATGTTTTTAACAACACAGCGTAACTCAATAGAGGTTCTTTGTGGGTGACTTACTGCTGGATCTGCCTGGTTACATTAAGTTTTTTGTTGGGCTGTTTGCACTGGTCAATCCTGTTGGTATTTTGCCGGTTTTTATCAGTATGACTCACTACCAAGCCCAATCGGCTCGTAATAGAACTAACTTTATTGCCAATATTTCTGTTGCCATCATTTTATGGACAGCTTTGCTGTTAGGTGACTCGATACTGCGTATGTTCGGCATTTCCATTGACTCTTTTCGTATTGCTGGTGGGATTTTGGTTGTGACCATCGCGATGTCGATGATTAACGGTAAACTTGGAGAGGACAAACAGAATAAGCAGGAAAAATCAGAAACAGCCGTTAGAGAAAGTGTTGGTGTTGTGCCGCTGGCATTGCCGTTAATGGCAGGTCCCGGTGCAATCAGTTCTTGTATTGTCTGGAGTTCTCGTTATCAGGGATGGCAGAATTTTATTGGTTTGATGATTACCAGCGCGTTGTTTGCGCTTTGCTGCTGGTTATTATTTCGATCTGCACCTTTAGTCGTCAAATATCTTGGGCAAACAGGCATTAACGTTATCACCCGAATTATGGGACTGCTATTGATGTCTTTGGGAATTGAACTGATTGTGACAGGGATCAGAGCGCTATTCCCAGGGTTGCTTTGATATGATTTACGATAAAAGGTGTTAGCTTTCATTCTAGTGAAATTACAAATTATAATATTCTTATCATTTTTATTATAAAGCCTATTTCATAGGCTTTTCTCCTTTCTTTTACCGGTACTTCCTGAATTTTATACAAATAACCCAATATTTTTCTAAATTATTCTTTCCTGTTAGTTCGATGTGTAACTGGTTGCTTCCACCACAGTTTTGTGATGAATGTAGGTTTTTAATTTGCATTGATTGCAATTTGTTAAAATTATGTTTATTTTCATCTTTGGTCTAGCTTTGTTTACTATTTTAGTTAAGTTTTAAGTTAATAATGCTATACATATCAATTTGTTATAATGAATTTTGGGATGTTTTATCAATTAATGTAATAAGTCGTACTAAGTTGCTTGTAAGGATGATTTTTACAATATGAGAGCGATATTTTAACAATAGATATGATAAGTTGCCTTTAATATTTAATCCGTTACTTTGGGCTAAATAATGTGAAGATACCGGCCTTGATGGGATATGTTGAATGAACAGATCCATCAAACTGGAGGTAAAAAATGAAGATCAAACAATTAAAATTACATAAGTTTATTTCCTGTATATTTTTATTATCAGCGTTTCTTGTTACCGCCGTGTCTGCCGTTGAACTTCCAGATGGTGTGAAACTTGCGGATAAACAACAAATTATTATTAATAATGGCACCGAAGTTGCCTCGCTTGATCCACATAAAGTTGAAGGAGTACCAGAAAGCAACATTATTCTTAATCTCCTGGAAGGGTTAGTGAGGACGGGTTCTGAGGGAGAAATTGTGCCAGGCGTTGCGACCCATTGGGAAAATCAGGATTCCCAAGTATGGACGTTTTATCTGCGTGATAATGCTAAATGGAGTGATGGAACGCCTGTCACTGCCCACGATTTTGTCTATAGCTGGCAACGGTTAGCTGACCCAAAAGTGGGTTCACCTTATGCTAGCTATCTTCAATATGCTTATGTTGAAAATATTAGTGATGTTCTGAGAGGTAAAAAATCTCCTGATCAGTTGGGCGTAAAGGCGTTGGATGATCATCGTTTACAGGTGACTCTGACGCATCCTGTGCCTTATTTCGTCAGTATGCTCAGCCATACGGCAATGAAACCGGTGAAAAAGGATGTGGTTGAAAAATGGGGCAATAAATGGACGCTGCCAGAAAATTATGTCGGTAATGGGGCGTATTCGTTGAAAGAGTGGGTGGTCAATGAGCGGATAGTGCTCGAACGCAACCCTAGATATTGGAATAATGCAAAAACAGTTATTGATCAAGCGACTCTCTTACCTCTTCAATCTGAAACCAGTGATATTAACCGCTATCGGAGTGGAGAGATAAATATCACCCACAGCGTCATTCCGCCGACTCTGTATCAGAAAATGAAAAAAGATATCCCCGATCAGGTTCGCGTCAGCCCTTATCTCTGTACGTTTTATTACGAAATCAACAATAAAAAACCGCCGTTTACTGATGCCAGAGTCCGCGAAGCAGTCAAGCTAACTCTTGACCGGGATATTATTGCGGGGAAAATTATGGGGCAGGGGCAAATACCGGCTTATGGTTTTACGCCAACATTTATCGGGGGCGGCGATTTTGCTAAACCAGAATGGGCTAATTGGACACAGGAGCAGCGTAATAAACGCGCGAGAGAATTGTTGGCTCAGGCCGGTTTCAATCAGGCGAATCCATTGAAGTTCACATTGTTATACAACACATCTGAGCAAAATAAACAGCAGGCTATTGCCGCCGCTTCTATGTGGAAAAAGAATCTAGGAGCGGATGTGATTTTGCAGAATCAGGAATGGAAAACTTCTCTTGAAAGCCGCCATCAAGGGAATTATGAGGTGACCAGAGCGACCTGGTGTGCTGATTACAATGAACCTACCGCATTTTTAAATATGTTGTTGTCAGACAGCAGCAATAACACGACTTTTTATCAGAATAAAAATTTTGATAGCTATCTGGAACAGGCATTAATCGCTAAGGATGCTATTGAGCGTAAGAAATTATACCAACAAGCCGAGTTTCAATTGGATAAAGACTCGGTGCTGATTCCCGTTTATTACCGGGTAAGTGTACGGCTTGTTAGCCCATCAGTGGGAGGGTTTTCAGGGAAAGACCCATTGGATTATATGGATATTAAGCGACTGTATATGATAAAAAATTAGACAATAGCTTTATTCAAAAGAGTTACTGAGACCCTGCAAACAAAATCGTTCCTTTTGTATGCAGGTGGTAATTCACCCCTTATTTCTGGGCCGTCGGCTGATAACAAATCTGACGGTATAAAATTGGAGTAGAAAAAGATGATAAACACAACGAAAAAGAAACTACTTACTGTCAGCATCAGCGCTGCACTGAGTATGATAATCGCAAGTCAGGTCTTTGCTGCAAAAGTGCCTGAAGGTGTTCAATTAGCTGATAAACAGGTTTTAGTCCGTAATAACGGCTCTGAGCCGCAATCGTTAGATCCACATAAGATTGAAGGGGTACCAGAATCACATTTGGCACGCGATCTGTTTGAAGGTGTTGTCATCGTTGGCCCGAATGGTGAAATTTTACCGGGTTCTGCGACCAGTTGGGAGAATAAAGACTTCACCGTCTGGACATTCCATATGCGTAAAGAGGCTAAGTGGTCTAATGGTGATCCTGTCACAGCGCATGATTTTGTTTACAGTTGGCAACGTTTAGCTGATCCCAATACTGCTTCTCCCTATGAAAGTTATCTCCAGTATGCCCATTTCACCAATATTGATGACATCATTAGTGGTAAAAAGAAACCAGATACTTTGGGAGTAAAGGCGTTGGATGACTATACATTGCAGCTTACATTGAGCGAAGCGGTTCCTTATCTGCCAAAACTTTTAGCTCACTCTTCAATGGCTCCGGTGCATAAAGCTACGGTAGAAAAATATGGCGAAAAATGGACTCAGCCACAGAATTTTGTCGGTAATGGGGCCTATAAACTAAAAAATTGGATAGTCAACGAACGTATTGTGATGGAGCGTAGCCCGACATACTGGGATAACAAAAATACCGTTATTGATCAGGTTACTTTCCTACCAATTTCGTCAGAGGTCACGGATGTAAACCGCTATCGCAGTGGCGAAATTGATATGACTTATGCCAATTTACCGATTGAGCTATTCCAGAAGCTGAAAAAAGAGAGCCCGAACGAGTTGCATATTAACCCATATTTATGTACTTACTACTACGAAATTAATAACGAAAAACCCCCATTTAATGATCCCCGCGTCCGTACTGCACTGAAATTGTCTATGGATCGCGATATTGTGACCAATAAAGTCAAAGCACAGGGTGATATTCCTGCTTCCGGTTATACACCGCCGTTTACTGATGGTTTTAAAGAAACAAAACCAGTGTGGTTTACTGGTTGGAGTCAGGAACAGCGCAACCAAGAAGCTAAGAAATTACTGGCCGAAGCAGGTTATAATAAAGATAATCCATTGAAATTTAACTTGCTTTATAACACCTCTGATCTGCATAAAAAAATTGCAATCGCTGTATCTTCTGTTTGGAAGAAAAATTTAGGTGCTGATGTTCGTTTAGAAAACCAAGAGTGGAAAACTTTCCTCGATACTCGACATCAGGGTAATTATGACGTAGCCCGTGCTGGCTGGTGTGCGGATTACAACGAACCTTCTTCATTCTTGAATTCAATGCTTTCTTACAGTAGTAATAACACATCTCATTATAAGAGTGATGAGTTTGATAAGCTGATGAAAGAATCTCTGAAAGTGGCGACAGATGATGAACGTGCTGCGGTTTATCAGAAAGCAGAAGCGCAGTTAGATAAAGATTCGGCTATTGTCCCCCTTTATTACTATGTGAATACCCGGTTAGTGAAGCCCTATGTTGGTGGCTATACAGGGAAAGATCCTTTGGATAATTTACACACCAAAGATTTTTATATTATCAAACACTAATCGTTGTAAAGCAGCCCGGAAAGGGCTGCTTTAGTGTCAAATTATTTTAAGGCCAGGGTTAAGGGCCAACACATAGGAACGGGCGATGATTAAGTTTATTTTACGCCGTTGTTTAGAGGCGATCCCGACACTTTTTATTCTTATTACTATTTCGTTTTTCATGATGCGGTTGGCGCCGGGCAGCCCATTTACTGGTGAGCGGAAATTGCCACCAGAAGTGATGGCAAACATTGAAGCGAAATATCATTTGAATGACCCAATTTATAAACAATATTTTGATTACTTAATTCAACTCACTAAAGGAGATTTTGGGCCTTCTTTCAAATATAAGGACTACTCGGTTAACGATCTGGTAGCAACAGCATTTCCAGTATCGGCTAAATTAGGTGCCTCGGCATTTATCATGGCGGTTGTCTTGGGGGTCAGCGCCGGGGTTATTGCTGCACTTAACCAAAATACCAAATGGGATTATACGGTTATGGGGTTCGCCATGACGGGGGTTGTTATTCCAGGTTTTGTCGTGGCGCCGTTACTGGTGTTGGGGTTCGCTATTCATCTTAAATGGCTGCCGGGAGGAGGCTGGAATGGCGGGGCGCCTAAGTATATGATTTTGCCGATGGTAGCGCTGTCTTTGGCCTATATCGCCAGTATTTCCCGTATTACCCGGAGTTCGATGATAGAAGTGCTGCACTCTAATTTTATTCGTACTGCGCGAGCCAAAGGGTTGCCATTGCGCATTATTATTTTCCGCCATGCTTTAAAACCCGCATTGTTACCGGTTATCTCTTATATGGGACCGGCTTTTGTCGGCATCATCACCGGCTCGATGGTGATTGAAACAATCTTCGGGTTACCGGGAATAGGGCAGTTGTTTGTTAATGGGGCATTGAACCGTGACTATTCGTTAGTGTTAAGTCTGACTATTTTAGTTGGCAGTTTGACTATTCTGTTCAATGCGATTGTTGATGTGCTGTACGCTGTTATCGATCCGAAGATTCGTTATTAAGATTGGAGCATGCAATGATAGTTAATAAACAAAACAGCGAAGCTTTGGAAAATTTCTCTGAGCAATTAGAAATTGAAGGCCGTAGTTTGTGGCAGGATGCACGGCGTCGTTTTATTCACAACCGGGCAGCGATTGCCAGTTTGTGTCTGTTATCTTTGATTACCTTGTTTGTGATCCTGGCGCCGATGTTAGCTCAATTTACTTATGACGATACTGACTGGGCCATGATGTCGATGCAGCCTGATTTTGAATCGGGTCACTATTTTGGTACTGATTCTTCCGGTCGTGATTTGTTGGTGCGTGTTGCCATTGGGGGGCGCATTTCGTTGATGGTTGGGGTGGCAGCCGCTTTGGTGGCGGTAGTCGTCGGAACATTATATGGATCATTATCCGGCTATATGGGCGGAAAAATAGATTCAGTCATGATGCGTCTGCTGGAAATTTTGAATTCATTTCCATTTATGTTCTTTGTGATCCTGTTGGTGACTTTCTTCGGACAGAATATTTTTCTGATATTTGTCGCTATCGGCATGGTGTCATGGTTGGATATGGCGCGTATTGTCCGCGGTCAGACACTGAGCTTGAAACGTAAGGAGTTTATTGAAGCGGCGTTGGTGTGTGGTGTGCCAACCCGTCATATTGTGCTGCGCCATATTGTCCCTAATGTATTGGGAGTGGTGGTGGTTTATGCATCTTTATTAGTGCCAAGCATGATTTTGTTTGAATCATTTCTTAGCTTTCTGGGATTGGGAACTCAAGAGCCGTTAAGCAGTTGGGGCGCATTGTTAAGTGATGGTGCGAATTCGATGGAAGTTTCCCCGTGGTTGCTGATGTTTCCTGCCGGTTTTCTGGTGGTGACACTGTTTTGTTTTAACTTTATCGGCGACGGCTTGCGTGATGCCCTCGATCCGAAAGATCGTTAAGGAGGTAACATGGACAGCGTTAAAAACCAGAAAAGTTCTGAGCCGTTGTTAATTGTTAAAGAGTTGGACGTGACTTTTAGTACCCCTGACGGGGATGTGACAGCGGTGAATAAGCTGAATTTTGATTTACGAGCGGGGGAAACTCTGGGAATTGTAGGGGAGTCTGGTTCGGGCAAATCACAAACCGCTTTTGCTTTGATGGGGCTACTTGCCAGAAACGGCAAAATTGGCGGTTCCGCTATTTTTAATGGCAGGGAAATTCTTAACCTTGAAGAAAAAAAGCTTAACCGCATGAGAGCGGAAGAGATATCAATGATATTTCAGGACCCAATGACATCTCTCAATCCCTATATGCGTATCGGCGATCAACTGACAGAAGTATTGATGTTGCATAAGCATATGAGTAAAAGTGAGGCATACCTTGAATCGATACGGATGCTGGATGCCGTCAAAATGCCAGAAGCGCTTAAGCGAATGCGGATGTATCCTCATGAATTTTCTGGTGGAATGCGTCAGCGTGTGATGATCGCAATGGCGTTGTTATGTCGACCAAAATTGTTGATTGCTGATGAACCAACGACCGCGCTTGATGTCACGGTTCAGGCTCAGATTATGACTTTACTGAATGAACTGAAACGAGAATTTAATACTGCGATTATTATGATTACTCACGATTTGGGCGTAGTTGCAGGTATTTGTGACAAAGTGTTGGTGATGTATGCGGGGAGAACAATGGAATATGGCTCGGCCCGTGAAGTATTTTATCAACCCACCCATCCTTATTCTATTGGCCTGCTTAATGCTGTTCCGCGTCTTGATGGTGATGAAGAGTCACTGACGACCATTCCCGGAAATCCGCCCAACTTATTACGGTTGCCGAAAGGATGTCCGTTCCAGCCACGCTGCCAGTTTTCAGTAGATCGTTGTATAAATTGTGAGCCAGGGTTGGAGACATTTGGCAACGGACGTTTGCGAGCTTGTTTTAAAGCACCGGGAGAATTGGTATGAGTCCGATTGAAGAAAGACGTGTGCTGCTGGAAGTAGCAGATTTGAAAGTTCACTTTGATATCAAAGATGGCAAACAGTGGTTTTGGCAACCAACAAAGACCTTGAAAGCGGTTGATGGCGTCACATTAAGGTTATACGAAGGGGAAACTCTTGGTGTGGTTGGTGAGTCTGGTTGCGGTAAGTCGACTTTTGCTCGTGCAATTATCGGATTGGTCAAATCTTCCGGTGGTTCGGTGACGTGGTTGGGAAAAAGCTTGCTGGATATGAATGATAAGCAGTGGCAGGATATTCGTAGTGATATCCAGATGATATTCCAAGATCCATTAGCATCCTTAAACCCGCGAATGACGATTGGCGATATTATCGCTGAGCCATTGCGTACCTATCATCCAAAGATGAAAGGGCCAGAAATTAAAGAGCGGGTAAAAACCATGATGATGAAGGTTGGATTACTGCCGAATCTAATTAACCGCTATCCGCATGAATTCTCTGGCGGTCAGTGCCAACGTATCGGGATTGCTCGTGCGCTTATTCTTGAACCTAAGTTGGTGATTTGCGATGAACCGGTATCTGCACTTGATGTATCCATTCAGGCTCAGGTAGTGAACCTATTGCAGGAATTACAACGGGAAATGGGGCTGTCGCTAATTTTTATCGCCCATGATTTGGCGGTGGTTAAGCACATATCTGACCGTGTACTGGTGATGTATCTCGGGCATGCGGTGGAATTGGGCACTTATGATGAGGTTTATCATAATCCACAGCACCCTTATACCAAAGCGTTGATGTCGGCAGTGCCGGTGCCTGATCCAGATAAAGAACGGGATAAGCATATTGAATTGTTGGAAGGAGAATTACCATCACCCATCAACCCGCCATCAGGATGTGTTTTTCGTACACGCTGCCCAATGGCAGATCCTGAATGTGCTAAAACACGGCCATTGATGGAAGGGAGTTTCCGCCATGCTGTGTCTTGTTTGAAGGTTGATCCGCTGTAGTTAAGATTGATCGATTGTCGTTAAGGTTAATCAATTGTAGTTATTGAGGAACTTTGTAAGACATTCAATGTGAGAGTTACTTTTGGGGTTTTATATCAGGACTCAGACCTGCATTAAAACGGGTAGCTCTCATTTTTTGCAGAAAAAAGAGCAGATCAAAATAACTGACTTTAATTTTTCACTCTTTCCACAAAATATGGTAAATCAGGTGAGATTTTTCCCGGCAAATGAGGATACGGGCAAAAACATCGTTGATCTCGGCATCTTCAGATTCTGCTAGCCCGATAATGACTTCGGCAAAAAAATCGGGGTTTGGAGTGAAATCCACGTGTTCAAGCCACTCATCAGAAGGGGGCAATAATTCTGCGCCGCCACGTATTTCGAATTGCAAGCTAAATAGCAGAATATCAGCGGGATCAAGGTTGAACGAAGCCAGTTCAAGAAAGATGTCATAGGCTTTCTCAAGGGTTTCATCTTCTGTCATTCGGTTATTGAGGTCTAAATCCATAGTTTGTGAGGATCTGTTGTCCATATTGATTTATTTGTGGGTCGTGATGAAGAATTAAAACATGATGAAGTATTGATTGATACCCCCGTCTTGTAAAGACGAGGGTATTGATCACAGTAGTGGACTAAAAAAGTAACAAATACGCTCAATAATCCGATGCCACAAAGGGCGTTGCTCCCATTCATTGATTTCCAGCAATGTGGAATGGGCGATATAATCGTATTGCACCAGCGTCAGATCATGACCAAAGTTTTCATCATCAATAACCACGGTAATTTCAAAATTTAGCCACAGGCTACGCATATCAAGATTAACGGAACCCACCATACTGAGTTGGCCATCAACTAAAACGCTTTTGGTATGTAGCAATCCATCTTCAAACTGATAAATCTTAACACCGGCGTTTAATAGTTCAGCAAAAAATGCCCGGCTTGCCCAACGAACTAAGAAGAAATTATTTCTGCGTGGAACGATAACAATAACTTCAACCCCTCGTAAAGCTGCGGTGCAAATAGCATTTGTCAGGTCATCACTGGGAACAAAATAAGGGGTAGTTAAAATCAGTTGCTTACGGGCAGAGAAAATAGCCGTCATTAAAGATTGTTGAATCAATTCCTCAGGGAATCCGGGGCCGGATGCAATAACCTGAGTTGTGTGTCCGCTGGCCTGTTCAAATGGCATGATATTGTTATCTGGTGATGGCGGAAAGATACGCTGACCTGTTTCCATTTCCCAGTCACAAGCGTAAATAACCCCCATAGTCGTGGTAACCGGCCCTTCCATTCGTACCATAATGTCGATCCATTGCCCAACGCCGGCATCTTGTTTAAAGAAGCGTGGATCGACCATATTCATACTGCCGGCATAAGAGATATAATTATCTATCAAGATAATTTTACGATGCTGGCGCAGATCCATACGGCGTAGAAATAAACGGAATATATTGACTCGCAAAGCTTCAACAAATTCAATTCCTGCCTTGCGCATGATATCCGGGTATTGGCTACGGCAATATAACCAGCTACCGGCTGAATCCACCATAATACGGCATCTGACTCCTCGGTGTGCTGCGGCCATAAGAGCATCCGTCACTTGTTCAACCAAGCCGCCGGTTTGCCAGATGTAAAACACCATATCAATACTGTGTTTGGCATTCTCAATATCTTTGATAATGGTTTTTAGTGAATGGTCATAGGTTGTCAGTAGTTGGATCTTGTTACCTTTAACACCCGCAAGCCCTTGCCGTCGTTCGCAAAGCTGGAATAGCGGTGTCGCGACTTCGCTATTTTCTGTGGCGAAGATATGACGAGATTTGCGCAATTCTTCAAGCCATACGGTTGTTGAAGGCCACATGGCTTTTGCTTGTTCAACTCTGCGTTTTCCCAAATGCAGCTCACCAAATGACAGGTAAGCGATGATTCCAACTAAGGGTAGGATATAAATAATCAGCAGCCAGGTCATGGCAGAAGTGACAGGCCGGCGTTTTATCAGAATGCGTAAAGTGATACTGGCAACAATCAGCCAATAAAAGAAAATAGCAAGCCAACTTAGGACGGAATAAAAGGTTGTCATATTCGGCAATCAATCCTGTTTTGTTCAGACATCTTTGGTGGCGTTTAACATGGTTTCCTCAAGACTCGATATATACCCGTCATCTTTCAAGTTGCCTCTTTGTTGGCTGCGCTCACTCACCCCGGTCACATAGTTTGCTATGCTCCCGGGGATTCATTCCCTTGCCGTCGCGATGCATCTTGAAATCAATAGGGTATATAAACGATCTAATTAACTTGGTGAATTTACCAAAAAATCGGCAAATATACTGCAAGCATCATACTTGATATTGGTCATTTCGCATTATTGATATAAAAAGTACTATCCAGATACGCCTTGGATATCTTTTTTAAAGGCTTATAATGAGCGTGATGTTTTTATAGGTAGGTTTTATGAAACGTAGTCGGAATGAAGTAGGGCGGTGGCGGATATTACGCCAGAATTTCAACCGCCGTCGCCGTTGGCTGGAAGGGCAGTCAAGACGTAATTTGCGTATTTATTCACTGCGTAAATTAGATGGTTATAAACAGCGTCGAGCTTTATTGTTTGTTCAGCATGGCGAATGGATACATTGAAAAAATAATATTTTTGGCCTTATATTCACGCTCACCTACAATCTTTATTGAATATGATTGCTATTTGCATTTAAACTAGCAGTCATTCGAGGATTGACTATTATGCTGCTAATCAAGAATTCCCTTATGCGCTGGATACATTGGCCAATATTGTTGTCAGTTTGTTTACACGTTTCTGTTGCTGCCGCACTTTTTTGTTCTGCAATACCGGAAAAGCAGCCTGATGCTGCACTTATGTCTGTTGCTATGATTCAGTTAGCTGCCGAGGAAGCTTCTGTTTCAGAGCCGGCAGCGCCTGAGCCTGAATCAGAGCCAGAGGAGCCGGAACCTGTTCCAGAGCCGGTAATTCCAAAACCAGAGGTGAAGAAGCCGAAACCGGAAGTGAAGAAAAAGGTTGTTAAAAAGCAATCTGAACCCGTTGAAAAGAGGGCTGAACAACCGGAAAAGCCGTTGTTTAATCAGAATGCATTGGCTAACCGTACTGATAATAATCAGAATAAACCGGTGGTTAAACCGCAGAATGGGCCAAGAGCATTAAGTAAAGCGTTACCTGTCTACCCATCCAGAGCTTCAGCATTGGGCACCGAAGGTTATGTGAAAGTCAAATATGATATTGATGGAGATGGACGGGTAAAAAATATAGAAGTGATTGGCGCTAATCCACCCAATGTTTTTGAAAGGGAAGTGAAAAAGGCGATGAGAAAATGGCGCTTTGAAAAAATACCCGCGATTGGTTATATCACAACCGTCGAATTTAAAATTACGGGTATATCTCAATCCTGATTGTCGGGGAAATGCAAATAAAAAAGGAGCATTATTAACACGCTCCTTTTTCCATTAATGTTTATTCGCTAGTACTGCTAGCGAGTTGGAACTGAGTTTTACCTTCTGGTAACCGACGTGAGGTATTATCTTCATTAACCGCAACATAAGTGAATACCGCTTCGGTTGCACGATAGCGTTGGCCGACAGGTTCAGAGGCGACTTTCTTCACCCAGACTTCGATGTTGATGGTAATCGAACTGTTACCGGTTTTGAGACAATGCGCATAGCAGCAGACGACATCACCAACGGCAACAGGTTTCAGGAAAGTAATACCATCTACTCTGACAGTGACAACACGGCCTTCCGCAATTTCTTTTGCCAGAATTGCACCACCAATATCCATTTGTGACATTAACCATCCACCAAAAATATCTCCATTGGCGTTGGTATCAGCGGGCATAGCCAGTGTGCGGAGGACTAACTCTCCGTTAGGTAATTGTTGTTGTGTCATTGAAAACTTTACTTTATTTGATGAAAAAACAATACCTGCCTACAGACGATAGCAGGCAGGTATCCATTTGAATAAGGTTACTTCTGTTCGCGTGGCAGGTGACGGTAAATATATACTACACTGAGCACGGTGAAAACCAGAGTCAGGGCAGTCAGACCAAATACTTTAAAGTTAACCCAGACATCTTGTGGTAACCAGAATGCGACATAAATATTAGCTAGCGCACAGGCTGTAAAAAACAGCGCCCATGCCATATTGAGCTTATTCCAAACAAGATCGGGTAAAATTAACTCTTTTCCTAGCATTTTCTGAATGAGTGGTTTTTTCATAAACCACTGGCTGCCTAGCAAAGCTAATGCGAATAATGCATAGATTACAGTGACTTTCCATTTAATAAATAGATCACTATGGAAAGCTAAAGTTAACGTACCGAAAACAGCAACCATGATAAACGTGATCAGGGAGGCTTTCTCTACTTTCCGGTAGATGGAATAAGTAATAGCGACAGCTAAACCGGTGGCGGCGATCAACGCCCCGGAAGCGTAGAAAATGTCATACATTTTGTATACGACAAAAAAGACGACTAGAGGTAGAAAGTCTAAAAGTTGTTTCATATTTGAACCTATTGTAATTCCGGCATTTGATTATCATCCGGTTTTAGTCATTGAATGGACTAGCAGCAACAGTATGGTTTTATACCCGTTATCTTTCAAGTTGCCTCTTTGTTGGCTGCACTCACTCACCCCGGTCATATAGTTTGCTATGCTCCCGGGGATTCGCTCCCTTGCCGTCGCGATGCATCTTGAAATCCATAGGGTATATCTATCAATAAAAAAGGTTTTTATCGATCGGTTTCGCACAATTTTACCATAAAGAGCGGCGTAATTAACTTCCGGTTGTCAGTGAACATATAACGCAGCATTATAACGAAAACCCGTTGAAAAATAAGAGGGCATAAACCAGATGCAGTGGAAAAAACTACAGCGTTGGATGCCAGGGTTGGGTAATTTTTCTCATTATCGTAAGGAATGGTTTAGTCATGATTTAAGAGCTGGGCTTTCTGTCGCCGCAGTTGCTCTGCCAGTTGCTATTGCTTACGCCGAATTGATGGGAATAAATGCAATTATTGGTCTTTATGCATGCATTTTACCCATGTTCGCTTATGCACTATTTGGTACTTCAAGACAGCTGATTGTCGGGCCAGATGCCGCAACGTGTGCCGTTATTGCAGCGGCTGTCGCGCCATTGGTTTTTGATAATGAAGATGTACGCTGGCAGCTCACGATCGTCATGACCTTAATGACCGGGATATGGTGTGTTCTCGCCAGTCATTTCCGATTAGGCGCGTTTGCTGATTTTCTTTCCAAACCGATCCTGAAAGGATTAATGAACGGTGTTGCATTGACAATCATTGTGGATCAGCTAGCTAAAGTCTTTGGTTTTGCTGGCGTTCCGGCGGGATTGATTGAACGGGTGATCGCATTACCTGTCAAGCTCATGAGTACACATTTACCGACGTTAGCAATGTCTGTTGCTATAGTATTGATTTTGCTCACGGTGCGTTTCTTGCGTCCGACTTGGCCGGGGCCTTTGTTGGCAATGGTATTAGCGACTTATATAAGCTGGCAATTTGATCTGGAAAAATATGGCATTCAGATTGTTGGCAGTGTCAGTGGTGGGGGATTACCTGTTGTGCCAATGCCCGATTTCCAGCCAGGCATTATGCGTGAGCTAGTTATCCCATCTTTGAACCTTGCTGTTATCAGTTTTGTCAGTTTCATGATGACGGCCCGTAGCTTCGCCAGTAAAAATGGTTATCAGATTGATGCAGATTGTGAACTTAGGGCCTTAGGCATTGCGAACATTGCTTCTGCTTTATCACAAGGATTTGCTGTCAGTGCTGCCAGCAGTCGTACTGCGGTTAATGATGCGATTGGTGGGAAAACGCAATTGGTCTCTGTTATTGCAGCGACTATTATTTTGCTGGTTTTGTTATTTATGACCCGTTTCCTGGCTTATATCCCATTGTCATCTCTTGGTGTAGTACTGATTTATTCAGCATCGTCACTGTTGGATTTACGGCGGATTTGGTCACTGAGGAAACGAAATCATCAGGCATTTACTTTATCACTGTTTACGTTGATTGCTGTGCTGGTGGTTGGTTTGATTAACGGTGTTGGTTTCGCTGTTCTGCTTGGTTTATTACAGTTTTTGCGAATTATATTCCGCCCGACAGATCAGCTCTTGGGGGTAAATGACCAAGGAATGATTCATTCGATTAATCATGGCAATGATATTAAACCAATAGATGGTGTGATGATGTACCGATTTAACTCGCCATTGACTTATTTCAATGTTAGCTATTTTAAAAAACGGGTACTACAGCATGTTGACAGAATTCAAAAAATTAACAAAACGCAAAAACGTCCGGGTTGGCTGGTTGTCGATGCGGCTGTTAGTTTTACCCATGATGATGTCAGTGTATTTGCTGCTATTGATGAGTTGATTAGTGAATTGAAAGTAAGAGATATCACATTGGTGCTCGCCGGTCGTCGGACAGAACTTACCCGTTGGATAAAACAGAATAAACTGCAAAGTAGCGATGACGATCTGATTGTGGCGCCCGATCTCTATTTTGCGGTACGAATGATTCAAAGTAAGCCTGAATGGTACTCTAATTACGCTAAAAGATAATAATTTAGAGCCTAAAATCTGGTTTACTTCCATGATTGCTCTTGCTCAAGTACTTAGCAGTGATAATATTGCGCTTCTGCGTCTTATAGATGAGCACAAACCAGAGACAATCGCGGAGCTGGCTAATTTATCAGGAAGGAAACCAAGCAATCTGTCAGTGACATTAAAGACGCTTAGCCAACATGGTTTTGTAACGCTGGAAAAAAGTAATAGAAGCGTAAAACCAAAGGCGCTGTTTACTGATTTTGAAATAAAAATTGAGCAGGAAATCAGTGAAAGAGTTATGTCATCTTGTGGGGCTAAAAATATAGCAGCTTGAAATAGCAAATTTAATACAACGTAAGTTAATACAACGCAAACTTGTTTATGACTTTCAGCCTCATAGTTTTATTACTGTGAGGTCTGATTGAACAATTGTTAAGCTATAGTTCATTTGTAATAGAATTATTGGTATTAGCAAATGAATACGATAAATAAAGTAGTCATATATGAAATTATATTAAAAAAATAGTTTTTAATTTTCGCACGTGTGATTATTGACCACTGCTTTTCTATTAATTTGAGATATCAGATCCTAAATCCCTGCCTTTCATTAATATTTCTTGTTAAAAAACAATGTGATTGAAGTATTACGTATTTAATACCACGTTACATTTTGTTTTTTGATAAGTATATTTTAACAAAGCAAAATCATTATTACTTGTACAATAACTATTTAGGACGTTCCAATGAAAAAGGCATTGATAGCCTCAGCGGTGGCAGTTGGTTTATCTGTATTCACATTTGCAGCAAATGCTGGAGAAAGTTCGATTTCTGGCGGCTATGCTCAGAGTCATGTGAAGGTTGATGGTGAAAAGCTTGATGAAAACCCAAAAGGTTTTAACCTGAAATATCGTTACGAGCTGGATAATAATTTTGGTGTTATTGGCTCATTCACCCTGACACATCAGGGTTATAATTACTATTATGGTAGTAGAAAGATTGGCACTGGTGATTTAGATTATTATTCTTTAATGGCAGGTCCTACATATCGCTTTAATGAGTACGTAAGTGTATATGGTTTGGTTGGTGCTGCACACGGAAAGGAAAAGGCAAAGGGTAATGCTGCTGTGTTGGGCTATGATGTTGAATATAAAGAGAGTAAGACCTCTGCTGCTTATGGTTTAGGATTGCAGTTTAACCCTATGCCAAATTGGGTTATTGATGCATCTTATGAATATTCGAAAGTAGGTGACTATAAAATAGGCACTTGGGTAATTGGTGCGGGTTATCGATTTTAAATAGTGTTTCCAATGTAGTCGTTCCTTTAAAGGGAATTCAGTCTAGTTTTTGTGATTTGAAAAATCCAATTAAGTGACTGAAGATAATAAATTAATGTTAGAACCAACTCTCTGTTAGCTTGTTAGATGGTTGATTTAAAGGCTGTCGAAATAATGAGGATAGAGAGTACGGATTTTCATCAGGGATTATTGAAACAGGATATATGTTGTGACTACTTTGCCAGTTGTAGATTTGTGTTGGTTTAGTGTCCATATATCTATTTAGTATTTAGTTGAAATTGCTAGTCCATGTTTAGCCATGTAATCTGAAGATTATTCCTTTATTAGTTATCACTATCTATTCTAGACAAAATTCCCTGTTGTAAGACAGGGAATTTTTTTGCTTTTATCTCAATAGTGAAGTGATGAAATGCTAATAAGTACAAAAAATATCCGATTAAGATGGAAAGATTATCTTGTTCAGGATGGAAAGCAGTCATTGCCTTATCTTGTTAAACGGAAACTTAACAAAAAACGGGATTGAGTTGTTTTCTATTGGTTGCTGATAAATAATTGCGCCCCATAATTAATCTTTTCTATATTTTATACAACGTTAGGGATTTTCAATGAAAAGAGCATTGGTAGCTTCAGTGGTGGCAGCAGGTTTATCTGTATTCGCATTTGCGGCAAATGCCGGTGAAAGTACGATTTCGGGTGGTTATGCTCAGAGTCATGTAAAGTTTGATAGTAAGAATTTAGCTGGTAACCCTTTTGATAGTAACCCACTTGACGGTAATCCAAAGGGCTTCAACTTGAAGTACCGCTACGAGCTGGATAGTAATTTGGGTGTTATTGGTTCATTCACGTATACCCATTTGGATAACGATTTATATATTAATAGTAGCAAGGTAGGTAAGTCTGAGCTGGATTATTATTCTCTGATGGCGGGACCTATATATCGTTTTAATGACTATGTTAGTGCATACGGTTTAATTGGTGCTGCACATGGAAAGGTTAAGGGTGAGGTTTCTGTTCTGGGTCATGACCGTGGCTATAAAAGTAATAAGACATCAGTTGCTTATGGTTTAGGATTACAGTTTAATCCTATGCCAAATTGGACTATTGATACATCCTATGAATATTCAAAACTGGATGACACTAAAGTAGGTACTTGGGTAGTTGGTGTCGGCTATCGATTCTAACCGAAATTCGCTAATTGATATTTAATTAGCTCTCCTTTCTATAAAATTCCCTGTTGAAAAAACAGGGAATTTTTTTGCATTTTAGCTCAATCCAGCTATCACTAGCTTATTCTGTTTATCCCATAGTTTTATTGCCATGGGGTTTTATACCCTTCATCTTTCAAGCTGCTGCTTTGTTGGCTATTTTCACTCACCCCAGTCACATCGTTATCCATGCTCCTGGGGATTCGTTCACTTGCCGCCGCGCTGCAACTCGAAATCTATTAGGTATATTTGAATCGCTATTTTATATTGATTTTTGTTGTGAAGAGGTAATCAGCATATACAACCGGAACAGGTAAATCAGCAAAATGGCTGAGATGAGGTTATTAAATACACCAAGAGTGATGCCTGCCATCTCACTGTGAATGAATGTTAGACGGTCAATAATAAACGCCAGCAAGAGCTTAGCGGTCAGCCATAAAAGAATTGCCGGAACCAGCAAGCGAATATTGGCAAATGCCAGTTTCCAGCTTATTTTCATGGAAGCAAAAACGCCGTGACGCTCGGTAGTCATAATCACGGGTGATAAAGCCAGTGCGATAGACAAAATAATGCCTGGTACCAACATAAGCATCAAGCCAAGTTGAATTAGCAGGGTGCAGATAAGCAGTAACAGGAACAGTTTCGGTAATTGGCTTGCTGATAAACCCATTGCCTGTAATGAAGAGATACGATTTCCCGCTGAAACCGCCGCAACCAGCGTCAATACACCACCAACCAGTAGCACGCTACCAATCATACTTGAGAAAATGGTTCCGATTCCCGCACGCATGATCATTGACTGTTGCTCTGGGGTCATTTGAGACACCAGCTCCTGAATACCGGCCTTGCCTGAGGTGGCAAACGTGAATTCTGCTTCTGTCAGCAACTTCATCTGTTCGCTGTCAGGAATAAACAGGTGCCCCAATAAGGTGGTAACCAGAGCCGCCAGAACGGCCAGGGTCAGGGTACTTAACAGTTGATTCTTGAAAAAGTTAAAACTGTCACGGTACAGGGTATTCGCCGTGATTGGCATGAAGACAGCTCCTATCAGGTTAAACAACAATGCATAGGGGGTGATTGTACCTTGTTATGGGGAAACGTGGATAGTAGAAACGAGATGATGCGGATAAATTAATGGTTAGTTGTGATTGTTGATGACAGAAAAAAATTCTTCACATTATATTTTTAAGATAAAAATAAACATAAAATTAACCTTATTAAAACATAATGGAAATATAATAAGAGGAAAGATAAAACATCTGAATGGGTATATAAACAAAAAATTTCCAACTGATTAATAATAAATAAACTTTGATTTTGATCAATTTAAAATAATTCCAAATTGAAATAATAATATTATAAATATGCGGTTTTGCTGAAATTCTTTGAAAGATGTGATCTGTCTTGGATCATGATTTCTAATATATGAGTATATTTTGATTGACTTTAAATCACAGGAATGGGATGAATAATGAAAAAAATTTCTGCATTTGTATTAGCAGCGGCAACGTTAGCACCATCATTCGCTTTTGCTCATGAAGCGGGTGACTTTATTTTCCGCGCAGGTAGTGCAACAGTCAGACCCAATACTGGCTCTGATAATGTGTTAGGTTTGGGATCTCTTAGTGCGGATAATAATACCCAGATGGGTTTGACTTTTGGTTATATGATTACCGATAATATTGGTGTTGAATTACTAGCAGGGACACCTTTCCAGAACCGAGTAAGTTTACCGGGTGTCGGGAATATTGCTAAAATAAAAAGTTTGCCGCCGACATTAATGGCGCAATACTATTTCGGTTCTAAAGAAAATCAATTTCGCCCCTATGTCGGTATTGGTCTAAACTACACGACTTTCTTTAATGAAAAGTTTAATGGTAATGATGCCGTTAAAGATGGTAATTTGCATAGTCTGGATCTGAAAGATTCTTGGGGTGTTGCCGGTCACGTTGGTCTGGATTATGAGTTAGATCAGAACTGGATGATAAATGCCTCTGTGTGGTGGGTAAATATTGAAACGGATGTGAAATTTAAAGCGGGTGACCAGCATCATAAAATCGATACCCGGATTGATCCGTGGGTATTTATGTTTAGTGCCGGTTATCACTTCTGATAAGAGCTGTGTTTGTTTGACATGGCTGTTTGCTATGAAAGGTATATAAAAATGGGGCAGGTTCTGCCCCATTTTTATACTATATTTTTTACATTACAGTTGAGTGGCAGACTTCATTTTTGATACAAATTCAGCCAGTTTTCCCAGCATTGTTTCTGGCTGAGAAAGATTTTGTTCAATAATTTTAACGACGGCCGATCCGGAAATGGCTCCCGCTGCGCCACTCGCTAATGTTCCTTTTACCTGATTAGGTTCTGAAATGCCAAATCCCTGTAACGGTGGTGCAGCATGATATTCCCGTAGTTTATTGACTAGATGATTTAACGGTTTTTCACCTCGTCTTTCTATACCGGTCACTCCTGCTCTTGATAATAAGTAGGTATATCCGCGGCCATAAGAAGCAATTTCACGTAATAGTTCATCTTCCGCGTCGGGGGGACAAATAAAAATGGGGGCAATCCCATGTTTCATGGCTGCGGTACGGAATGGCCGTGATTCTGGCATGGGAACATCTGCAACTAATACCGAATCGATATCCGTATCTTTGCAACGGCGGTAGAACTCATCTATTCCATGATGAAAAACCAGGTTGGCATACATTAATAAACCAATAGGAATATCAGGATATTTTGCCCGAATTTTTGTTAATAGTTCAAAACAGAGCGTGGGAGTCACATTTGAGGAGAAAGCCCGCAGATTAGCATTCTGAATGGTCGGGCCGTCAGCCAGCGGATCGGAAAAAGGAATACTTAACTCAAGAGCATCAGCACCACCGATAATCAGTGCATCAATAATTTTCAATGATAATTCCGGGGTTGGATCACCTAGGGTGACAAAGGGGACAAAAGCACCTTGTTTACGGTTTTCCAGTTGTTTAAATAGCTGCTCGTAACGTTCCATTAGATTTCCCCCTTGGATTTTAAAATATCGTGGACAGTAAATATGTCTTTATCACCGCGACCGGATAGGTTAACGATCAGTAATTGCTCTTTATCAGGAGCCTGATGAATCATTTTCAAAGCATAAGCCAGCGCATGAGAGGATTCGAGGGCTGGAATAATGCCTTCCTCACGGGAAAGGGCTTTGAATGCTTCTAATGCTTCATCATCGGTGATGGAAACATAGTCAGCCCGTCCAATGCTGTTCAGATAGGCATGTTGAGGGCCAACGGAAGGGAAATCCAGACCGGCGGAAATAGAATAAGACTCTTCAATCTGGCCTTCATCTGTCTGCATCATTGGCGATTTCATACCAAAATAGATACCCAATTTGCCATGTTTCAGTGGAGCGCCATGTTTACCGGTTTCGATACCGTGCCCGGCAGGTTCAATACCAATCAGGCGGACCGATGTTTCGGGAATAAATTCGGCAAACATGCCAATGGCATTGGAGCCTCCACCAACACAGGCCAACACGGCATCGGGCAGACGTCCCTCTTTTGCCAGAATCTGGGATTTGGCTTCTTCGCCGATCATACGCTGGAACTCTCGGACCATCGTCGGATAAGGATGTGGTCCAGCGGCAGTCCCTAATAAATAGTGGGCTTTATCATAGCTACCAGACCAATCACGTAACGCTTCATTGCAAGCATCTTTTAAGGTGGAGGAGCCGCTGTGAACCGGAATAACTTCGGCGCCCATCAGACGCATGCGGAAAACATTAGGGGATTGGCGCTCCACATCTTTAGCGCCCATATAAATGCGGCATTTCATATTTAAAAGTGCGCAGGTGAGGGCGGTTGCTACACCATGTTGACCCGCGCCGGTTTCTGCAATAATTTCGTTTTTGCCCATGCGTTTTGCCAATAGTGCCTGACCAAGTACCTGATTGGTTTTATGGGCACCGCCGTGTAATAGATCTTCTCGTTTCAGATAAAGGCGAGTTTTGGTGCCTTTCGTCAGATTACGGCATAAAGTTAATGCCGTTGGCCTGCCTGCATAATTTTTCAGTAGATCTTGAAATTCTTGCTGGAATTCGGGATCTTGCTGAGCGGCAATAAATGCGGCTTCTAATTGTTCAAGGGCTGGAATAAGGATCTGCGGTACAAATTGTCCACCGAAATCACCAAAATAGGGGTTAAGCTTACTCATTATTCTATTTGTCCATTGTTATTAATTGGAAAATTGTCATTAATCGGAAAATTGTTGTTTATTGGTAACAGCGTAGTCGCTGAAACACTTTATTTAATTTATGACTGCTTTTGATGCCGGGGGCGCTTTCGACGCCAGAGTTAAAGTCAAGTCCGCAACAGCCATATTTTGCTGCTTGTTGGCAATTTTCTTCATTCAATCCACCGGCGAGCATGATGTTGGCGAGTGAGTGTTTTTCAAGTAATTGCCAATCGAAACTTTGTCCGGTTCCGCCTTTGCCGTTATCAAGTAAATAACGGTCAACATTTTTGGCTTTGGTGTGAAATTCATCTTTCGACATATCAATGGCTTTCCAAATTTGACAATTTTCAGGCAATGTTTTTCGTAATTCCGCAATATAAACTTCGCCTTCGGCACCATGTAATTGCACCGCAGCCAGAGAAAGGGCACGAGCGGTATGACTGATGAATGCAGATGATTGATTTTGAAATACCCCGACATATTTGAGATTTGCTGCATTGATAATTTGTTGGGCCTGTTGGATATTAATTTTACGTGGTGAATGTTCAGCAAATATCAAACCACCATAAACAGCACCTGCCTGTAATGCCACTTTCGCATCTTGTGGTCGAGTTAATCCACAGACTTTATTTTCACCCAGAATCAGTTGACGTAATGCTAAGTCCAGATTGGGTTGGGCCATCAAAGCACTGCCAATGAGAAAGCCATTAGCATAATGGCTAAGCTCGCGAATTTGTTGATGCTGGTGGATACCCGATTCGCTAATAACAATGGTTTCTTCCGGTAACTGTGGCGCAAGTTGTTTGGTACGGTTTAAATCGATAGAAAGATCTCTCAGATCACGGTTATTAATACCAATAATTTTAGCTTTTAGTGCAACTGCTCTGGCACGCTCTTCCTCTGAGCTGATTTCAGTCAGCACGCCCATATTCAGGCTATGCGCAAGTTCAGACAGCGTAATATATTGCTGATCATCAAGAACAGAAAGCATCAGCAAAATCGCATCGGCTTGATAATAACGGGCAAGATAAACCTGATAAGGATCGATAATAAAATCTTTGCACAATACTGGTTGGTGAACGGTATCACTGATTAAACGAAGAAATTCATAGTTGCCTTGAAAATATTTTTCATCGGTTAATATAGAGATGGCAGTTGCATAGGGCTGATAAATTTTTGCTATTTGAATCGGATCAAAATCCTGGCGAATAACGCCTTTAGAAGGAGATGCCTTTTTACATTCCAGAATAAAAACGGTCTGTTCACTGTTTAGTGCCTGATAAAAATGACGGTTGCTGGCAACAACAGCATTAATAAAACTTTCCAATGGTTGTTGCTGTTTACGATTAATAAGATATTCGGCTTTATCATTAACAATTTTCTGTAAAATGGTAGCTTGCATGATTAACTCCTTGTTGCAAGTGCTATAACTCGTTCATAAGCTCGGCCACTGTGAATGGTTTCGAGAGCTTGTTGGGTGTTATGACGTAAATCTTCCTGTCCATGAATTTTCATTAACAGAGCAACGTTAGCCGCAACGGCATCAGCATGGGCTTTCTTACCCCTTCCTTGTAACAATAAACTGAGCATTTCACGATTATCCACTGGTGAACCTCCTTTTAATGCTGACATTGGATGACGTTGTAAACCAAAATCTTCAGCATTTAATTGATAATGGATAATTTCTCCATCGTTAATTTCTGCCACTTTCGTTGGTGCATGCAGTGAGACTTCATCCATGCCACCACTGTGTACAACCGCTGCCCGTTGATAGCCGAGAACCAGTAGGGTGCGGGCAATAGGTTCAACGAGTTCCGGGCTGTAGACGCCAATTAATGCTAATGGCGGACGTGCCGGGTTAATCAAAGGACCTAATATATTAAATATAGTCCGTGTTTTCAGTTGTTGACGTACCGGCATCGCATGACAGAATCCCTGATGATAATGTGGCGCAAATAGGAAACAGATGCCGATTTCATCCAGTGCGCTACGGGCACATTCCGCGCTGATGTCAAGGGCGATACCAAACGCTGCCAGCAAATCAGAAGAACCTGATTGGCTGGAAACACTGCGGTTACCATGTTTGGCAATTTTAATATGGCAAGCCGAGGCGACAAAGGCACTGGCGGTTGAAATATTGATACTGTTCGCACCATCACCGCCCGTTCCGACGATATCGCAGAAAGTGTAATCCGGCCGTGGAAATGGCAGGGCATTTGCCAATAATGCTTGGGCTGCACCGGCAATCTCCTGTGGTTGTTCACCCCGTAATTTCATGCTGATAAGTACAGCAGCGAGTTGTGGTTCACTTAATTCTCCTTGAATAATGGCGGCAAATAGTTGCTGGCTTTCTTGTTGTGTCAGTGTTTGCGCATTAAACAATTTATTGAAAATAGCTTGCATTTTCATCTCCCTTTTAATTTAGTGCCCAAACCAGAGTTTGTTCAAGCAATTTAGCGCCATGAGTTGTGAGAATTGATTCTGGGTGAAATTGAAATCCACAAACCTTATGTTTATCGTGGCGAACGGCCATAACGGTGTCGCCACAACGGGCAGAAATAGTCAGTTCAGACGGAATTCGGCTACCCATGAGAGAGTGGTAACGGGCAACGGGTAGAGGGTTTTCCAGATTAGCGAACATAGCTTGATTATCGTGTTTTGCCAGAGAAGCTTTGCCGTGTAGGATTTCATCAGCAGCAGAAATTTTTCCACCATAAGCTTCAATAATGGCTTGATGCCCAAGACAGATGCCGATCACTGGGATTTTGCCGATGACTTGTTGGAGTAATTGAGGCATACAACCTGAGTCAGATGGTTTACCCGGTCCCGGTGAAAGCATCAATAGCGGAGAGGAGAGTATTCTTAATTGCTGCATAATCATTTCAGTTGCAACCGTATTGCGATAGATAACAACTTGATGACCATGATGACGTAATTGATCGACGAGGTTATAGGTGAATGAATCCACGTTGTCGAGCAGAAGAATATTTGCCATTAGAAAGTCTCCTCTGCCTGATGAGCCTCAATAATTGCACGAATGACTGCTCTTGCTTTGTTACGAGTCTCTTCGGATTCTGCTAAAGGTTCGGAATCCAGTACGATACCTGCGCCAACCTGAATAGTGGCTATACCGTCTTCCACGTAAGCAGAGCGAATAACGATACAATTATCCATATCCCCTTTGCCGGTGAAATAACCGACAGCACCACCGTAACTGCCACGGCGTTCGCTTTCATAGTGAGCGATAAGTTGCATTGCGCGTACTTTCGGTGCGCCGGTGAGGGTACCCATATTCATACAAGCTTGATAGGCATGAAAGGTGTCTAAATCATGGCGTAATGTCCCCACGACGCGGGAGACCAGATGCATAACAAAAGAGTAGCGATCGACTTTTGTCAGATCCGCGACATAGCGGCTGCCCGGTTCACAAATGCGGGCCAGGTCATTACGAGCCAAATCGACCAGCATCAGGTGTTCGGCTAATTCTTTATGATCTGTTCGCATCTCCAGTTCGGTCCGGCTGTCAAGATCCGCATCCAGCTCGCCAGCCGCATTGCGCCCACGGGGGCGTGTGCCGGCGATCGGGTAGATTTCAATTTGGCGGTTGGATGCATCATATTTAAGCGCGCTTTCAGGAGACGCGCCAAACAGACAGAAATCTTTGTCCTGCATGAAAAACATGTAGGGACTTGGATTGTGGTACTTAAGTTTTTGATAAGCATGAAGCGGTGCCGGGCAGGGCAGAAAGAAGCGTCTTGATGGCACTACCTGAAAGATATCCCCCTGGCGGATGTATTGTTGTAATTGCGCCACCATTTCTGCATAGGTCTTGTCATCCCGATTGTATGAAACTTTCATGGTTGGCAGAGAGATTTGTTGTACTGGCTCAATGGGCTCGGTAATGAGTGCCGCTAATGTTTTCAATCGTTGCTTAAGGCGTTGCTCCTCTGCTTGAGAATCACTGAAAAGAGAGATTTGCAAACGTGCATTTTTATTTTGGTGGTCGACCACCAATAGCGTTTCTGCGAGATAAAAACAGAAATCAGGGCAGCGTTGAACGGTTTTTACTGCGGGTAATGGTTCGAATCCGGCTACCAGATCGTAGGAAAAAAGGCCGCCAACGAATATCGCTTCTGCGCTTGACGAATTGTATGGTGACGGCTCTTCCGCCAGAGAAAGCAGGGCACGCAGTGCATCAAATACGGATACTGCTTTCAGACGATTATCTTCATCTATATTGTGATTGATTGGTGGGAAAATCACTTGAAGAGTATTGTGTGTTATTTCAGATTGGATATTGCTGGAAAATTTGTTGGCCAAAATGGGTAATAAATTTCGGCCATTTTCTGTTAAAGCGTCAAAAGTAACCTGATTGCCGTTGGCACTGATGCGTAAGGCACTATCGATAATTAGCAGACTTTTTAAGTTTTTTTTGCTGTTAATTTCCGCAGATTCTAGTAATAAAGTTGCTGGTCGCTCACCGCAGAGTTGGTTGAATAGTAGCGTAGGATCAGGTTGGTAAGCGGTTTCCTGCTCAATTACTGTGATTTTTGGTTGTTTATCCGTCATTTTTTCGTCCTGTCAATAAGTTATGCATATAAAAAAACCCGCTGATTAGGCGGGTTTTGGTAATTTGGCACTGTTGATTTATGTGCGTGACCATACCGCCCTTACTGGGAAGTTATGCCACCAACGGATAGACGCCATAAATACAGCCATTTTCAGTGCCTCTTTAGTATTGATTAGATGATATACAAGACAATATCGTTTTCACTTGTGTACTAGTAAACTGGAACGAAATTGGTGTGTCAAGTATTTTTTGGCGCGTTTATTAATTTGCTGTGTTATTTCTCGAATTTGAAATGATCAACGTTACAGGTAGTGAATTTCCCACAGAATCTATTCAAGAGATAACTCTATTTTAATATTACTAGATAAAATTGAAGGTTAATTTGGCGACATTTTGTTACGGTGTAACATAAAATAATTAATAGTTAGAGATCAGATAATATCGGATACTTAATTTTAATAAAATTATTATCTTATTGTCACAAATAACTCATCATATTATTTTATGACATAGCTATGATATATATTTAGTAATATTAAGTATGTAAATCATGTTTCATGAAAAAAAGAGTTTAGTGATAGTAAAAATTGGTTAAAGAGCAGAATTAGCTGGATTTTGTTTGAGTCAATAGGCAAACGGGGAGAATAGATAATTAATTTTTATATCTGTATATGAAAAAAAGAGGTTTAACCGATATTACTGTGAGAAGTAGTATTCATAACTCTAACATATCGTGTTATTTAAAATTTAGATCTTTATAAGTTAAGACTATGTAATTATTTGTATTTAATACGTTATAGGTATGCCTGAGGAACGATTTTTAATCTGAATACTTATAGATCTCTACTTAATTCTGGCATCGGTTGCCATGATTTAACTCTCTGATGTTTAAAATAATTGTACTATTAGTGGAGTAATATATGAGTGAAAATGAACCAAAAGCAGATAGCCAATTGGTGTATGAAACTGATCCATATAAGGTTAAGGATTCGGAAGAAGGTGCGGCGCAGAAAACTTATCGGTTAAATAGTTTTGATCCTAAAACGGCCGATAGCGCATTATCCTATACCCCAACAAGACTTGCTAAAACGGTTTTTAATATTTATGAGGAGAAGGATGATTTTGGTGTTTTCTGTTATTTAACTGATTGGTCAATTTATGATGCGCGTTTTATTGACACAGCAAGCGAAGATGATTTTAAAAAGAATGGCGGCAGAGGCGCTGATTTAATGCGCCTTAAGGGTGATAAAGACAAGGGAAAGCCGTTTCAGAGAATTATCTTTAGCTTTGCAGGTATTATTGGTGACACTGGAGAGAAAAGAACAACTATCATTGCTGCTGCGGGTGAAAATGGATGGCAAATGGGGAATGCTGAACAAGATATTCTTGAGAATCACGAAGGCAAACCTATTCCAATTGATCCCTGGGCTGATGTTGCAGCCTATCTTAATTGTGGTTTTACTCAGTGGGTGGGCAATCCTGTAGACTTATATCAGCAAGATAAAGCCCAAGGGGTATTAGGAGGATTGCGCTTACTCAAAGAAGAAAACCCGGATTTGGAAATTTCTGTTAGCGTTGGCGGTTGGTCAATGAGTGGTGCTTTTTATAAAGTTTGTCGTGATGAGAAACTGCGTCAACGGTTTGTTGAGGGGGTTAAAGATTTATACACCAGATTCCCCATGCTAACCCATATTGATCTTGATTGGGAATATCCTGGTTCTGCGGGGGAAAATAATCAATTTGATAAAGATGATTATAAGTACTTTGCTGAGCTTATTAAGGATTTGAAGAGTGCAAATATCAGTAATTTGAAAGGAATTAGTATTGCAGCTTCTGCTGATGTAGAAAAAATTAAAGCAGCGAATATTCCAGAATTGATCGCTGCCGGTGTCAATGAAATCAACTTAATGACTTATGATTTCTTTACATTGGGCGATGGAAAACTTTCTCATCATACTAATCTTTATCGCAATAAGGATGACCAGTATTCTAAATATTCAGTCGATGATGCAGTTAATTATCTTATTTCTTTAAAAATTAATCCAAAATCAATCTATATTGGTTATTCGGGTTACACTCGTAATGCCAGAACTGCGGAGTTAGAGAGTAAGGATAATGAACAACTGGTTGGAAAATATACTGATGGAGCATCCACAGTAGGGAGTTTCGAATACAGCGTAATTGAATGGACAGATATTATCTATAACTATGTTGATTATGAAAATCAAATAGGTCGTAATGGTTTTACGGTTTTCCATGATCCGGTGGCGAAAGCTGATTATCTTTACAATAAAGATCTCAAAGTATTTATGTCATTAGATACACCACGCTCAGTCAGAGAAAAAGGCCGTTATGTTAAAGAAAAAGGGCTTGGTGGTTTATTTATTTGGAGCGGCGATCAAGATAATGGCTTATTAACAAATGCTGTTCATGAAGGATTGGGTCGTAAAGCAATTAAAAAAGTAATTGAAATGGAACCATTCTATTTCGAAGGTGAGCTTCCTTCTTACGATAAACCGAAAGAGAAACAGTGTGAAGCATGTAAATTAAATTGAATTTATGCTTTAAAAAATCTCACTACTTAAAATGGTTATAGTCTCTATAACTGTTCTGTTCAGGTGTTTCCGATTAATTAGGTTGGGAATAATATAATGGATAAATATAAAAGCATTTCTCGTGAAAAACAGGATATAACAAAAGTATCACCATTATTAGCTGCGGTGGCAGAAATCAAATCGTCAAAATCGCCATCAGGTTATATGTTATTAAACTCAGTAGAGAAAGAAGATAATTCCACTATCACGCTGGTTAATACACTCCAGCGTCTGGGATATCACTCAATTTTTGATATTGTAGAAGTATCAAAGCAACGATTTATTAAACGCCATAATCAATCTTTATCAGGTCATGCAGAGGTAATTTTTGATAAAGCAGTGAGTGCGGCTAATCAATTGGTACAAAGTTATCGGCAAAGACAATTGAGGGATTACGATGGCGCATCATTAACAAAAGCGAGTCATCAGGCAAGATATTTTTCTTATAGCAATAATGATGCAGATGAGAAAGAAAAATTACCTGATTACAGTAACCTATTTCCTGAGCCTTGGGATAGTTTCTGTCAGCCAAACGCTATTGAATCCCTTGACAGTCCGGTAAATTACCTGCTTGATCTTTATAAGTTTGTACAACAAATAGAGTTAGATGGCTCTAATAATGCCGTGGGGTTGGAGCAAAGGCGTGCTGATATTCCTGACTTATTACTTAATAGTGATAATCTTTACAAAGAGATCACGGCAATATCTATTGTGAATGATGTTTTGTCGAAAAGTGCCAGGGAATATATTGATCAGACAGGTCAGGCGGAAAAACCGGTTAATCAGGTTTTGGGAGAGACTCGTTTTCCCTTTACATTACCCTATAGTTTACCCTCGCAACAGATCAATAAAGGTTTGGCCGAAAAAGAGACTGAATTAGGTACAGTTATTCAGCAAGTGAATCAACAATTTCCTTGGCATATCTTAACGGAAAAACGTGATCAGGCTCTGCTTGCTTATACTCAATTAAGTAAGGAGCAAATGAGTTTACTGACAGAGAAAAGCCCATTTGCGCAAAACTTTTTATCACGCGAACAACTTATTAATAGCTATTTCAGCACAAGTACAACAGAAATATTGCCTGAACGTGATGTTGCAAAACATGCTTATATTATTCATGCTGATGAAAATATCACTGGCCCGACATTATTGAGTGATAATGTTGATAAAGCTTATGATGAAATTGTCGTTACCTGTGAAAATAAAGCTAAAGAGACGATCAAAGTTAAACTTCGTGGTGAAAATGTTCTGACCTACAATCGCATAAAAGCGAGGATGGAGCCTTTCGATAATTCATCACCATTTAGCCGACAGTTAAAGTTAACTTATGTAGAAAGTGATAATAGTGATATCGGTAATTTAGATAATGGTCCTTTCTTTGGTGAAATGACAGTTTATGCCGCGATACCCAAAGAAAGTACAAATAATACCACGGTAAATATTGAAGGCATTAATTTTCTGACCATGACTTATCGTTTTGCTATTGCTAAGCAAGGGACTGCACAATCAGAATTATTGCCAGAAGCAGAAAAATTTTTCCAAGATAACTATGGCGTTTCTGCGGATGAACGTGTGAAATTAACAGAGATTTTATCTTTTGGTCAACAAACAGGATCGAAAGTGACAGATCTCGAACACCTGTTTAGTAGTGGTGATTTCCGGCCTTTAGTGTCGCCAAATGTGGTATTTTCTAATCCTATCTTCGATAGTGGGCAAACATCAGAACACTTTCCTGCACCTTATCACTATGGTGGAATTTATATAAATGTGGGGCAATTAGACGCATTAAGCATTGTGAGAACGGACTCAGGACGGGAAATAGATGCAGTTTCTGATTTTCGTTATGATCGAATGAACCGCTTTATTCGTTTACAGCGTTGGTTAGCGTTACCTTATCATCAGCTTGATTTATTGGTAATTTCAGCAATAAAAGCTGAGACTAATAATACCGATTTGGCTATCTCTAATAATACATTAAGAGCATTAGGTTTATTCCGTCATTTATCGACACAATATAAAGTATTACCGGAGACGTTTGCCGGATGGATATATCAAATTACGCCATTTGCTATTAGCAATAATATTCCATTTTTTGATCAACTATTTAATCAGTCTAAACTTTTTGATCAGCCTTTAATTCTGGATGGGAAAGAATTTAATTATACGGAAAATCAAGGAGATGGCGCAAAAACAGTTAAACAATTATGTGCAGGGTTAGCTATTTCTTTATCCACGTTTCAAGTGATTGCGCCTATCGTTGAGAAAGCATTGAAACTCTCTTCTGGCAAATTAGTGCGTAATCTTGATGTCGTATCCAGACTTTATCGCTTGGTGACTATTCCACGATTATTTGGTTTTTCTGCGGAAGATGGATTAATTCTAGTAGATATTTTAACGGATAAAAGCGAATATCTGGCAAATATACCGGCTTTAGGAGAGAAAGATGACATCCTCAGTATTATTGCCCAAATGGAGGTTTTAACTTCTTGGCTCACTAAAACGAAACTGACACCAATTAAGCTTTCTCTATTATTAGGTAAAACTCAGCTTCCGGTCGTGCCAACAAGTGGTATGTTAACTTTTTATAAAGGAATTTCTGACGGTCTTACTGATAATGTACGTTTGCAAGTCTCTGATTTTAATCGGCAAGAAATAAATGGTACAGATTGGTGGACCATTTTGTCAGATGAAAATGGTGTTTTTGATAGGGATAATGGATTAATCAAAGATATTCCGTTGGTATGGGGAAAAACAGATGAAGAATCTCTGAGGAAAAAGATAGAAGATATTGTAGCGAATAAAATTCCAGATGATAATCAAATTAATATTGTCGTACAGATTATATTGCAAGCTAAAACCGCACAAGAAAGTCTATTATCTAGCGCTATTGCGGGTGAATATGGGGTATCAAGAGATATTGTGCCACTACAATTGCGTTGGTTAGGAAGTAGTGTTTATTCAGTGTTGAAAATGGTGTTAGATAATACATCAGAAAAAGTTGAAGATATTAAAAAAGAGTTTCTGGATTTAACCTATAGTCTGTTAATTTATACCCAATTAATTAATGCGTTGAGCATAGGTAATAATCTATTGTTATTGCGCCTGACAAATCCTAAATGGCTTGGACTAACCATAGATGAAACAACAGAAATATCATTATCTTTAGATGAAATTTTCCTATTGAATCGCTATCAAGATTTACTGGAAAATGCGACACAAAATGAAGATAAGGTTCAGGAATATTTTACTTTTGCTAACAGTGAAATTTTACCGAAGACGGAAGAGGATGATAATAATTATAAATGTGCGCAATTACTGGCTGAAATTTTAGATTGGGGTCCTGATGAAATTTATCTTGCTTGCGATAAAGGAGGATTAGAAAGAAAACGTGCGATGACCTTATCCCAAATAGATTGGATACGACGGCTACAACAATTTTCTGTGAAAACTAATTTATCCGTTGAGCCTTTATTAGGTGCTGGTGCACTTGATGTTAATTCAGATTTTGAAGCTTTCCAAAGCATCGGTGAAGCAGTAATGGCTGCATTAAAAGCGCAAGGAGATAATGAGAATGTCTAATTTAATTGAAGCAAAATTACAGGAAAATTTGCGTGATGCATTAGTTGATTATTATCTTGGTCAGATTGTTCCGCATGATACTGCTTTTCAATCCTTGCGTGAAAGAATTCAAAATGTTGATGACTTGTATGATTTTCTATTGTTAGACACTCAGGTCTCTTCCAAAGTAAAAACAGCCCGTATCGCACATATTACCCAATCTATACAACAATATATTAACCGTATTGTTTTGAATTTAGAGTCAGGTTTATCGATGACTCAGGAAGAGGCAGATAATTGGCAGGAGTTTGCTAATCGTTATGGTTATTGGGCGGCAAATCAACAACTGGCTATTTACCCGGAAGTCTATGTTGATCCCACATTACGTTTAACCAAAACAGAATTCTTTTTCCAACTTGAAAGCGCACTTAATCAGGGTAAGCTCACCGATGATGTTGCTCAGAAAGCGATATTGGGATATTTGAATAACTTCGAAGAGGTCAGTAATTTAGAGGTTATTGCTGGCTACGAAGATGGTATTGATATTGCCGATGATAAGGTCTATTTCATTGCTAAAACACGAACTCAACCTTACCGTTATTTCTGGCGAACTTTAGATGCCAAACAGCGTAATAATCAGACTGATGAACTTTATCCTACCGCCTGGAGTGAGTGGAAGCTGATTAATGTTCCTTTGGAAAATGCGTTTAACGGTATTGTTCGTCCAATTATCTTGAATAACCGATTATATATTAGTTGGTTTGAAGTCTCTGAAGAAAAACAAGATCAAGGTAATAGTATTAAGTATCGTACCAAACTTAATTTGGCTCATTTAGCGTTTGATGGTACCTGGAGTACCGGCACTACCGTTCGTGAAGATTTACTTGATCATTCTATGAAAGAGTTGATTGCGGTTCTCGATCGTACCGGAGACGTTGAACGTTTAGCGTTGGTGGCATTTGTACGTATGCAGGGTACAGGTAATGATGGAAAAGCATACGATTATGACGAAGTTTTTACCTATGTTTGTGACAATTTATTAATGGAAGCAACGGATTTGCCTAAATCCACTTCGAAGTTATCTGATCTGGATGCATATGGCGCTGCTTTAGTCTGGTTCTATTTCCGGGAACCCGCAAATGGTGGGCCGGACGAATATAAGCAATTGGTGCTTTACCCTGTTAATAATAATATGAAATGGCCGATAGCAGGGGAAAAAGAATTTGAAGGACAACTGGGTAAAATAGACGATTTCAAGCTGGATGCGACTTATGTTGACGGGACATTGAATATGTATCTTACGTCCACTTCAACGTATAAATATGATTTTAGCAGAAGCAAAAATATCCTTTATTGTATTTGGTTAGAAGATAGTCAGGGTGAACGCTGTTGGTTGAATTATAAAGTGCTTACCCCGGAAGATTATGATCCAAAGCTGAGTGTCACATTGAATCGATGCGATAGGAGTGATGTGACGGTTGTTACGGGTTTTAGTTTGCCGTCGGAAACTGGAGATATTGCAGGTAAAATTAAGCAAAAATTGAGTGTTGGGAAATTGCTCCGTGACAAGGTTCAGATTAAACAGACTAAACAAACTCAGTATTTGCAATTTCCAAAAGAAGAGCAACCAGAGGAACCATTAGAAAGTTGGTATTCTGACAAGGCGATTCGTCTAAATACCCTGTTTGCAAAAGAATTAATTAGTAAGGCGAGTCAAAAACTGGATAAAGTTCTCAGTTGGGAAACGCAAAATATTCATGAAGAGCCGATTACCGGTAATGTTTCAAAACCTATCGACCTTAAAGGGGCAAATGGTATTTATTTCTGGGAATTATTCTTCCATATGCCATTTATGGTGGCCTGGCGGTTTAATGTCGAACAGCGTTATGAAGAAGCCAGTCGCTGGATTAAGTTTATTTTTAATCCTTTTGAAAGTAATGACGAACCGGCGCTGGAACAAGATAAGCCACGTTATTGGAATAGTCGCCCGATCATTGACGAACCCAAGAGATTACGTAGTTTAATAGAACCGGCTGATCCTGATGCAATTTCTGCCAGTGAACCTATTCATTATCGTAAGGCTATTTTTAACTTCTACGTTAAGAATATTATCGATCAGGGTGACATGGAATATCGCAAGTTACAGCCTACTGCCAGAACGGTGGCACGTCTGAGCTATGCAACGGCAAGTTCATTATTAGGTGCGCGTCCTGATCTCCAATTAGCCAGTTCATGGCAGCCGATAACTCTTGAGGATGCATTATATAAGAAGAGTAGCGCAGTACGTGCATTGGAGATGATAAGTTATCCTTTGCCTTATGCCCCGGTGGTTCATGATAAAACGATTCGTGCGCTGGATAATGATCTCTTTATGAAACCGATTAATGAAGAGTTAACGGCCCTGTGGGATAAAATAGAAAGCCGGATTTACAATTTACGGCATAATTTAACGCTGGATGGTAAAGAAATTTCTATGGATCTTTATGATTCGAAAATTTCTCCTCGTGGATTAATGAATCAGCGTTATCAGCGGGTTGTTGCTGCCAGAAATGCCAGCAGAATGAATTTCAGAGTACCAAATTATCGTTTTGAACCGATGTTGGCGCGGGCGAAATCGGGTGTCGATACATTGATACAATTTGGCAGCACGTTGTTGAGTTTGTTGGAACGGAAAGATAATTTGAGTTTTGAATCATTTCAGATGGTTCAGAATAATGATCTCTACCGTTTTGCGGTTGACCTTCAGCAACAAGATATCAATATTAACCAAGCCAGTCTTGATGCGTTGCAAGTGAGTAAACAATCTGCTCAGGAGCGGTACGAACATTATAAAAGTCTTTATGATGAAAATATTTCGTCAACGGAACAGCAGGTTATTGAATTACAGGCTCAGGCATCTTCTGCTCTGTTGGCTTCACAAGTATCAAGAACAGCGGCGGCGGCACTGGATTTAGTTCCCAATATTTATGGATTGGCAGTTGGAGGTTCACATTGGGGGGCCGCTTTAAATGCTGTTGCTGAAATAGCAACCTTGAAACATCAATCCGATAGTACTAAAGCTGATAGCCTCAGTGTTTCTGAATCTTATCGCCGTCGCCGGCAAGAGTGGGAACTGCAATATAAACAGGCTGAATGGGAAGTAAAATCTATTGATCAGCAAATTAATATTCAGCAGTTGCAGGTTAGTGCCGCACGTAAGCGTTTGGCGCAAGTTGAAGCACAGCAACAACAATCTCAGGCACTGTTGGCGTATTTCTCCAGCCGTTTTACTAATGAAAGCTTATATACTTGGATGATTAGCCAGATCTCAAGCCTCTATTTGCAGGCTTATGATGCTGTTTCATCGTTGTGTTTATCCGCACAAGCCTCTTTACAATATGAACTTGGACTAGGCGAGCAGAATTTTATTGATGGCGCGAGCTGGAATGATCTCTATCAAGGGCTGTTGGTCGGTGAAAATCTGAAATTGGCGTTGCAACGTATGGAACGCACTTACGTTGAGCAAAATTCGCGTAAATTGGAAATTATCAAAACGATTTCGCTTAAATCTTTATTGGGCGAGTCTTGGGAAGATAATCTCAAAGTGCTGAAATCACATAATGCAATCACCTTTAATTTGGATGAGTTAAAACAATTTGGTACGGATTATCCGGGTTTATTTAATCGGCGGATTAAATCAGTTTCAGTGACGCTGCCTATGTTAATTGGGCCTTATGAAGATATCTGTGCCAAACTAAGTTTGTCGGGTGTGAGCAGTTATACGACAAAAGCGGATCTCAAAACCGTTGAAAAAATGTTGAAAGAAGGAATTCGTGCGGAAACGCCTTATACGGTGCGCAGTATCCAGCCTAATCAACAAATTGCTTTATCTACGGGGATTAATGACAGCGGAATGTTCACGCTTAATTTCGATGATGAACGTTTCTTACCCTTTGAGGGGGTAGGAGTAGGATCGAGTTGGAATTTCCAATTTACCAATACCTCGCAGGATTTAGAAAGTTTGACCGATATTATTCTTCATATTCGATATACCGCGCAAGAAGGATCTGCATCATTTGGTCTGGCGGTTAAAGAGTTATTAAAAAAGGAAAACCCAGATTTGTGATAACGAGAATTAAGCATTAAATGAATCAGTCACCTGAATTTAAAATGCTTACTCATTATCTTTAACATTCAAATTAGCCTCTTCTAATTATGTGGAGGCTAAATATAAATCGCATTGGAGTTTATAAATGGTAAATAAATATACTTATACCTCATCGAAATCCATGTCCGACATAAGTGATATTGTTGGTGAGCCATTAACTGCATGGAATAATCAGGCAGGCGGCCAAGTTTATAATGTTATTTTTAATAGTGGTGTTTATACCAATACTTATTGGGTTGAACGCTGGCATATTCCCGATCCTACGGCTAAAGAGGGAACACCGCATAATGCCTGGAAATATATTCGTCCAGCGACGGAAGATGAGATAAAACAGCACGGAAATCCTACCGATGGGCGCGTTGATCCAACCGAAGATATTCCTTCACCGGTTTTACAACCGGATGCTATTACAGAACAAACCTATCAACGGCCGGATGTTAATTTTAAACCTGATGGTTCTGCGGGTAACCTTTCTTATACTGCGACGCGTGTTTGTCGCCCGATGTTTAATGAATATGAAAGCGATAAATCCAGGCCAAAACTTTCTGCTTATATTACTGATTGGTGCCAATATGATGCACGTTTGGATGGTGAGGATAAAGGGGCTGGTGATCGGGGAAGAGGGTTTGATTTAAGCACTATCAAGGTCACCGCTTATGATAAGTTAATATTTAGCTTTTTGGGTATTTACGGTGATACTGGTGTGAAAGGGGATAAAATCAAAGAGGTTGCCGATGGTTGGAATAGCCAGAGTGAAATAAAAATTACTGAAGGCCATATTGTCCCTCTTGACCCTTATGGTGATTTAGGGACTGCCCGTAATGTGGGATTACCGAAAGAAAGCGCGAATACTGATATCGGTCCGGGAACATTCTTGCCTTATTATCAACAAAAGAGAGCTTCGGGTTTATTAGGTGGGTTACGTGAACTGCAAAAAACGGCGCGTTTAGCGGGTCATAAACTTGAATTAGCTTTTAGTATTGGTGGCTGGAGTATGTCCGGTTATTTCTCCGTGATGGCGGCTGATGCGGCACTGCGTCGTGTTTTTGTTGACAGTATTGTTGATTTCTTTGAGCGTTTTCCTATGTTCAGTTGTGTCGATATTGACTGGGAATATCCTGGAAGCCCGGGAGAGGAAGGTAATGTTATTAGTGATAAAGATGGAGAACATTACGCTCTGTTAATTAAAGAATTACGTGAATCTTTGGATAGTCGATTTGGGCGAGAGGATAGAAAAGAGATCTCCATTGCTTGTAGTGGTGTAAAAGCGAAATTAAAAACCTCTAATATTGCTGAATTAGTCAAGAATGGTCTGGATAATATTTACTTAATGAGTTACGACTATTTTGGTACCGGGTGGGCACCTTATATCGGCCATCATACTAATCTCTATTCGCCAAAAGATCCTGATCCATCAGATGCGTCTGATTTATCCGCGGAAGTTGCTATCAATTACCTACATCAGGAGCTTGGCATACCTTTGGAGAAAATTCATTTAGGTTATGCTAACTATGGCCGTGCGGGCAAAGGGGCAAATCTTGAAACGCGCGAATATAATAAAACTGGCGATGCATTAGGAACAATGGAAAAAGGTTCACCTGAATTCTTTGATATTGTTAATAATTATCTGGATAGTGAACACACTCTCGCTAGCGGGAAAAATGGCTTTGTGCTAATGACAGATACCAATGCTGATGCTGATTTTTTGTTTAGTGAAAAAGAGGGACACTTTATCTCATTAGATACCCCTCGCACGGTGAAGCAAAAAGCGGAATATGTCGCTAAGAATAAACTGGGAGGCATATTTTCTTGGTCAGGCGATCAGGATTGTGGCTTGTTGGCAAATGCGGCCAGAGAAGGGATGGGCTATATTGCCAAATCTAATGATGAAACCATCGACATGGGGCCACTCTATAATCCGGGTAAGCCCTATTATTTAAAATCTATTGGTTAGGTGAAGAAAAACGCCGGTTAATTTTTCTTTGCCAATAAAAAGGGATATTGCTTTTCTTATCTGTCAGTTTTTTCATTCTTAAAATAATCATGTTCAACCCGATATTCTAGGGCTGAACATGATTATTTCTGTAAAACGCGACCATTTACCGTTAAGCTATCCCATCAAGCGTTTTAAGCTATTTGGGCAGAGAAAGGGATAATGACAAATTCAGCCACTGAGTTAGTAACAATTTACGATCTGCATAGCCATACGACTGCATCGGATGGTTTACTTTCACCAGCAGAATTGGTCGAACGAGCGGTGGCAATGGGCGTTAATGTATTGGCCGTGACTGATCACGATACGACAGACGCTATTTTGCCAGCCCATGAATATATCAACCAACATGATTTGCCATTAAAGCTCATATCAGGGGTTGAGATATCCACCTTGTGGCAAAATATCGAGATTCATATTATTGGTCTGAACATTGATATTCAGTCAAATGCAATGATTGAATTACTTAATAAACAATCTGAACTCAGGAAAGAACGAGGAATTGAAATAGGTCGCAAGCTGGCAAAGGTGGGTATTTCCGATGCTTGGGCAGGAGCGAGCCGATTAGCGAATGGTGGACAAGTAACACGAGGCCATTTTGCCCGTTATTTAATTGAAATGGGCAGAGAGCCAACAATGGCGAAAATATTTAAAAAATATCTGGCAAAGGGAAAAATCGGATACGTTCCACCGCAATGGTGTACAATTGAACAAGCTATTGATGCCATTCATCAATCAGGTGGTCAAGCAGTCATTGCGCATCCGGGACGATATGATTTATCGACCAAATGGTTGAAGCGTCTGATTGCCTGGTTTAAACAACATGGTGGTGATGCAATGGAAGTTGCACAGTGCCAGCAGGCACCTAACGAGCGGCAATATCTCGGTCAGTTGTCACGGGAATATGATTTGATGGCTTCGTTAGGTTCTGATTTTCACCAGCCTTGTTCATGGATAGAGTTAGGGCGTAAATTGTGGTTACCTGGTGATGTGGTACCAATATGGCGTAACTGGTCACTGTAGGGGCAGCATAAAATTAAGAGGTAAAATTTATGAGCCAGTTTTTTTATATTCATCCAGATAATCCGCAGCCCCGCTTAATAGGGCAAAGTGTGGATGTGTTGAAAAAAGGAGGGGTGGTTGTTTACCCCACTGATTCCGGTTATGCGATTGGTTGCCATCTGGAAGATAAAGATTCGATGACTCGGATATGTCGTATTCGCCAGTTAGACAGTCATCATAATTTCACCTTAATGTGCCGGGATTTGTCGGAGATATCGACTTATGCTTATGTCGATAATTCGGCTTTTCGTCTGATTAAGAATAATACTCCGGGCAATTACACGTTTATTTTGCGAGCGACGAAAGAAGTACCTCGTCGTTTGATGAATGATAAGCGGAAAACCATCGGGTTACGTGTTCCATCTAATCCAATTGCTTTGGCGCTTCTTGAACAGGTGGGTGAACCATTGATGTCCACTAGCCTGATTTTGCCGGGCAATGATTTTGCTGAATCTGATCCTGAAGAAATTAAAGATAATTTGGGAAAACGGGTTGATCTGATTATTCACGGGGGTTATTTAGGGCAACAGCCTACCACCGTAATTGATTTAACTGAGAATACGCCGGTTGTAATACGGGAAGGGGCTGGCAATATCACGCCATTCTTATAAGCTACGCAGTAATTATTTTCAGAATCTATATAAAGCCTGTGTATTATACGCAGGCTTTATACCCGTTATCTTTCAAGTTGCCTCTTTGTTGGCCGCACTCGCTCACCCCAGTCACATAGTTACCTATGCTCCCGGGGATTCTCTCCCTTGCCGTCGCGATGCATCTTGAAATCCATAGGGTATATATTTTTGATTTTTTAATTGAATAGAAATGGTTATTGTTGTTTCGAATTATTAATGCTGACTCAATAAAATAAAATTATCATCTATTTAATAATTAAGTTGATTTTAATAACGTGATAAGGAAATATTTACCTCACCCAAGGTAAGTTTATTTGCTAATTATTTAATTATATTATTAGGTAAAAATCTTTGGGCTGGCTATTTAATATAAATAACAGCGTAAGGTTATCCATCCATTATAAAATCAAGGGATATTGAAAATGTCAGTTATTAATTTCTCCGATAAACCAGTTGATGTCGCTAATGTTCATACATGGCAGAAATCACCAGATAGAGATTTAATCGCATGTGGACGTGACGCATATGCTGAAAAATCAGTGCAAGAAGCATTGAGCGGAGATCCTGATAAAGCGGTAAAATTAAGTGAATTAAATGATATTCTGGCTGCTTGTGAACCTTTTGACTTTAAAGGCGTCACGTTATATGCAAAAGATCCGGTATTGGCCTTAATTAAAGCGTTATCAGAGAAGAATGGTTATTTATTGGATGATTCATATCCTCCTGAGCAATGGCAAAGCGGGGGAGTTGATAAGCATAACCGTATTAAAGATTTTATTGAATCCCCTAACATGTTTATTAAAGGGATAGAGATGATCGATATGGGCCAGCTTTATCTTGGTAATTGCGGCTTTGTTAGCACCATTGGGGCAATTGCATCCCATCCTGAAGGGCATAATTTGTTATTTTCTGTTATCTATCCGCCGGTTTATAACCCAACGGGGGTTTATTCGATCAGAATCATCAATCAATCGACAATGGGTTATTTATTGATTGGCGATGATCTCTAATGTGTAATTAATTGACCGTCAGAATGGCTAGTATGAAATGTGATCAGTGTTGGGTTTTTTAATCCTGATAATGGGGAATCTGTTATATTAAATGTCGGTAAATCGCGATAAGGATGGAGATATTGTTACCTTACGCCAGCCATGATGTTTTCAGTTTTCGTGTGATGGGAATTGCTGGATTAGAATCATTGTGTCTGAAATTAGTGTAGAATGCTCGGCCACGGATTAGAATGTATGAGCTATTTTCTAGCATTCTATGCTATCAAATGTATTAAAATCAGTTTGTTATGATTGAATTCTATCATAACGTATTGATTGATATATAACACGACGCCTGTGAAGGCGACAACAGAGGTTGCTCAATGAGCGGTAAGATACAGAAATCTGAAAAGTTACAGAAAATTCTCGCGCGTTCCGGTCACGGTTCCCGCCGCGAAATAGAAGGTTATATTCAACAGGGGCGCGTCAGTGTTGACGGTAAGATTGCGACTTTAGGTGATCGCCTTGAAGTTCAGCCCGCCACAAAAATCCGCCTCGATGGTCGGGTATTAAATATCAAAGAATCACAAAAAGCGGTTTGCCGTGTTTTGGCTTATTACAAACCAGAAGGTGAGCTTTGTACTCGTCATGATCCAGAAGGACGGCCAACGGTTTTTGATCGTCTGCCTAAATTGCTAGGTTCCCGCTGGATAGCGGTTGGGCGTCTGGATGTGAATACCTGTGGTTTGTTGCTATTTACCACGGATGGTGAACTGGCTAATCGCTTGATGCATCCAAGCCGTGAAGTTGAACGCGAATATGCTGTCCGTGTCTTTGGTGAAGTTGATGATGCCAAATTGAAACAACTGGCTAAAGGGATTCAACTGGAAGATGGTCCAGCTTCATTCCGTACTATCGCGTTTAAGGGGGGAGAGGGGATGAATCAATGGTATAACGTCACGCTGACAGAAGGACGTAACCGTGAAGTTCGTCGTCTTTGGGAAGCAGTTGGTGTACAGGTGAGTCGTCTTATTCGTGTGCGTTATGGGGATATTAGTTTGCCAAAAGGCTTACCACGCGGGGGATGGACGGAATTGGGTCTGGAGCAGACTAACTATTTACGCCAATTAGTGGATTTGAATGAAGAGACGGTTTCCAAAGTGGCCGTTGGGCGTGATCAACGCCGTCTTAAAGCTAACCAAATCCGCCGAGCGGTTAAACGCCATGCTCAAGTCGCATCGCGTCCATCGGCAGGTAAACGTCCGGGCAGTTCACGCCAGAATGCGGGGCGAACAACCGCACCAAAAGGTCGTTAAGTTTTCTGGGTCTCGTGTGTTATAACGGGGCCTTTTTTACCAATCGATCCCTTTTTGTGCTTTAATGCCGGCGTCAAAGGCATGTTTTACCGGGCGCATCTCTGTCACGGTATCTGCCATTTCCAATAATTCACGATGACAACCCCGGCCGGTGATAATAACGGATTGGTGTTCCGGTCGGTGGTTGAGCGCAGTAATAACTTCTTCCAGAGGAAGATAGCCATAACTCACCATATAAGTCAGTTCATCCAAGATAACTAGATCCAAATCGGGATTAGATAACATCTCTAACGCATAGCGCCATACCTGCTGGCAGGCTACAGTATCCGTTTCCCGGCTTTGAGTTTCCCAGGTAAAACCTGTTGCCATAACATGAAAATTCACTCCATGCTGTTCCAGCAGATTTTTCTCGCCATTCTCCCATTTCCCCTTGATAAACTGGATCACACCGGCGCGAAATCCATGACCTATCGCTCGGGTTACAGTGCCAAATGCCGCAGTGGTTTTGCCTTTACCATTGCCGGTAAAAACGATGAGAATACCCCGTTCTAACTGGGCGGCTTCAATACGAAAATCCACTTTTTCTTTTAGGCGTTGTTGCCTTTTTTGATGTTGGTTGTCATTGATTGTCATTATTCGGCTGGTCCTGCTTTGCGTCCGGGTTGGGCATCAAAACTGATGCCTGTTTTATGCAGACTATCGCTGCCCATAAGATAAAGATACAGTGGCATAATATCTGCCGGTGTTTTCAGTTTAGCAGAATTTTCGTTAGGGAATGCGCGGGCGCGCATATTTGTGCGTGTACCGCCGGGATTAATACAATTAACGCGTAGAGAAGTGTGCTTATATTCTGCTGCTAAAACTTGCATCATGCCTTCGGTTGCAAATTTAGAGGCGGAATAGGCTCCCCAACCACAACGACCTTCGCGGCCAACGCTCGAACTGGTAAAGATTAATGATCCGTCAGGTGACTTCAATAATAGTGGTAATAAGGCTTGCGTTAACATAAAGGTCGCATTGACGTTGACTTGCATAACATCATGCCATAATTGCACTGGCTGCTCTGCCATCGGTGCGACAGCTCCCAGTAATCCTGCATTATGCAATACGCCATCCAGATGCGGATAATGTTGCGCTAAATCGCCAGCGAATGCCTGACACTCTTCGGCTGTGGCGGTAAGCAGATCCATGGTGTAAACAGTTGCAGGGACCCCACCTGCTTGTTCAATCTCTTTTTGGACAGCTTCCAGTTTGTGTGTTGTTCTGCCAAGTAAGATCACTTGTGCACCGTAACGGGCATAGGTCAAAGCCGCTTCACGGCCAATACCCTTTCCAGCACCTGTCACCAAAATAATACGTTGTTGTAGGAGGTCATGTCTTGGTTGGTAATGTAACATTTGAAGATTTCCTGTTATTGATGGCGCGATTTGTTACCGTCGGAGGCCGTTCGGGCTATCAAAACAGAAAGTGATATATTGAGTCAAATTTGCTAAGGTTGATTGCTCAGGAGATAAACGGAGCATAGTTGCTGTGTTGGTAGTTATTTATTTTTAGCTAATGTATAATTTTTCTTCGTCAGAAACTGAGTATTTAATCCAATTTCATACCGGAGTGATTATGAGTCCAATACAAACAGAAAGAGCAGCCCTTCTAATTTAATCAATTTGTTAAATTTTACATTAGAAGGGGAAAACATGAATTACTCAAAGGTTGATATAGATCTCTGGGATAGGAAAGAGCATTTCTTGCATTACCGTAATGTTGTGCAATGCGGATTTAGTCTAACAGCAAAAATTGATATTACCCATTTGTTATCTTCGTTGGTAGAAAAACAATATAAATTCTATCCAACCATGATTTATTTAATATCAAAAGTTGTGAACTCTTATTCTGAGTTCAGAATGGCTATAAAAGATGAAGAATTAATTGTATGGGATGGTGTAAATCCTGCGTATACAATCTTTCACAAGGAAACAGAAACATTCTCAGCGATTTGGACTGAGTTCAATGCTGATCTGTCCGAGTTTATGAAAAACTATTCTGATGATTATGAAACCTATAAAGATGATCTTTGCTTTTTTTCTAAACCAGAACTACCTGAAAATCACTTTCACATATCATCAGTGCCGTGGGTAAGTTTTGATGGATTTAACTTGAACATTGCAAGTTTTATCGATTATTTTCCACCCATATTTACAATGGGAAAATTTTACCAAAATGGAAATCAAACTCAGTTGCCTTTGGCAATTCAGGTGCATCATGCTGCTTGTGACGGTTTCCATGTGGGGCGTGTTATTAATAAATTACAAGAGCTATGTAACGATTTTATTTAGTTAAAGACAACCTGAATTATTTATGGACTAAATATGCCGCGCATTTAATGCACGGCATTATAAAAAAATTCAGAGAGATATAAAAAACAGAGCAGCAGCGCTGGAGATAAAATCTCAACTAGAATAAAAACAACGGCAGATAACACCGATGATATTACTGTTTTTTTACGTTTTTTCCTGAAATAAAAAAATAACTAAATATTGCAAATAATATAAAGAAAACAGTCAATTTTACTACATTTAATAAAATGAATATCATAGTCTTTTTCTCTCATTAATGAAGTTTGGGGTATACCCTATGGATTTCAAGATGCATCGCGGCGGCAAGGGAGCGAATCCCCGGGAGCATAGATAACGATGTGACCGGGGTGAGTGAGTGCCGCCAACAAAGAGGCAACTTGAAAGATGACGGGTATATATTATTCCCGATGTCTTATCAATGTAGTCAGCGAACCATTGCATCATCTATACCCTATGGATTTCAAGATGCATCGCGACGGCAAGGGAGAGAATCCCCGGGAGCATAGGTAACTATGTGACCGGGGTGAGCGAGTGCAGCCAACAAAGAGGCAACTTGAAGGATAACGGGTATATAGCGATAACGATCTCTTTTCCCATTGTTCGATAATTTCCTGCTTCTCTTTCAGATAGTTGTAACAGTCAAGTAGTGGTAACAGCCATAGTGCTTGGTTGAAACGCCGGGTTTTTGTGATTCTGCAATCTAATCCCTCATTTTTGAACTGGTCCCCCATTTCTCTATCTAATGGTGTAGAATTAGCTACTGAGGCCGATATACTGGACGTTTTTATTTGTACATATTCGTATTTATTGAATGCGAATTAATTATAATATATTGTTTTTAAATGAAAAAAATTAAATGCATTTGTAAATTCATAGTCTAAGAAACAAAAGGTGGATTTTGTGGAGTACTTATCTCTTTACGGGTTGTTTTTAGCCAAAGTAGTTACATTGGTGTTGGCTGTTATTGCTTTGGCAATATTCGGTATTGGCATGGGAATGCGGAAATCCTCGCTAAAAGGAGAACTGAAACTCACCGACCTTGGTGAATCATATCGGGATAAACAGCGTCAAATGCAGCGGGCACGCATGACGGAAGCGGAAGGAAAAATCTGGCAGAAAGCGTTTAATAAGCAACAAAAGCTCGAATCCAAGCAGAAGAAAAGTGACGCTAAGGCAGGTCATAAAGGGTTACAGAAACCTTGTCTTTATGTGCTGGATTTTAAAGGAAGTATGGATGCACATGAAGTCGATTCATTACGTGAAGAGATTAGCGCAATTCTGGCCGTGGCAGATGCAAAAGATGAAGTGTTGTTACGTCTGGAAAGTCCTGGAGGCATGGTGCATGGCTATGGATTGGCGGCTTCTCAGCTTGCCCGTTTGCGTCAGAAAGGGATTCGCTTGACTATCGTCGTAGATAAAGTTGCTGCCAGTGGGGGCTATATGATGGCTTGTGTTGCTGATCGTGTAGTTGCTGCACCCTTTGCCATCATTGGTTCTATTGGCGTGGTCGCTCAGATTCCGAACATTCATAAGTTATTGAAGAAAAATGATATTGATGTGGAACTCCATACGGCTGGTGAATATAAACGTACACTGACTGTGTTGGGGGAAAATACAGAGCAGGGTCGGAAAAAGTTTCAGGAAGATCTGAATCAGACTCACGAACTATTCAAATCGTTTATTCATACTCATCGCCCATCACTTGACGTGGAAAGTGTGGCGACAGGCGAATATTGGTACGGCTCACAGGCGAAAGAGAAGGGATTGATTGACGAAATTGGTGTCAGCGATGATCTGTTGATTGCTCAAATAGATAACTGTGAAGTTATTGGTGTCAGTTATACACGCCGTAAACGCATGGTAGAGCGTTTCACCGGCAATGCAATGGAAAGTATTGATAAACTATTATTGCGCTGGTGGCAAAGAGGGGAGAAGCCTCTGCTTTAATTAAAATTCCGCTATTTTGAATCAATTATCTTGGCGTACCCCAAGGCGTTCTATTTCGACGTTCAGGGGTACCTTGATATATTGCTTAATTGTAGTGCTAATTGAATAGAGTGGCGCTTATTCTCACGATGTTATTCCCCTGAAAAGCCAGGTATTTTGGCCCTGTTAAAATATTACAGGTGTTACATAATTTGCTTTACATCCCCCTTCCTGCTTGTGATGAGCCGCAGGCTTTTCTACACCAATAGTTGATACTCTGGCTTTGCGTTTATGTGTTCTGTCTGGCTGATTTTCAAATAAATACAAGTCACTTTTGCACAGCGTTATTGGCATCTTTAAACGCATTATGAAAATTCCCGAAGAATGGCAACTTACAATAATATTCATAAGGAAATAAAGTATTATGGCTATTTCACAATACGATATTCATACCAGTCATGCTGTCATCTCTGTTGCTGATACGGGAGGTGATGGGTTACCGGTCCTCCTTATACACGGTAATTCGAGTTGCAAAGACGTTTTTCGCCATCAAATTAACTGTTTTGGTGACGAATACCGGATTTTAGCGATTGATTTACCAGGGCACGGTGCTTCATCAAATGCAGTGGACCCTCGCCGGACCTATTCGATACCTGGTTATGCACTTTGCATCATCGAAGTACTGGAAAAATTAGGCATCGATAAAGTTGCTGTTTTCGGATGGTCACTGGGGGGACATATCGGTTTAGAGCTGATCCCGCGATTCCCAGGGATTGTTGGGCTAATGATTTGTGGCACGCCGCCGGTTAGTCCAGGCGCAGAGAATGTCAGTCTTGGATTTAAACCAAGCCGGTTTATGGCAATATCGGGTAAGGCTTCGCTGACAGAAGAGGAGATTACGGATTATACCCTGGCGTTGTATGGAGAAAACGCACTTTGTGAGCCATTTTTGAGATCCGCAGTGGCGCGGACCGATGGTTTGGCCCGGCAGTATATGTCTGAAGCGTCGGTTTCACCGGACGTTATGGATCAACGGTTATTGGTTGAAACAAACCCAACGCCACTGGCTATCGTTAATGGCGCAGAAGATTTATTCGTTAATATTGATTACATTAACGGGATAACCTACAAAAATCTCTGGACTGGTCAGGTGTATAACTTGCTCAACTTGGGACATGGGCCATTTTGGGAAGCACCAGAGCTGTTTAATCGTTTGATGGCGGGTTTTTTCTCTGATCTCACCTTAGAAATGTAATTAATACTTGTAGTTTACTGTCAGAGCTGTTTTATACCCGGCAGATATATTTTTATATCGTTTTTATATATCTGCCTATTCGTTGCTCAATAAATTTTTGTTATTAATTTTCGAGATAATATTGTTTCGACAGGATATGCGTCAGGTGTTTGAACATATTGAAAATAGCAGTACTTTTTACTGTGGGTAAACCATTTTCCCTTAGAAAAAATTCACCATTAATACTAATACATTTCCTTTTTGCTTTACGCTACTTATATACATACCATGAATAAAATCTTCACGTTGGCGGATAATATCGCTGGCTTTTTTTAGTCATTGTTCACCTTTAATCGGTGTTGTTCTGTTCTACCTTTTTCTATCCTTAATCAAAAATAATTTGTTGCGCATCATTTTTTATCAGGTAGAGTGTGAACTTTTCATCATGCAGATGGAAGATTTTGTTTACGGTGATCGCTTCATTCATTTGCATAGATCATGGGCGGTATCTAAAATACCTTAGATAATTCAATATGTTTCGAGTTTGGGAAAATCAACTGAATAAAAATAAGTTGATATATTGAGAATCTATCGCAATATAAAAAGAGGTTTTAAATACCGTGATATGGCGCAGTGAATTCCACCATCTGAAAAGATAATTAGGTAAAGATAACTATGGGTAAAGCTCTTGTAATAGTGGAGTCCCCGGCAAAGGCCAAAACAATCAACAAATATTTGGGGAGTGACTACGTGGTGAAATCCAGCGTTGGTCATATCCGTGATTTGCCGACCAGCGGCTCAGCCAGCCAAAAGAGTTCGAGCTCATCTACCGATAAGTCTAAGAAGAAGGTTAAAAAAGATGAGAAAGCTGCATTAGTCAACCGTATGGGCGTTGATCCATACCGTGGTTGGGAAGCGAATTATCAGATTTTGCCGGGCAAAGAGAAGGTCGTGGCAGAGCTAAAATCACTGGCTGAAAAAGTTGATCATGTTTATCTCGCAACGGATCTTGACCGAGAGGGAGAAGCCATTGCATGGCACTTGCGGGAAGTGATTGGCGGTGATGGCGATCGTTTTAGCCGGGTTGTTTTTAATGAAATCACTAAAAATGCCATCAAACAGGCATTTGATAATCCGGGTGAATTAAATATTCACCGGATAAATGCTCAACAAGCTCGCCGTTTTATGGATCGAGTCGTGGGTTATATGGTTTCTCCGCTACTGTGGAAAAAGGTGGCTAGAGGGCTATCTGCCGGTCGTGTGCAATCGGTGGCGGTACGCCTTGTAGTAGAAAGAGAGCGTGAAATTAAAGCGTTTGTACCGGTAGAATATTGGCAATTACATGCTGATTTGCTGGCGAAAGGCGAAATTTCACTGCATATGGAAGTGACCCATCAGCAGGGTAAACCGTTTAAGCCGGTTAATAGTGAACAAACTCAAGCCGCCGTCTCTTTACTGGAAAAAGCCCGTTACAAAGTGATCGATCGTGAAGATCGTCCAACCTCCAGTAAACCGAGTGCGCCGTTTATCACATCTACATTGCAACAGGCGGCCAGCACGCGTTTAGGGTTTGGTGTTAAAAAGACCATGATGATGGCTCAGCGTTTGTATGAGGCCGGATATATTACTTATATGCGTACTGATTCAACTAACTTGAGTCAGGATGCGCTGGATATGGTTCGTGGTTATATCAGTGATAATTTTGGCGATAAATACCTGCCAAAAGCAGCCAATACTTACAGCAGTAAAGAGAATTCACAGGAAGCGCATGAAGCGATTCGTCCTTCCAGTGTTGATATCATGGCAGAGCAACTGAAAGATATGGATGCGGATGCACAGAAGCTGTATCAGCTAATCTGGCGTCAGTTTGTGGCTTGTCAGATGACACCGGCGAAATACGATTCCACAACATTGATGGTACAGGCAGGTGATTTTGAATTGCGGGCCAAAGGTCGTACACTGCGTTTTGATGGCTGGACAAAAGTGATGCCTGTGTTACGCAAAGGTGATGAAGACCACACGTTGCCGGTTGTTGAAATTGGTATAGAACTTGATTTGCAACAACTGATCCCAAGCCAGCATTTCACCAAACCACCGGCACGTTACAGTGAGGCATCCCTGGTTAAAGAGCTGGAGAAACGCAGTATTGGTCGCCCATCCACTTATGCTTCCATTATCTCCACGATTCAGGAGCGTGGTTATGTTCGCGTGGAGAGTCGCCGTTTTTACTCGGAGAAAATGGGAGAAATTGTTACTGATCGTCTGGAAGAAAATTTCAACGAGCTGATGAGTTATGATTTTACTGCGCGAATGGAAGATCAGCTTGATCAGGTTGCAAGTAACAAAGCCGAATGGAAAGGGATTCTGGATGAGTTTTTCACAGATTTTAGTGAACAGCTAGACGTCGCCAATAAAGAGCCGGAAGATGGCGGTATGCGGCCTAATCCGATGGTAATTACCTCTATTGAGTGCCCGACATGTCAGCGCTCTATGGGCATTCGAACGGCAACCACGGGTGTTTTCTTGGGTTGTTCTGGTTATGCGTTATCACCTAAAGAGCGTTGTAAGCAGACGATAAACCTTATCCCTGAAAATGAGATTCTTAATGTCTTGGAAGGGGATGAGGCGGAAACAAACGCATTGCGCGCCCGTCGTCGCTGTAAAAAATGTGGTACAGCGATGGACAGTTACCTTATTGATAGCCAACGTAAGTTACATGTTTGTGGTAATAACCCGGCTTGTGATGGCTACAAAGTGGAAGAGGGTGAATTTCGCATTAAGGGATATGACGGTCCTGTTATCGAATGTGATAAATGTGGCGCTGAAATGCACTTGAAAATGGGGCGTTTTGGTAAATACATGGGCTGCACCAATGAAACTTGTAAAAATACCCGCAAAATCTTGCGCAGTGGAGAAGTCGCGCCGCCAAAAGAGGATCCGGTTCCGCTACCAGAACTTCCTTGTGAAAAATCTGATGCCTATTTTGTATTGCGTGATGGTGCAGCCGGTGTATTTTTAGCAGCAAATACTTTCCCTAAATCCAGAGAAACCAGAGCGCCGTTGGTAGAAGAGTTAGCGCGTTTTAAAGAACGTTTGCCGGAGAAATTACGCTATCTGGCTGATGCGCCTGTGGCGGATGCTGAAGGTAATAAAGCAGTTATCCGTTTTAGCCGTAAGACTAAACAGCAATATGCTTCTTCAGAGAAAAATGGCAAGGCAACGGGGTGGAGTGTGTTTTATGTTGATGGGAAATGGGTTGAGAAAGACAAAAAGTAACAATTTCTGACAGAATCAATACTCTCTTTTTCTCAGAAAAGGGATTATTTTCTTCTATTAAGCCAACCTTATAGGTTGGCTTTTTTCGCCTATTGGCATTATCTTAAAATATATGAATTAGAATCCGGTTAAACATTCATTATGAATTTTTAATTATTCGTTATATAAATATATAATCGTGTTATAGTGGTTATATGCGACAACAATATTATTTCTATTCGTTATAATAAATAGCAAACAGCAATATCAGTCCAGATTTCTAAGTCATAATTGTTCACAGCGTTTATTTTGGGATGGTGTTTATATGAAATTGCAACAGCTTCGTTACATCGTGGAGGTGGTAAACCACAACCTCAATGTTTCATCTACGGCAGAAGGACTGTATACCTCTCAACCCGGGATCAGTAAGCAGGTCAGAATGCTTGAAGATGAATTAGGTATTCAGATTTTTTCCCGTAGTGGTAAACACCTGACGCATGTTACTCCCGCAGGTGAAGAGGTTGTCCGAATTTCTCGTGAAGTATTATCTAAGATTGATGCAATACGGTCAGTTGCTAGTGAACATACTTATCCGAATCGTGGTTCGCTATATATTGCTACTACTCATACACAGGCCCGTTATGCATTACCTCCTGTGATTAAAGGCTTTATTGAACGTTATCCGCAGGTCTCTTTACACATGCATCAGGGGTCGCCAACACAAATTGCTGAAGCTGTCAGTAAGGGTAGTGCTGATTTTGCTATTGCAACTGAGGCACTGCATTTATATGAAGACTTGATAATGTTGCCTTGTTACCATTGGAACAGGACGCTGGTGGTCACGTCGGATCACCCGCTGGCAGGTAAAGAGAGTGTTTCAATTGAAGAACTGGCTGAATATCAACTGGTCACTTATACATTTGGTTTTACCGGTCGTTCTGAGTTAGATGTCGCATTCGATAAAGTGGGCTTAAAGCCTAAAATTGTTTTCACTGCGACAGATGCTGATGTCATTAAAACTTATGTCCGGTTAGGATTAGGTGTGGGGGTTATTGCCAACATGGCGGTTGATCCGGTGCAGGATAATGACCTTGTTTGCATTGATATGCGTGATAAATTCAGCTACAGCACAACTAAGATTGGTTTTCGTCGCAGTAGTTTCTTGCGCAGCTACATGTATGATTTTATGTGGCGTTTTGCGCCTCACCTGACACGTGATGTTATTGATCAGGCAGTTGCTTTACGCTCAAATGAAGATATCGAAGTCATGTTCAAAGATATCAAATTACCAATCGTATAATGAAATAATTAGGGAGCTAATGTTGCGATTAGCTCCCTAATTTTGCTTATCAGATCGGTTCAAACTCACCACTGAAGAAATCATCAGAATCTTCTATTGATGTTTTTCTTTGCTTGTTAATGAAATTATCAAAACTGGTTTTAATCTCAGGATGTTCGAGTGCTTCATAGTCTAAGACCGATATTAAGGATGAATACTCAAAATCAATATTGATATTTTCATTAGAAGCACAGCTTGATAAAAAGTTTGAATTGGTGCTATCAAAATTAACTCGATAGAGTTTTAGTTTCGGAATATATACTGTCTTCTCTCCTACAATCAACGTATCGATGGCAATCGTCAGTGTCACTGTAGAATAAAAGCCTTTATTTTTCCGTATGCCTAAACGAATCGTTTCGCCTTGCTTGGTAAGAAAATTAGCGAAATCTGGCAGCATATCCGTATTTTCGAATACAACAACATTCATGATAAAATTAAGGAAACTTTTTGAAATGCTTAAACCATTTAATGAATCGGTGTAATTTTTGGATTCAACTTTGCTGGTACCCATTAGAGGTAATTTGTTAACGACTTTCGTCCAAAAATCCATATCTGTTTTATATTGCTCTCCATATTTTTCCGCGTATTTATTGACATAATTGGTTGCAATGGAGGAGAGTGCAATTAATGTTTGACTTAGGTTGTTTGTTTTCTCTATAACTTCTGGTTTATCAGATAATTGTTTGGCTATGATGAACTGAACTAAGCCATCCTTTTCATTATATTTATTGGTATTTTCTATATTAAAATAAGTGTCGTTGATGTGAAAGAACGTATTAGCTTCATTGATTTTTGCGATATGTTGCTGATTATTCGTAATTTCGTTTTTTATATCCATTATTTTGTCCTTGTTTTTTTATTGATAATTTGAATCCAATTGAATTGTTAGCGGGTTAATTCTAGCTGATTATCATTCGATTGTTTACTCGACTAAATTATCAAAATTTATTACTGAAATTCTGATAGTTACACTGAATTGATTCATTGTGCGGTAATGAGAAACAAATATTTGCTTATATGTTATGTTTAATTTGTGCCATTATCATTAACGGCTAGGCACTAAGGTGGTTTTGAGTTATGCCAGTATAAGAAGAAGGAGGAGTTATGTCGTTTGATTTAAAAAAAGTTTGTGTTTCAACACTTTCCGCTGCAAGTAAACAATATGATTATTACAGCTTACCACTGGTTGCTAAACATTTGGGTGATATTTCCCGTTTGCCCAAATCACTGAAAGTTCTTCTGGAAAATCTTCTTCGCAATATCGATGGCAATTCTGTTGTTGATGATGATTTGAAAGCAATTGTTGATTGGCAAAATACCGGCCATACAGACAGAGAAATTGCTTACCGGCCGGCACGTGTATTAATGCAGGATTTCACCGGGGTGCCTGCCGTTGTTGATTTAGCGGCCATGAGAGAAGCGGTTCAGCGCCTTGGTGGTAATGTTGAACAAGTTAATCCACTATCACCCGTTGATTTGGTTATTGACCATTCAGTTATGGTGGATAAATTCGGCACGGAAAAAGCCTTTGAACAAAATGTTCAATTAGAAATGGAACGTAACTACGAGCGTTATCTTTTTCTGCGTTGGGGGCAAAAAGCTTTTAACCGTTTTCGTGTTGTCCCGCCCGGAACCGGGATTTGCCATCAGGTAAACCTGGAATACCTGGGTAAAACGGTTTGGCATGAAATGCATAACGGACGAGAGTTGGCTTATCCTGATACCTTGGTTGGTACCGATTCTCATACCACCATGATCAATGGTCTCGGTGTTTTAGGATGGGGGGTGGGCGGTATTGAAGCTGAAGCGGCCATGTTAGGACAACCTGTTTCCATGCTTATTCCTGATGTGGTGGGTTTTAAACTTACCGGCAAGTTACGCGAAGGGATTACTGCAACAGACCTTGTACTGACAGTGACTCAGATGCTGCGTGCCCATGGTGTGGTCGGGAAATTTGTTGAATTTTATGGGGATGGGTTAGCTGATTTGCCGCTGGCAGACAGGGCAACCATTGCCAATATGTCACCGGAATATGGTGCAACTTGCGGTTTCTTCCCGGTAGATGATATTACCCTGAGCTATATGCGATTGACAGGGCGTGCAGAACAGCAGATTGAGCTGGTAGAAGCTTATTGTAAGATCCAAGGATTATGGCGAAATCCCGGTGATGAACCGGTATTTACCAGTAGTCTTGAGCTGGACATGTCGACGGTGGAAGCGAGCCTCGCTGGACCGAAACGTCCACAAGACAGGGTGGCTTTAGCGCGAGTACCTCAAGTATTTCAATCATCCGTTGATCTGGAAATGAATAAATCCCAGGGGAAAGCCATCTCAGCGCCAGTTAATCTGGATAACCAGAAGTATGAGTTAGAAGAGGGGGCTGTTGTCATTGCTGCGATTACTTCCTGTACCAACACATCTAATCCCACTGTGCTGATGGCCGCGGGGTTGTTGGCGAAAAAAGCGGTTGAGAAGGGGCTTAAACGCCAACCGTGGGTGAAAACCTCACTGGCGCCAGGCTCGAAAGTGGTGACGGATTACCTTGAACTGGCTGGCTTGATGCCGTATCTGGAGCAATTGGGCTTCAATCTGGTAGGTTATGGTTGTACAACTTGCATTGGTAACTCTGGGCCACTGCATGAATCTATTGAAGCGGCGATTAAGCAAGCTGATCTTACCGTCGGTGCGGTCCTTTCTGGCAACCGAAACTTTGAAGGCCGTATCCATCCTCTGATAAAAACTAACTGGCTAGCGTCGCCGCCGTTAGTCGTGGCGTATGCTTTATCCGGCAACATGAAAAAGGATTTGACTAAAGATCCTCTTGGTCAGGATCAACAAGGCAATGATGTCTATTTGAAGGATATCTGGCCTGATAGCAAAGAAATTGCTAAAGCGGTTGATCAAATTAAGGCTGATATGTTTCACAAAGAGTATGCGGAAGTCTTTGATGGTGATGAAACATGGCAGTCGCTGGATGTTGCGAGTTCTGCAACTTATCACTTCCAGCTTGATTCTACTTATATTCGCCACCCACCGTTCTTTAGTGAAATGACAGCAGAACCTGAAGCGATAACGGATATTCACGGCGCGAATATATTGGCTATTCTTGGGGATTCTGTAACCACAGACCATATTTCTCCGGCGGGGAATATCAAAGCTGACAGCCCGGCAGGGCGTTATCTTCAAGAACATGGGGTTGAACCTAAGGATTTTAACTCCTACGGCTCAAGGCGCGGTAATCATGAAGTCATGATGTGTGGAACGTTTGCTAATATCCGTATCCGTAATGAGATGATTTCTGGTATCGAAGGAGGATATACCCGCCATATTCCATCACAGACACAATTAGCGATTTATGATGCAGCTATGCGTTATCAGGAAGAAAAAACACCATTGGCTATCATTGCAGGCAAAGAATATGGTTCTGGTTCGAGCCGCGACTGGGCAGCGAAGGGGACTCGGTTATTGGGGGTTAGGGTGGTGATTGCGGAATCATTTGAGCGTATTCACCGTTCGAACCTGATTGGTATGGGGGTATTGCCATTGGAATTTTCTCAGGGCGTAAATCGTAAGACATTAAATCTGCGAGGTGATGAGACAATTGATATTGAAGGGATGAATGACCTCAAGCCGGGACAGATTGTTCCGGTGAAAGTGACTTATTCGGATGGGCGTCAGGAAATCATTAATGCTCAGTGTCGTATTGATACCAGAACTGAATTAGATTATTTCCACCACGGTGGTATTTTGCACTATGTTATTCGTCACATGTTGAAATAATTTTTATACCCGTTATCTTTCAAGCTGCCTCTTTGTTGGTTGCACTCGCTCACCCCGGTCACATAGTTCTCTATGCTCCCGGGGATTCACTCCCTTGCCGTCGCGATGCATCTTGAAATCCATAGGGTATACATCATACTAAAGACGGCACTGATTTATTTGAGCGCCGTTTTTTCCAGCTAGCTTACTGAGAAACTAATTTTGCTCAGGTAACAAATGACCCATTTTTTTGGCTTTGGTATCCAAATAATAAGCATTTTTAGGATTCCGGCCGGTAATTAATGGAACACGTTCTACAATATTAATACCTGTTTCGGTCATAATTTCCACTTTTTTGGGATTATTTGTCAGCAGACGAATAGCTTGAACACCGAGTAATTTATACATATCTGCACATAAGGTGAAATCACGCTCATCGGCGGCAAAACCTAACTGATGGTTAGCTTCTACAGTATCGATACCGTTATCCTGTAACGCGTAAGCACGAATTTTATTGATTAAGCCAATATTACGACCTTCTTGTCGATGATAAAGTAATACACCTCGCCCTTCTTTAGCAATTTGAGCAAGGGCGGCTTCAAGTTGAAAACCGCAATCACAACGTAGACTAAACAGGGCGTCACCGGTCAGACATTCTGAATGGATCCTGGAAAGAACAGGTTCATTGCCAGAAATAGTACCGTATACTAATGCGACATGATCTTGACCTGTGGCGATTTCTTCAAAGCCGACCATTAAAAAATCACCCCAAGGAGTGGGTAACTTGGCCTCAGCGACTCGTTTTAATTGCATTTTATTGTTCATATGTTGATTCAGACTCGTTACAAGACATAGATGTGAAAAACAATACCGGTCTGGGAAATCAGCGGACACTGCGTAAAAGATTTTCTCTGATTATAATGCGGCTATATTTTGCCATATTTACCGCAAATTATCTGTCAAAAACTTTCAAATAATCATATATAAATGGCTGTTATAACACTAACATGTTAACACTGAACAAGTTTTTAAAATGTGTATAAAAATAATCCGGTGCCAGATATGAATCCATTTACTAAACCTATTATTATCGCAACCCTGATTTTATTGTTACCACCTGTAGCTGTATTGTTGGCAGGTTGGCAATGAGAGACCGGATATGTTTTTCCTTCTAGGTATATACCCTGTTTGCTGCAAGTTTGTCGCTACTTTTAGTGGGTTTTTTTATGGTCGCGTCGTCACTCAGAAAAATGGCGGTTGATTAACGACAAAAAGGATTTGGCGGTGTCATTGCTTCTTATTTACACTTAATCGGTGGGAAGATATCGCAAAAAAGCTGAAAGACGCATTTATCATGATAAATTGCTTCCTTTATCCAGACTGGAAATGCTAATTTAATGAGCCGTTATCCAGCATAATGTCCAAGCAACAATAGATAACAGGAAAAAATGTGAAATATTTTCTGATTTTATTACTGGTATTGGTGATCTTTGTCGTTTCGATGACTCTTGGATCAAATAACGAACAGATTGTTACATTTAACTATCTGATTGCTAAAGGGAATTACTCTATATCTACACTTTTAGCTGTATTATTTGCTAGCGGTTTCGTGTTAGGTTGGGTTATCTGTGGATTATTTTATCTTCGTGCTCGTTTGTCATTAGGAAGAGCTGAACGCAAGATTAAGCGACTTGAAGCGCAACTGGAGCAACCTGCTGAACCTTCGGTTACTCATTCATCGCTTGCACTTAGCAAGGAATAAACCCCTATGTTAGAGCTGTTGTTTCTGTTGCTTCCTGTGGCCGCTGCTTATGGCTGGTATATGGGGCGCAGAAGTGCTCAACAGGATAAGCAACAAAATGCTGATCGCTTATCACGAGAATATGTTACCGGGGTTAACTTTCTCCTTTCAAACCAGCAAGATAAAGCCGTGGATCTGTTTCTTGAAATGCTTAAAGAGGACAGTTCTGCTTTTGAAGCGCATTTGACTTTGGGGAATCTATTCCGTTCCAGGGGAGAAGTAGAGCGGGCTATCCGCATTCATCAATCTCTCATGGAAAGCGCTTCTCTGACATTTGATCAGCGTTTGCTTGCGACGCAACAATTGGGCCGCGATTATATGTCTGCGGGTTTGTATGATCGTGCTGAAAATATGTTCTCTCAATTGGTGAATGAAAAAGATTTTCGACAAAATGCGTTTCAATCGCTGCTGACTATTTATCAGGCAACCAGTGATTGGAAAAAAGCCATTGATATTGCTGAGAAATTAGTCAAATCCGGCAAACATGATTTACGGGAAAAAATTGCGCATTTTTATTGTGAACTCGCTTTACAGGAGATGAGCGGTGATGATCTTGATGAGGCTATCGGTTATCTCAATAAAGCGGTTCAGGCAGATAAAAACTGCGCCAGAGTTTCTATCATGTTGGGGCGTCTGTTTATGGCCCGGCAAGAGTACAATAAAGCGGCGGATGCTTTAAAATCTGTTCTTGAGCAGGATAAACAGTTGGTGAGTGAGGTGTTACCTATTCTCCAGGAGTGTTACCAGCATCGGAATCAGCTTGATGAATGGGAAAATTTCCTGAGACGTTGTGTCGAAGAGGATTGTGGGGCAACGGCCGAGCTTTTGCTGGCTGATATTATCGAGCAGCAAGAAGGGCATGAAGTCGCGCAAACTTACATCAATCATCGATTGGAGCGTCATCCGACCATGCGCCTATTTTATCGCTTGATGGATTACCACCTGGCCGAAGCAGAAGAGGGTCGGGCGAAAGAAAGTATTATCTTGCTACGGGACATGGTTGGTGAGCAAATTCGCACCAAACCTAATTATCGCTGCCATAAGTGCGGCTTTACTTCTCATTCGCTTTATTGGCACTGTCCATCATGCCGTTCGTGGGATTCGATTAAACCGATCCGTGGATTAGATGGTCAGTGACAGTGTCACCATAATATTGCTTTGTTAGTCAAAAAGGTTAAAAAATGACATCTCATACCTTAACATCGTTCGGTAGACAGGTTAGCTCGCCTGTCATTGTTGCTTTAGATTACGACAATCAGGATGCGGCGCTGGCTTTTGCCGATAAAATTGATCCACAGGATTGCCGTCTGAAAGTAGGTAAAGAGATGTTTACCCTACATGGTCCGCAGTTTGTTAAGTTGCTGCACCAACGTGGTTTTGAAGTATTTCTGGATTTGAAATTCCATGATATTCCTAATACCACCGCCAGAGCGGTAGCTGCTGCTGCTGAGATGGGGGTTTGGATGGTAAACGTACATGCGAGTGGTGGTGCCAGAATGATGACAGCGGCGAAAGAGGCGCTGCTGCCTTATGGTCATGATGCGCCGTTATTAATTGCTGTCACGGTATTAACCAGTATGGAACAATCGGATCTGCAAGGTATTGGGATTGATATGACACCAGCGCAACAGGCTGAAAGGTTGGCAAAACTGACTCAGGCATGTGGGCTGGATGGTGTGGTTTGTTCTGCGCATGAAGCTCAGCAACTGAAAAAGGTTTGTGGTCAGCATTTTCAATTAGTTACTCCCGGAATTCGCCCGACGGGCAGTGATGTGGGTGATCAGCGCCGTATCATGACGCCAGAACAGGCGGTATTGGCTGGCGTTGATTATATGGTCATTGGCCGTCCGATTACCCGTGCCGCCGATCCTGCGGCCGCATTGCGTCAAATTAATCAATCTATTGCGGGAGTGATTAATGCAAGATAATAATTCTCGGTTGGTCTATTCCACAGACAGAGGGCGTATTCAGGAAGAAACGGTTAAATCTCAGCGTCCAAAAGGAGATGGTATTGTTCGTATTCAACGTCAAACCAGTGGTCGTAAAGGAAAAGGGGTTTGCGTGATTACCGGGATTGATGCTGATGATCAGACACTGATTAAACTGGCGGCTGAATTGAAGAAAAAATGTGGCTGTGGTGGTTCAGTAAAGGATGGCGAAATAGAAATTCAAGGTGATAAAAGGGATTTATTGAAACAATTGCTTGAAGCCAAAGGTATGACAGTTAAATTAGCTGGTGGTTGACAGAAGGGCGGATATTCGCCCTTCATTCATTTTATTTATTTGTCTAATTGTTGGTAGTGTTTTAAGATATTTATTAATAATATTCTTAAAGATTTATTATTAAAAATAACTCACAATAAAGAGATAAAATAGAATATTGTAAACATTCTATGAAAATAATATGTTGATATTGTTTTTTCCTTTTAAAAATAAATTTCTATTTTTTAATTGATATAATAAGCAAGAAATGGTAGTAGGAAATTTAATATTATTTCTTCATTTCTCTGATAAGATCATTATTAAAGGGCATTTTCGTATGGGAATGAGCAACTTTGGTGATAAAGGCGATGAACATTAATAATTACTTTTTAAATCATAGAGATAACAATTTAAATCTATTTTTTCAGTAAAGAGGTTGACTATGGAGAATGATCGTTCTACCATGAAAAACATGGAAGGTGAGCAGGCGCCCAACAACAGGGAAAACATGTTGGATGTTGTAGAGGAATTAATTTACACAAGGGGGATTGCGGCGACGGGTATCGATCTGATAACGCGCACTACCGGTTCTTCACGTAAGACAATTTATCGTTATTTTGGTACGAAAGAGGGGTTGATTGAAGAAGTTCTTCGTCGGCGAGATGAACGATGGATGAGATGGTTTACCTCATCAATAGTCGAATATAAAACACCTAAAGAGAAATTGCTGAATATTTTTTTGGTATTACAAAGATGGTTCGTAAGTGATGATTTTAGAGGATGTGCATTTATTAATACATCTGGTGAACGCCCTAATCCTGATGATCCGGTAAGAATAATTGCTAAGGAACATAAAGAGAAAGTTTTTACTTACGTGCTGTCTATTTGTGAAGAAATATCGCCGGATTCATCAGCGGATTTAGCGAGGAAGCTCTTGCTCTTAATAGAAGGCGCTATTACAACTGCGCATGTGATGAATGATACACATTATGCTTTAGAGGCGATGAATATTGCCGAGGCATTGCTGAATAAATACGATGTGAGTTAATGGAAAATTTAATTAGGAGACAATATGTCTAATACAAAAGAAATTCGCCAGCCGGTTCCGCCATTTACCCGTGAAACCGCTATTCAGAAAGTTCGCTTGGCGGAAGATGGATGGAATAGCCGTGATCCTGAAAAAGTTGCATTGGCTTATTCATTGGATACCCATTGGCGTAATCGTGCTGAATTTGTACATAGTCGTAAAGAAGCTCAGGACTTATTAGCCAGAAAATGGGCGAAAGAGCATGAATATCGATTGATTAAAGAACTTTGGGCGTTTACTGAGAATAGAATAGCGGTTCGTTATGCTTATGAATGGCATGACGATTCCGGTAACTGGTTTCGCTCATATGGTAATGAGAATTGGGAATTTAACGAAGATGGTTTGATGTACAACCGTTATGCTTGTATTAATGATCTTCCGATAAAAGAATCTGAGCGCAAATTTCATTGGCCTTTAGGTCGCCGCCCTGATGATCATCCTGGATTATCTGAGTTAGGGTTGTAATCCTTTTCAGACGACAGTCGAGACGTGGCTGATGTGCAGTACCTCCGCCGGGGCCTTCTGATTAACGGAAGAATTCAGAAGGCCTGCACCCCGATGCTCCCGGAGGCGGTGCCCAAGTTCTGCCAGCAACTCTGATTCGGTATAAAGTATTAGGAGAGCATAAAAAAGTGGGGTACTTGAATTATTTAGTGGTAAAATGGGCAACTCAA